>NZ_JBHWCC010000003.1:0-332401 GCF_042735715.1 Streptomyces sp. NPDC059582
ACTCCGCCCGGCCGGCCCCCGGTGCGAGATCGCACGGCTCCCGCGACTGGGGCTCGCACTCCCCACCTGCGGGCCGCTCGTATCGCTCACGGGGCCGTACGATCCCGGTCCATTCAGAACTCGAACACGCTGGTCCCGTAGGAGTTCTTCACGCACTCGTTGGCGAAGGTGCGCTCGTAGGAGACGCGCTTGCCCTGCCAGACGCCGTCCACCGTGACGACGACGGGGTGGTACTGCTTGGTGCACTGCACGTCGTCTCTACTCACCAGGGCGTCGAAGTCGCCTCCGGTGGACCGTAGTTCCGCGCAGGCCAGGGCGGCCGTGGGATGGGTGCCCGACGCCGTCGGGGCGCAGGTCAGAGTGACCGCCCGCGCCGGGCTCGAGACGGCGGCGCTCTCGCCGTGACCCATGGTGAGCACCAGGGCGGACGGGGCGTAGAGCGAGGTCGGGGTGGCGTCCTGGGCGGCCACGGAGGCCCCGGTGAGGGGTCCGCAGACGGCGGCGGCGGTAAGACCGATGGTTGCTGCCAGACGCGCGGTGTTCCGCATTGTGTGCATCCTTCCGCTCGATTCGAGGAGGTGCCGGCCGCGACCCGGTGGGTGCCACGGCGGCGAGCGCGAGTCTGCCGAGTCCGCCGCCGAAACACACATCCAACCCACAGGTTTCAGTAACATTGCGTATTGAATCAGTGGCGTGAAGTCACGGAATTCGAACGCGCCGACCGCGCAATCGCACGGCTCCCGCTCCGTCGAACTGGCCAGATGGCCTGATTCCACCCGCTCGTTAATCGTCCTGAAACATTCCGCTTCCGCTCTCGGCGGACTCCTTCGCAGCCCCTTGCGTTCATCTTTGAACGGAGTAATCGTCATTACATGATTACGACAGAGCAGCGGGAGAAGCTTCGCGGCTGGTTCGCCGGCCGTCTGCCCGACGATCTCTTCGAGGAGCTGACCGAGGTGACGGTCGACCGCGAGGAGATCACCGTGATCGGCCGGATACCCGAACCGGGGTTGACCGAGGACGCCCCGCCCGTCGAGCGGGAGGCCGCGGTACGCAGCCGGATCCAGGAGTTCCGCGAACGCACCCGCGAGGTCCGCATGGCGGTGGCGGGCGAGGCCGAGCACCGGTTCGGCCGCAAGGTCTCCTGGGGTGTGCGGTGCGGGGCGGAGCGCGCCCTGTTCACGCATGTCGCCGCGCCCGTGATGACCCGGCTGCGGCAGCCCGAGCGCGCGGTCCTCGACACCCTGATCGCCGGCGGGGTCGCCCGCAGCCGCAGCGACGCCCTGGCCTGGTGCGTACGCCTGGTCGAGCGCCACACCGACGACTGGCTCGCCGAACTGCGGGACTCCCTCGAACACGTCCAGCGGGTACGGGCGCAGGGACCGGACACCGAGCACGACGAGCACGACGAACACCGGGAGGACCACCGGGCCGACGAGGAGTGAGCGCGGCGACGGCCGTACCCGTTGTCGGACCCCTCCGCGACGTCGGTCCTGGTCGGACACAGCTGCTCCGGCCTACCCGTCCGTCGGCCGAGCGGATCGGCGACCGGCCGCGCCGGGTGGTGCGCAGCCTCGCCAACTCGCCCGCGTCCTGTACGAGTCGGCCGACGGCTCCTGGAGCACGGTCCGGCTCCTGGAGCACGGTCCGGCCTCTGAACCACGGTCCGGCCCCTGGCCTGCGGACGGGTCCGTACTCGCGAGTATGGTCGGCGTGCAGCGCATGCTCGACGACGAGAGGCGGACGTACGGATGGCGAAGCACTGGGCGGACTTCCAGTACGAGATCTATCTCAACGGGATGACGGGTGCGGTCCCCCGGCTGCCCACCGATCTGACCCGGCTGGAGGAGCTGACCGAGCAGCGGCTCGGCCCCGGCCCGGTCGGCTATGTGGCGGGCAGCGCGGGCGACGGCAGTACGGCCCGCGCCAACCGGGCGGCCCTGGCACGCCGCCGGATCGTGCCGCGCATGCTGCGGGACGTGCACGAGCGCGATCTGTCGGTGGAGATTCTGGGCCGCTCGCTGCCCGCGCCCCTCGCCCTGGCGCCGGTCGGCGTGCTGTCGATCATGCATCCGGACGCCGAGCCCGCCGCCGCCCGGGCCGCCGCCGCACAGGGCGTGCCGTACATCCTGTCCTCGGCGTCCAGCACACCCATGGAACAGGTCGCGGAGGCGATGGGCGACGCCGAGCGCTGGTTCCAGCTGTACTGGGCCAAGGACCGCGAGGTCACCCGGAGCTTCTTGAACCGGGCGAAAGCGGCCGGGTACACGGCGCTGTTCGTCACGCTGGACACCCCGCTGCTGGCCTGGCGGCCGCGCGACCTCGACCAGGCGTACCTGCCGTTCCTGCACGGCGTGGGCACCGCCAACTACTTCTCCGACCCGGCCTTCCGGGCGGGCTTGGCCAAGCCGGTGCACGAGGATCCGAACGCGGCGGTGATGCACTTCGTCGGCATGTTCGCTGACCCCGGCAAGACCTGGCCGGACCTGGCGTTCCTGCGCGAGAACTGGGACGGCCCGATCGTGCTGAAGGGCGTCCTGCACCCGGACGACGCCCGGCTCGCCGCCGACGCCGGCATGGACGGAGTCGTGGTGTCGAACCACGGCGGCCGGCAGGTGGCCGGTTCGGTGGCCGCGGCCGACGCGCTGCCCCGCGTCGCCGAGGCGGTCGGCGACCGGCTCACCGTCCTGTTCGACAGCGGCATCCGCACCGGCGACGACATCGTGAAGGCGCTCGCCCTCGGCGCGCGGGCCGTCCTGGTCGGTCGCCCCTACGCCTACGGGCTCGGCCTCGACGGCCAGTCCGGCGTCGAGCACGTGATCCGCTGTCTGCTCGCCGAACTGGACCTCACCCTCGCCCTGTCGGGGCACTCGCGCCCCGCCGACGTCGGCGCCGCGGACCTCGTCGAGGACACCGTGTGACCGCGGGCGGCGGGGCCCGGTGAGTCCTGTCCGGCCGATCGTGCCGCGGACCTGATCGGCCGGACAGGCCCTGGCGCGCGGCCGATGTCCCGGCGGCGCGGAACGTCGACGCTCTGCCGTGACGCCGGTTCACGGCACATGCGGCCCGGCGACGAGCTCACCGCTCCTGTCGTAGGGCCAGGCGTTGGCGACGCAGCCGTGCAGGCCCTTGATCTGCTGCATCATCACGGGGGCCGGTCGCCCGGGGCCCGCGCAGGTCATGTGGGGGTAGCCCAGGAAATGCCCCATCTCGTGGTTGATGATCAGCGCCCGGTAGTCATGGATCGAACCGTCGAACGTCGGTGAACCCTCGGCCCAGCGCCTGAGGTTGACCACCACCCCGCCGGGGATCTCGCAGTTGTACTCACCCTTGGTGTCCTGATGGATGCCCGCCCAGCACAGGGCGTCCGCCGTTCCCGGTGTCGCGATCCTCACCTTGAGGTCGTAGGACTGCCCCTCGCGCACCAGCTGGAAGGAACGGGCCCGGTCGTGGGTCCAGCCCCGGGGAGCGGCGAGTATCCCGGCTATCTCGTTCGCCGCCTGGGCCGGCGAGACGTCGAGCCCGGTCTCGACCTCCACCACGTAGCGGAGCGGACGCGGACCATGCCCCACCTTCGCGCCGTCGGTGCGCGCGGCGACGAACGTGCCGCTGCCGGTCGAGGGGATCTCGATCTCCGTCGGAGTCGGAGTCGGCGTGGGCGTCGGGGTGGGAGTGGAGGCCGGGGTGGGCGTGGGCGTGGTGTGCACCCTGCTCCGCGGGTGCGCCGCACCGCTCGACTCCTCTTTCCGCCCGCCGTCCAGGACGAACATCGCGGAGCCGAGCAGGCCGGCGGCCACCAGTGTGCCGATCAGCAGGCTCCGGCCCCGGCGGCGCGGGCGGCCCCGGCGGTGGGAGGTCCGGCGCCGGCCCTGGCGGGAGGACCGTTGTCGACGGCCACCGCGGCGCGGGGACTCGTCGCTGCCGGCGGGCGATGCGGATTCCCGCTCTCGTACCGATTGCATGGCAGCTCAGGCTGGCCGGGCCAGATGATGGCCCCTGGTTCGAATGGTCTCGAATCGATAACGCGTACTTCCGCCCCGGCCGGGGCGCCACTCGCACGCCCGCCCCCTTATGACCCTTCTGTAACAGCTCCCGAGCGGAGCCTTCGCTCAGGACGGGCACCGAACACGATCTGCCTACACTGTCGACGTGCCCCGAGTCCTGATTGTCGAAGACGACCCAGATGTCCGTAAGGCCGTCCAGTTGGCGCTCCGACATCAGGGGCACGAGGTCCACGCCGCCGGAACGGGTGAAGAGGGATTGGAACAGCTCCGCCCCTTCCGCCCGGACGTCGTCGTGCTCGACCTCATGCTGCCCGGCATCTCCGGCCTCGACGTCTGCCGGCGGATCAGGGATCGCGAGCAGGTTCCGATCATCATGGTGACCGCCAAGGGGGACGACATCGACGTGGTCGTCGGGCTGGAGGCCGGCGCGGACGACTACGTCGTCAAGCCCGTGCAGGCCCGGGTGCTCGACGCGCGAATACGGGCCGTGCTGCGCAGGCAGGACGCCCCGGTCCCGGACTCCGTCCGGCCGCGGCCGCAGGTGCACGGCGAGCTGGTCGTCGACCGCGCCGGGCTCCAGGTGACCCACCGTGGTGAACCCGTCGCGCTCGCCCCTTCCGAGCTTCGGCTGCTGCTGACCCTGTCGGCCTCGCCCGGCCAGGTGTTCAGCCGCCAGCAGCTGCTCGAAGCCGTCTGGGAGCACAGTTACCACGGCGACATACGGCTCGTGGACGCCTGCGTGAAACGACTGCGCGGCAAGCTCGGTGAGCTGGGCGGGGATACCCGCCACATCCAGACCGTACGCGGCTTCGGTTACCGCTTCGGTACGCCGTGAGCGGCCGGAGATCCCTGCGGACCCGAGCCGCCGGACGCGACCGCGAGGCCGCCGCGACCGGGCGGGGCCCCGGATCGGCGCGGTCACCGCGGAGGGCCCTGGCGCGGGTCCCGCTTCCGCTGCGGGGGCTGCGCTTCCGCCTGGTGGTGGCCTTCGCCCTGGTGGCTGTGGCCAGCGCCCTGAGCACCGGAGCCCTCGCCTTCCGGGAGGCCCGCACGGGCGTGTTGCAGCAGAGCCAGGATTCCGTCATCCGGCAGTTCCGGGCCGGCGTCGACGACGTGGCGCTCTACACTCCCCTGCCGCCGAGCCGGTCGCAGTTGCAGGCGGCGGTGAACCAGGTGCTCCAGGCCAACCCGTCACAAGGGTGGCGGGTCCTGGCCACCTACGGCAGCCTCCGCGCCTACGCGCCGAGTGCCGACTTCGACAAGGTGAGCCCGCAACTGCGCCGGTCCGTGCAGACCCGACGCGCCGCGGTGTTCCAGCGGGTGAACGCCGACGGGCATCCCTGTCTCGTCGTCGGGATGCCGGTCACGTACCTCGACGGCGAGGGGGCGGAGGCCAAGCTCTCCGGGCTCGTGATGTACCTGGTGGTGCCGCAGGACACCGAAGAGGCCTACGTCAAGGCGATGGTCAGTGCCATCGAGCACGCCACCCTGGTGGCGCTGGGCCTCGCCGTCGTCCTGGCGTTGCTGGCCGCGAGCGGCGTACTGCGACCCGTGCGGGCGTTGCGCGGGGCGACGCGCCGGATGGCCGAGGGGCACCTCGACGTCCGGCTGGCCGTCGACGGCTCCGACGAACTGGCCGACCTCTCACAGTCCTTCAACGACACGGCGGCCGCGCTGGAGCGGTCGGTCGCGGAACTGCGCCGCCTGGAGGCCCAGGCGCGCCGCTTCGTCGCGGACGTCTCCCACGAACTGCGGACACCGCTGGCGGCGATGTCGGCGGTCACCGACGTGCTGGACGAGAAGGCACCGCACCTGGGCCAGGAGACCGGCGACGCGCTGCGGCTCATCAGCGAGGGAACCAGTCGGCTCGGCGGGCTGGTGGAGGACCTGATGGAGATCTCCCGCTTCGACGCGGGCGCGGCCGAACTCAACCTGGACGAGATCGACTTGGCCGAGTCCGTACAGCGCACCCTCGCCTCGCGGGGGTGGCGGGACCGGGTGGAGACCCGCCTGCCCCGGCCCGGTGTGCTCCGTACGCGCGTGGATCCGCGCCGACTCGACGTCGTGGTCGCCAATCTGGTCGGCAACGCGCTGCGGCACGGGGCGCCGCCGGTACGGCTGACCCTGGACGTGCGGCAGGAGGGAGCGGACGTGGCCTGGGCCGTCATCGAGGTGACCGACAGCGGACCGGGGATCGCCGAGGAAGCCGTGCCGCATGTCTTCGAACGCTTCTACAAGGCGAGCACCTCGCGGACCAGAAGCGAGAGCAGCGGGCTGGGTCTGGCCATCACGGCGGAGAACGTGCGCCTGCATGGAGGACGTGTCCGTGCGGCGAACCTGCCCGGCGGCGGCGCGGTGTTCACGGTCGAACTCCCCCTGCGCCGTGACTCCGCGGCCGCCGACGACACCGTGGCGGGTGCCCGGTGAGGGGCCCACGCAGGGCGGGCCCACGCACGGCGGGCTCGCGCAAGGGAGGCTCGCGCACGGCGGGCTCGCGCACAGTGGCGCTGCTGGTCGGACTCACGGCCGCGCTCACGGCGGCGTCGTGCGGAGTCCCTCCGTCCGACGTCATCGAGGCCGGCGCCCCGGCGAGCGGGCCGGCCTCCCCCGAGCCCTCGGCCCCGGCCGCCGTCCCGTTCTATTTCCTGCGCAACGGTGATCTGAAGCCGTATCCGCGCAAGGTCGGCGACCCTGGGAACTTCGGAGCCGTCGTGAGCCTGCTGTTCGACGGACCGACCAGGGGCGAGGCCGTGACCGCGACCACCCGACTGCCCCGCCTGACGAAGGCACCGGATGTGACGCTCGGCGGCGACAACACCTTCTCCGTCCGGCTCCTCGAGGACGTCCCGCCCCTGAGCCACCTGGCCATGCTGCAGTTGGCGTGCACGGTGGCCCAGCTGTCGTACAACCCGGTGCCCGCGAACGCGGACCCGACCGGTGCCGGTGACTCCGCGGCTCCTGCCGACCCCGCGCTGCACAGCGCCGCACCCACGAGCGTCCGCGTGCTCGGCAACGGATGGACGATGACACAGTCGAACGACTCGTGTCCCAAGCCCCTCCAGCCGTAGGAGCCGCCCGTACGCAGCCGTCGCCGCCGACGGCGGTGACGGCGGTGAAGCCGCACGGCACCCGGCGCCCGGCCCCGGCCGACACGGGGACCGCGAGGCCGCCCGGCGTGGTACCGGACAGCGGACCTAGGCCGTCCGTTCCGAGAGCTCGACGGGTCGCGCGGTCGGGCCGTCGCTGCCGGTGATCGACAGCGAACCCGGGGCGGCCGAGGCCACATCGGTCAGCCAGCGCTGGCCGGCGGACCTGTCACGGGCCTTGACGACGAGGTCGGCGCCCGGGTTCTCGCCGGCCGTGGCGAGCGCGAGGGTCTCGTCCCAGCGGGGCAGCAACTCGCCCTGCACGGTGAGGTCGTAGCGCACGTCGTCACCCCGGGCGTCCTTCTCCCGCGCGCAGACCCCGAGGACGACGACACCGGCGTCCGCGCGCGAGTCCAGACACAGTGCCGGATCGGCGACGCTGCGCACCAGCCCGTCATTCTCGTACGCCCACTGCTGGGTCCAGGCCGAGGAGCACTGCGCGAGTTCGACGGCCGTCCCCGGCTGGGCCGCGCCGGCGAAGTCCAGGCACAGGTCGGCGGCGATGTTGCGCAGTCTGGTCTGCCGCTGCGCGGTGGGCAGTTGGGCGCTGCCCGGTGGGGCGGTGGAGACGGCGGGCGGCAGCGAGGAGTCGGCGCCGGGGGCCGTGCCCCGGCCGCCGCTGACGCTGGTGGAGGCGGCCGGGTCGACGCCGCCGTCGTCGCCCGTCCAGAGGCCGACGACCAGCAGGCTCGTCAGAACTCCGGCCGAGGCCAGACCGACGCCGGTGCGCAGCGCCCGGGGCGAGCGTCCCTCGTCCGGCGCCGCCCGCCGGGCCGGCACAGGGATGCGGGCCAGAATGCTCCGGCCGCCCGCGCGGCGCGAGCCTCCGCCACCGTGCCGGGCGGAGCCTCGGGTGCGGGCACCGGGCTGGGCGGAGCGTCCCGGGCGCGAGTCGACGTAACGGCGGGCGCCCCAGCCGAGCACCGCCTCGGCGAGCAGGGTTCCCAGGCCGCCCTCGAAGTGGCCGAGTTGTTCGGCGGCGGAACGGCAGTAGCGGCACTCCGACAGATGTTGCTGGACATCCGGCAGCAGGCCGCCGCCACGGCGCATGGGAACGTCGAGAAGCCGGTTGTAGAAACGGCATTCGTCGGTCGGCGCCAGTTCCCGGTGGGCGCGTACGCAGCCCTGGCGGAATTTCTCCTGAGCCTGCTCCAGCACGGCCGACGCGGTGTCGAGGTCCAGACCCAGCAGGCCCGCAGGGACGAAGACGGGCTCCGCCTCTACCTCGGTGTGCCAGAGCAGGCACTGCGCGTCCGGGGGAAGGGACTGGAACGCCCGCTGGGCCAGTTCGCGGTTCTCGGCCGTCATGGACTTGGCGGCGCGCATACCGCGCCCGCCGGCGGGTTTCTGCAACTCCGGCAGAACTACGGCTGTTCGGTCCGCCTCCGCCCAGTGCCGGACGGTGTCCCGCACGGTCACCAGCAGCCGGGGGCGCAGCGCGGTGGCCGGTTCGCCCAGGTTGAGCCGGTCGAAGACCTGGTGGAACGCGGCCCCGGTGACCATCGCGGCGATCTGCGCCGAGGAGGCCAGACAGATCGCCGCGTAGGCGTGCACCGGCTGCCAGTGCCGCGCCATGAGCAGCGCGGTCGACTGGGCGACCTCGGCGTCCGGGCCGCCCCTCATCCGGAGAGCGAGGGTCTCGTCGGACTCTCCGGGATCCCCGCCGGGCGGGGTAAAGGGCGGACGAGGAGGGTGGGGGGTGGGCACTGAACGGATTCCTTCCCACGCGCGCGTGAGCACACAGAATTTCATGTCACCGAAAGGGCCGCGGGATTGGCACGTACCTTTCGGGGCGGGTGCGAGGGAGGCGAATTCGCCGGACGCGTACCGGCCCCGGATCACCGAAGGGGTAATGCGGCCCGGCCATTGCGCCCCGCACGAGTGGTTCAGCTTTACACAACTCACTCGCACACAACAAGCCGCGAGAGCAACATGCGCTTCTTAGAAATTGCGTCAAATACGCTGCCCGCGCAGGGTCCTTGTGCGGGCTTTCGGGATTCCCCGCGCCCCGCCTGAATCCCCCGCGCCCCGGAGCGGCGCACCCCGCTCCGGGGCGCGGGTGGCGGCGTCAGATCTGCCAGGAACGCAGCCGGTCGGCCGCGCCGTAGACGTCCGCCTTACCGCTCATCAGGTCACGGGTGAGGTCGACGAGGGCGCCGTACGGCGGGTCGATGCCGACGCCGCTGACGAACATGTACGCCACCGCCGTCGCACAGGCGAAACGCGCGTTGGCCGTGGGCAGGGGCTTCAGCAGGGCGAGGGTGTGCAGCAGTGCGGCGGCGCGCCAGGCTGGATCGGAGTCGATCCCGAGGCGGGGCGGGTCGACACGATGCCGGGCGACGGCGGCCACCAGTGCGGAGAAGTCGTTGACGGTGGGCTGGTCGGGCAGGACTTCCTCATGGCGCTGGAGCAGCCAGGGCACATCGATATGGATGACGGGTGCCATCGCTCAGGCGGCCCGCCCCTCGCCCTTGACGGGCGGTTCGTCGTCCGGGAAGGCGGCCGCGAATTCCTCGGCGTGGGCCGAGAAGAACCGGCGGAACGCGTCCGCCCCCTCTTGCAGCGCCCGGTGCCGGGCTATGTCGGCCGCGGCGGCCTCGCGTACGAGCGCCTTCATCGACGTACCGCGCTCCTTGGCGATCTGCCGCAGATCCTCTAGCTCGCGGTCGCTGAACTCCACGTTGAGAGCTGGCATGCCACTCACGGTACCGCGCGGGTACTTTCTCGTAAATATGCGCAGGTCAGTGACGGTATCGAAGGGTACCGACAGGGTGCCGCGGGCGGCCCCGGTCCGGTGCCGGAGCGGGGCCGTCCGCGCGCTCATCCCTGATCGGCCACGAAGGACGCCATCCGGGCCAGTGCCGCGTTCCAGTTGATCGCGGTCTCGTTCGTCGACCAGGACTGGATGTCGTCGATGTAGCAGAACTGGCCGACGCACCCCTGGAGCCTGCTCTGCGCGTAGGGGTCCTGGATCCCGGAGTTGGGGCCCCCGGCGAGCGTGCCGGCGGGCGGATCCGGCAGGCTCGGGTCGAGTTCGTGGGCGTACCAGCGGCTGTGCTGCCGGTGGGAGCTGACCTCGCCGTAGCCGGTGACGTAGGAGATGTTCAGAGCGTTGCGGCCGAGCACGTAATCCATGCTCTGGACGGCGCCGTCGCGGTACCGGGCGGCGCCCGTGATGTCGTACGCGGCCGAGATCACCACGGCGTTGTTGAGGACCTGGTGACTGGAGCCCCAGTCGTAGACGTTGTCGGCGGGGGCGTAGGGCATGCCGTACGGCTGGGACGTCAGGGTGGCCAGATAGCGGTCCGCGCCCGTGACCACGGAGCGGCGCACCCGGTCGCGGCCCGGGAGCCGGCTCGGGACGGCCGCGAGGTCGAGGCGGCCCGCCGCCGCCGTGCGGCCCCAGTCGAAGCCGAGGCTGCCGAAGATGTCGGCGGTGTGCACCGGGGAGTTCAGGACGTACGTCTCGAACTGCCTTTCTCCGGTGGTGAGATACAGCTCGGCGGCGGCCCAGTAGAACTCGTCGCTCGCGTCGGAGTCGGGGTAGGCGCCGCCGCCGGTACCGTCGTTCGGGTCCGCGTAGCGGTCGGGGTGGGCCAGAGCCGCCGTCCAGGCCTTGCGGGCCGCGCCGAGGGCCTTCGCCGCGAACGCCCGGTCGTAGGGGCGGTACAGACGGGCCGCCTGTGCGGCCGTCGCCGCCAGGTTCAGGGTCGCCTGGGTGGACGGCGGATGCAGTTCACGCGGCTGCGGGTCGTCGCTCGGCAGCAGCGGCAGGCCCGTCCACTGCTGGTCGTGGATCTTGTGGTGGGCCATGCCGGCCAGCGGCTGCCCGTCCGGCACCTGCATGCGCAGCAGGAACTCCAGCTCCCAGCGGGCCTCGTCGAGGATGTCCGGCACATGGTTGCCGCTCTCGGGAACGGCGAGGGTGCCGTCCCCGAGCTTCGAGGGCCGGCCGGTGCGGGCGAGCAGGGAGCGTTCGTAGGTGCTCAGCAGCTCCCAGGTGGCGATGCCGCCGTTGACCACGTACTTGCCGTGGTCGCCGGCGTCGTACCAGCCGCCGGTGACGTCGCGCGTGTAGTCGCACACTCCGGGCTGACAGGGGACGTTCGCGTCACCCTGGTTGGGGGCGGCGTCCAGATGGCCGGCCGGTCGGCCGTAGCCCGGGCGGAGTCCGTCGCTGATCGCGATGCCGCTGCGCTGGGTGTAGTAGTACTTCACCGCGTCCAGCCGCAGTCGCTCGTAGGCGGCGGTGCCGATGTCGAAGGGACGGCTGGTCTCGCCGTCGGCGACCAGCGTGAAGCCGGTGCCCGGCCTGCGGTAGGCGCCGAAGTCGAGGGAGTGGACGTGCTGCCCGGAGGAGACGTCGGTGCCGCGCGGCGCGCTCCAGCCGTGGGCGACCGTGGTGCCCCCGGCGTTCTTCAGCTGCCAGGGCACTTTCGCGGTGGCGTCGGTGACCAGGGTGGCGTTCTTGGGTCCGGCGGGCAGATAGGCGACCTGGTTGACGCGGACGCGCGGTCCGGTGTCGGGCTCGTACACCTCCGGCGGGACGCCGCCCAGCAGGGACACGTCGTCCAGGCAGAACCGCCAGGCGTCCGCGCCGCCGCCGACCTGGAAGGCGACCTGGGCCCGGTCGGTGTCGACGGGCGAGGTGAAGGTGTAGCTGTAGGAGTCCCCCGAGGCGCTCGGCTGCGGGGTCGCTTCGTACCAGGTGTCGTAGGGCGCGTCCTGGAGTCCCACGATCGCCCGGGCGGCATGGCCCTCGGGTGCGGCGGACGCGGTGAAGGAGAAGCGGTACGACTCCCCCTTCACCAGGGTGACGTCGTTCTGGCCGACGGCGGTGTCCCAGGGGTCGGCGGTGCCACCCGGCACGTCCGCGCACAGCCGGCCGTCCAGGAGCGCCGGGGTGACGTCGGCGGTCGTCCACCAGGGGTCGGTGGTGGTGTCGAAGGCGCCGTTCCTGAGCTGCTCGACCTCGTCGGCCCCGGCCTGCTGGACGGGCAGCCCGGTGAGCGCCGCGCCCAGCAGCGCGGCCAGGGACAACAGGGCGGTTCTGCGTCGTTTCACGTCTGGGCTCCTCGGGGAGGTGCGGGCCGCGCTCCGGTGGGAGCGCTCCCAGATGCGGACGCACGCCATGTTTGTTGCAGACATGACACCCCGTCAACGGTCCGGACGGGAACCGGTCCGGACGACGGCCGGACGGGAACCGCTTCCCGTCCGGACCGCGGGCCCGGCTACGCCTCCAACTCGCTGATCCGCACGGCCCCTCGGACCTCGCCCGGGTGACCGCTCGTCAGCACCAACCGCAGCCGGGAGCCCCTCACCGCGTCGAAGGCGATCACCGTCGGGGTGTCCGAAGCGGTGGCCCAGTCGACGGACACCCCGGTGACCGGCGCGTAGCGGCGGCCGTTCCAGACCGTGACCTCGACCGACACGGGCAGGCTGTGCGTGCCGTCCACGGTGAAGGACACCGCCACCCGGTCGAAGCTCCTCGGCCGCCCCCAGTCCACCGTCACCCAGTCCCGCGCCCGCGCGCCGACGAAGGCGGGCAGCAGGGCGGTCGCCGCCTTCGCGAAGGCGTTGGACCAGCCAGTGGCGGGGTCGCCGTCCAGCATGGCGGCGGGAAGCGTGTCGGGACGGCCGGAGTAACCGGCGTCCGCGTGCGGCCAGGCAGGCGGAGCCGGTTGGTCGGGCGGGAACCGGGCGGCCGGGGTGGTCGTCGCCGACCGCGACGCGGTGGTCCGCACGGTCGCGGTGTCCGTGCGCAGGCCCCGCGCGCGTGCCGTCACCTGCAGCGCGCCCGCGCGGGTGCCGGAGCGCACGATGGCCAGGGCCTTGCCGTGGAAGGCGGTCCGGGTGGCGGACTGGTAGCGCTCGGCGCTCTCCTGGCGGCCGTTGTCGAGTCCGGCGAGCGAGCCGCCCTTCACCTCGAAGGCGATCAGGTCCTCGGCGTCGGGCACCACCACCCCGTGCGCGTCGACGATCTCCGCGGTCACGAAGACCAGCGAACGCCCGTCGGCGGACAGGGACTTGCGGTCCGCGGTGAGCCGTACCGCGTGCGGGGCGCCGGCCGTGCGCAGGACGTCGGTGGCGACCGTCCGGCCGCCGCCGTGCCGGGCCACCGCCTTCAGCTCGCCCGGCTCGTACGTCACCTTCCAGGTCAGATGGAGCTTGCCCGCGCTGCCGTTGGGGCTCGTGTAACTCCCCGGGTAGGGGCCGCCGGTGAAGGTCTTGTCGTCGCCGGTCGCCTCGGTGGTCTCCAGATAGCCACGTCCGTCGACGGTCGTCTTGGTGTCGAACGTCCGCGTGCCCAGGGACTTTCCGTTGAGGAACAGCTCGACGGTGTCGACGTTCGCGTAGGCCCACACCTCGACCGTGTCGCCCGGCTCGTGGTTCCACGTCGTCGGCAGCAGGTGCACCATCGGCTCGTCGGCCCACTGGCTGCGGAAGAGGTGGTACATGTCCTTCGGGAAGCCCGCCGTGTCGACCGCGCCGAAGAAGGACGCCTTCACCGGGAAGACGTCGTACGGGGTGGGTTCTCCGATGTAGTCGATGCCCGACCACAGGAACTGACCCGCGAACCACTTCCGGTCCCGGTCCTTCTTGTGCCCGTACTCGCCGCTCATCGTCCAGGAGGCGAGGTTGTTGTCGTAGGAGGAGGTCGCCCGCTGGCCGGGGGTGTGGTTCTCGCCGGTGTTGAGGTGCTCCGGCTCCTGGTAGGTGCCGCGCGTGGAGGTCTCGGACGACGACTCGGACTCGAAGAGGAAGAGATGCGGGTAGGCCGCGTGCAGGGCGTCCACGGACTGTGCGGTGTTGTAGTTGAGGCCGAGTCCGTCCAGCTTGGCCAGCATGAGGTCGGCGGCGGAGCCCTTCGCCGGCAGCCGCCGGTACTTGTCGGAGCCGATGACGAGCGGGCGGGTGTCGTCGGCGGCCCTGATCGCGCCGATGACGCGGTCAGCCATCGCGAGCCCGGCGGTGGAGGTGGAGTCGGGCACCTCGTTGCCGATGGACCACAGCACCACTGCGGGCGAGTTGCGGGCCGCGAGGACCATCTCGGTGGCGTCCCGTTCGCACCACTCGTCGAAGAAGCGGCCGTAGTCGTAGCGCGTCTTGCCGGTGCGCCAGCAGTCGAACGCCTCCACCATCATCACGATGCCCAGTTCCTCGCAGACCTGGATCATCTGCGGCGAGGGCGGGTTGTGGGAGGTACGGAAGGCGTTGACACCCATCGACTTCATGAGCGTCATCTGCCGGCGTACCGCGTCCACGCTGATCGCGGCGCCCAGCGCGCCGAGGTCGTGGTGCAGGTCGACACCCTTGATCTTGGCGTGGGTGCCGTTGAGGTGGAAGCCCTCGTCGGGATCGAAGCGGAAGGCGCGGATGCCGAAGGGGGTGCGGTAGGTGTCGGCCGGCTCGCCGCCGACGCGCAGTTCGGTCTCCAGCGTGTAGCGGCGGGGGGTGTCGAAGTCCCACGTCTTCGGGTCGGGGACGGTGAGTTCGTGGGTCTCGGTGGCCTCGTCGGTGACGGTGACCGTGCTGGACGCGCGGGCGACGGTGCGGCCGCCGGGAGCGACGATCCGCGAGACCACCTCGACGTCGGCCGCGGCGCCGGAGGCGTTGACCACGGAGGTCCGCACCCGTACGACGGCCCGCTCGGCGGTGACCTCGGGCGTGGTGACGTACGTGCCCCAGCGCGCCACGTGCACCGGTTCGGTGACGACCAGGCGGGCCTCGCGGTAGATGCCGCTGCCCGAGTACCAGCGGCTGCTGGGCAACTGGTTCTGGACCTTGACCGCGAGGACGTTCTCGGTCCTGCCGTCGGTGTGCACCAGGCCGGTCAGGTCGAGGGCGAAGCCCGTGTAGCCGTAGGGGTGGCGGCCGACCTCGGTGCCGTTGCAGTAGACGTGGGAGTCCATGTAGACGCCGTCGAACTCCACCGAGATCCGCCGGCCGGCGAGGGCCGGGGGCAGGGTGAAGGCGAGGCGGTACCAGCCGAGTCCGCCGGGGAAGAAGCCGGTGCCGCTGGTGGTGCCGTGCTCGGTGGTGGGGGTCTGCTCGATGCTCCAGTCATGGGGAACGGCTACCTCGCGCCACCCCGAGTCGTCGTGGCGGGGGTCGGCCGCGTCGGCGTACGCGCCGGTCGGGTCGGTGATCCCGTCCGCACTGACCAGCGCGAAGCGCCAGCCGTCGCGCAGGGCGAAGGTGCGGCGGCCGGAACCGGTCCCGGCCGCCTCGGCGGCCCGTGCCACCGAGGTGTCCAGCAGCGCTCCGGCGACCGGTGTGGCGGCCGAGGCCAGCAGTACGGATCTGCGAGTGACCGTCATGACGACTCTCCCTCATAGGGCCCAGAAGTACTCACAACTGATCGCGGACAAACAGAATCTGACGACGTGCCACACGGGCCCGTCAAGGGTCCGGAAGCGCTCTTCTGCACCGGGCGTCACGTGCGGGACGACGGACGGAATCACCTACGGGGTGCCGGCGGAGGGTGCCTACGGGGTGGCGGCCGGCCGCGTGCGCGGGACGACGGCCGGGCGTCCTCGCGACCGTCTCGCCGTCCGAGCGAGGTCACCGTCCACGCGGGACCCGGACGCACTACGCTGAGGGCTCAAGTGACCCGCTTGTCACTGTGAGTGTGCGCGATGGAGTGGCGAGGATGAGCCCGGACTACCCGTTCGACGATGCCGCGACGGCGCGGGCTGTCATCGCGGACGACGGCACGCTGTCCGATTGGAACGCGGGGGCCCGACGGCTGCTGGGCTGGGAGGCGGCCGAGGTCGTCGGACGGCCGGCCGCACGGCTGCTCGCCGACGGGGTCGCCGCCGCGGTGCCCGCCCAGGCCGAGAACCGTCGGCACGGCACGGTCGCGCTGCGCCACCGCGACGGCCGTACGGTCTCCGTCTGGCTGCTCGCCCACCACCGGCGACCACACGACGGCGGCCCCGACCACTGGCTCGTCGTCACCCCGCTGGAAGGCGGCGAACCCCCGGCGACGGACGATCCGCTGACCGCGGCGGCGCTGCTCCAGTCCCCGTGCGCCCTCTCGGTCTACGACGAGCGGCTGCGGCTGCGCCACCTCAACGACGCCATGGCCCGGGTGATCGGTCTGCCCGAGGAGCGCGTCCGGGGACTGCGGGTCGCCGAGATCGGTGGCCGGACCCAGAGCGCGGACCTGGAGGAGCACCTGCTGAAGGTGCTCGTCTCCGGGCGGCCGCTGGACGTCCAGACCTACACCCGCACCGGGGGCGAGGACCGGGCGCACGCCTGGCTGGCCCGGATCACCCCGGTCACCGACGGCGAGGGGCGGGTGCGGGGGGTGTGCCTGGCCGCCCACGACTTCACCGAGAACCACCTCGCCCGGGAACGGCTGCAACTCGTCAACGAGGCGAGCGTGCGCATCGGCACCACCCTCGACGTCACCCGGACCGCCCAGGAGTTGGCGGACGTCTGCGTCCCCGCCCTCGCCGACTTCGTCAGCGTCGACCTGCTGGACTCACCCGATCCCGGCGGTGAGCCGCCGGGTCCGCCGACCGCCCCGGTAGAGCTGCGCCGGGCCGCCCACCGGTCGGCGCACCCGGGCGACCCCGAGGCCGTGGTCGAGCCGGGGGACACCCAGTCCTACCCGGCCGGATCGCCCCAGGCCGACTGCCTGGTGGCCGGCCGCCCGATCGTCGCCTCGGTCCCGGACGGCGACCTGGACCAGTGGCTGACGTGGGACGCGGCGCGCCACAGACGGGTCGGGGAGTACGGCATCCACTCCACGATGTCCGTGCCGATCCAGGCCCGCGGCACGACCCTCGGCGTCGCGGTCCTCACCCGCTTCCTGCGCCCCGACCCCTTCACGCCCGACGACGTGCTGCTGGCCGAGGAGGTGACCGCACGGGCCGCCGTCTGTATCGACAACGCCCGCCGGTTCTCCCGCGAACGCGAGACGGCCCTCGCGCTGCAACGCAGCCTGCTCCCCCGGACCCTGCCGCGGACCGCGGCCGTGACAGCGGCCTCGCGCTATCTGCCGGCCACCCGGGCCGGGGTGGGCGGCGACTGGTTCGACGTGATCCCGCTGTCCGGGATGCGGGTCGCCATGGTCGTGGGTGACGTCATCGGCCACGGCATCCAGGCCTCGGCCACCATGGGCCGGCTGCGCACCGCCGTACGCACCCTCGCGGACATCGACCTGGCGCCCGACGAACTGCTCACCCACCTCGACGACCTGGTGGTACGGCTGTCCGCGGAGGCCGGTGGCGAGGGCAGCCCCGGTGAGGTCGGCGCCACCTGCCTGTACGCGGTGTACGACCCGGTCTCGCGGCGCTGCACGCTCGCCCGCGCCGGGCATCCCGCGCCGGTGGCGGTGCCGCCGGGCGGCCCGCCCCGGCAGGTCGACCTGCCCGAGGGTCCGCCGCTGGGCCTGGGCGGGCTGCCCTTCGAGTCGGCCGAGCTGTGCCTGGCCGAAGGCACCGTGCTGGCCTTCTACACGGACGGGCTGACCGAGTCCCGCGAGCGGGACACGGCGGCCGGCCGGCGACTGCTGGCCGCTGCCCTGGCGGCCCCCTCGGACTCCCTGGACGAGACCTGCGACCGCATCCTGCGCACGATGCTCCCGGCCGGCGGGGCCGCCGACGACGTGGCCCTGCTGCTGGCCCGCACCCAGGTGCTGCCCTCCTCCCAGGTCGCGTCCTGGGACGTCCCGGGCGACCCGGCGCTGGTCGCCGAGATCCGTAAACAGGCCGTCGAGCAGCTCGCCGCCTGGGAGTTGAGCGAGGCCGCGTTCACGACCGAGCTGGTGGTGAGCGAGCTGGTCACCAACGCCATCCGGTACGGCGCCCGTCCCATCCGACTGCGGCTGATCCATGACGCGACCACACTGATCTGCGAGGTCTCCGACACCAGTCACACGGCCCCGCACCTGCGGCGCGCGAAGACCTGGGACGAGGGCGGCCGGGGACTGCTGCTGGTCGCCCAGCTCACCCAGCGCTGGGGCAGCCGGCACACCTCCGACGGCAAGACGATCTGGGCGGAGCTGGCGCTGCACGACGGGGTGAGCTCCGGGGGCGACGGGCGGTGAACTCCAGGGGACGACGAGGAGTGAGATCCTGGTTGCGGCGAGCAATGAGGCGCCGGTTCGCGGCGAGGAGTTCGTTCGGGCCGATCCGGACGCATTCCTCCCGCCTGCCGCATCGGACGCGCACAAGAGGGAACTCGATGTACATGTCACAGTCGAAGAGCCCCTCCACCGCACTGCTGTGCGCGGTCGCGCTGCTGGGCCTGGCGACCGCCTGCGCCGACGGTGACGGCACGGCGGCCGCGGGGTCCACCCGGCCGACGACCGCCACGGCGAGCACCGCGCACCAGCAGACGACAACCACACGGAGCATGCCGCAGAGCACGCCGCAGGGCGCGACCGGCGGCCCCACGACCGCCGCCGCCGGCCGCGGCACCCGCTGTCACACCTCGGAACTGCGCGCCTCGGTCGGCCGCAACAACCCGGGAGCCGGGCAGGAGAACTTCCCGATCGTCCTCACGAACACCTCCTCGCGCACCTGCACGCTGTACGGCTTCCCCGGCGCCGCTTTCGTCGACGGCGCCGGACGGCAGGTCGGACCGGACCCGAAGCGCGAGTCCGGCTCCAGTCCCACGACCGTCACACTGGCGCCGGGCCGCAGCGCCTGGGCCGGGCTGACGTTCGCCAACCCGGAGGTCAGCGAGGCGAGCACGGCCACTCCGTCGTCGCTCATCGTCACTCCGCCGGACGAGCGGGACCAGCTCACCGTGCGCTGGACGGGCGGCAAGGTCCCGGTCGCGGGCACCGCGTCGTCGGTGTACCTGACGACGTTCAGCCCCGGCAGCGGCGCCTGACGGCTCCGCCCCGGCGGTCAGCGACGGCCGCCGCCGCTCCCGTTCCCATCGCCGTAGCCGCCGCCGTAGCCGCCGTAGTCGTACCCGCCGTATCCATAGCCGCCGTTGCCGTGTCCGCCGTTGCCGTATCCCTCGCCGTACCGGCCGTTCCCCGAGCAGGCGTACGGGTACAGCGCGCACGGGTCGGCGGTCGTGGCCGAACTCGTCGGCGCCGGCGTCGCGCGGGTCGCGGACGGCGCGGGCGCGGGGGTCTGGGCCTTCCTCGGGGTCGGCGTCGGCGAGGCGGCCCGCGGGGTGTCTGCGTCCCAGTTGACGGCCTCCATCTGCGGGTCGGGCTCGGAGGTGTCGATCACCCAGCGCTCGGCGGTGGTGTCGCCGCGGTTCTTCAGGACCAGGGCGCCGGAGCCGTCGGTGGCGGCGGGACTGAGGGCCAGGTTCTGGTTGGAGCGGGGCACCAGGGTGCCCTGGAGGGTGAAGTCGTAGCGGACGTTCCTGCCCCCCGGCTCGGACTCACCCGCGCACGGGGCGAGCCGCACCGAGTAGCCGAGGCGGGAGTCCAGGCACAGGCCGGGGGCCGCGACGCTGCGCAGCAGACCGTCGGACTCGTACGTCCACTGCTGGCCGGGCGCGGAGGAGCAGGTGGCGAGCTCGGCCTCGGCGCCCTCGACGGTCTTCCGGCCGGCGACGGCGATACAGAGCCCGGACTCTTCGTTGTGCAGCCGGCCGTGCAGGGGGTCCTGGGTCTCCTCCGCCGCGCCCACCCATGACGGGTCAGCGGTCGACGAACCGCTCGCGCCGGTGCCCTCGGCCCGGGCGGCACCGCCGGTGGCCTTGGTGTTCCCGTCCCCGGAGCCGAGCGCGGACCACAGGACCAGCGGGACGACGATCAGGCCGCTGACGGTGAGGACGGCGGCGGTGAGGTTGCGGCGGCGGGCGGCCCTGGCCCGCTGGGCCGACCGGCGGGAACCCCGACGCGGACCGGTACTGGTGCCTGCGCCCGTGTCTGTCCCGGCTCCCGTACTGGCACCGGTATGGGTGCCGGTGCCGGACCGCGGGGCCGTGAAGGGCTCCCCCGGGACGGCCGGGGTCCCGGGCGGGACGGCGGGGACGTCGGTGTCCTCGGTCGCCTCGGCGCCGGCCATCCGTGACTCGACGTAGGCACGGGCGCCCCAGCCGAGCACACCCTCGGCGAGGGCGAGGCCGAGTCCCACGTTGAACGTGGTCAGCTGGTCGGCCGTGTCGCGGCAGTGCCTGCACCGGTCCAGGTGGCGGCGCAGATCGGGGTCCACGTCGGCGCCGCCGCCGCGTCGGCAGGTCACGTCCAGCAGCCGGAGGTACTGCCGGCACTCCTGCTCGGGCGCGAGTTCCTGGTGGAGCTGGAGGCACTCCTCGCGCAACCGCTCGCGTCCCCGGCGCAGCGCGACGCTCGCGCCGTCCTCGTCCAGACCGAGCAGCGCGGCCGGTGCGGCCAGCGGCTCGGCCTCGACCTCGACGTGCCACAGCAGGCACCGGCCCGACTGGGGCAACCGCTGGAACGCCCGGGACAGCAGGCGTCGGCCGGCCGGCGGCAGCAGCCGGGCGGAGGCGCGGTCGCCGTCGTCGGACCCGGAGCGCAGGGCGGGGTGGAGCAGGTCGCGTCTGCCGTCGGTGTCCCACTCGGCGGCGATGCGGCGCACGGTGACGAGCAGGCGGGGCCGCCAAGCGGCGGTCGGCCCGTCGTGCCGCAGGGATTCGCCGAACAGCCTGGTGAATGCGGCGGTGGTGAGCATCCCCGCGGCCCGGACGCCGCTGGTGCACAGGCGGGCATATGCGAAGGCCGCTTCCCAGTGCCGGTCGAGCAGTTCACCGACGGGATGCGGCGCGGGTGACGCCCCCGTCCACCGCTTGAGCTCCGCGCTCAACTGCGCGTCCGTCGCATCGAACGGATGCGCGGGCCCCGGAGAATTCATCGGGCCTGCCTCGTTCACGGCTGCATTCCTCCCGGGGACACGCGGCATTAAGTCCGTACCAAGGGCTGGGGACTTCGCCGACAGAACGGCGGAGCCCTGCGGGGACAGCGTTCGGCACCTCGGACGTCCGCCGGTGGCAGCTCTTTCGGAGCGTGGGGGGTGGACGGGAGTGGCCTTGTGCGCACAGCTGAGCGAAATTCTTTGTCTGCACGCCAACAACGCACACCTTTGCACAGGCCGGGGAGACGGAACAAGTGATCCCGCGTTTTTGTGCATTGCGCATGCTCGGGCAGTAATTGACGAAATGTCAATCACGGCCGCTTAGCGGATTCACGCCCTCTGCACGTCCTCTTTCGGAGCGGAATTCGCGGCGCGCATTCCCGTCCGGTAGGCGCCGGGCGGGATGCCGTGACGTTCCCGGAACACCCGGTTGAAGTGGAAGGGACTGGCGAAGCCCGAGGCCATGGCCACGCGTTCCACGGACAGGTCGGTGCTCTCCAGCAGCCGGGCTGCATGACTCAGCCGCGCCTCGCGCAGTGCCCGCATGGGCGGCTGACCGAGTTGCCGGGTGAAAAGGTGCGCGAATCTCGACGGCGAGAGGGCCGCACCGCGCGCGAGCGAGCGCACCGTGTGCGGGTGTCCCGGGTCCGCGGCCATCGACTCCTGGGCCCGGGCCACGCGTTCGTCCACACCGGACGCGACTGCGGGGATACGCGCCGCACTGGTGGTGAGCAGGACGGTCTCCTCCAGCGAGCACAGGGCCAGTTCCCTGGCGGCGCCGCCGTACGCCACGGCGACCCGGTCGTCCGCCGACGCGGTGCCGGGCGGGGCGCCCGAGCCGGTCCAGCGGGCGTCGGCCAGCATGCGGGCGAACGCCGCCTCGACCCGGCCGTGCAGGACACCGGGGACGGGAGATACGACGTACATGCCGCCGGTGCCGTACGGGCGCAGCCACGGTGTCCAGGACGGCCGTGTCCGGCAGTGCGCCCACCAGAACCGCCAGTGCCCGGCGCCGGGCGCGACGCCGTAGCCGTGCCCGACCCCCGGCGCCAGCACCACCAGGTCCCCCGCTCCCGCCCGCGCCTCCGCCCCGCCCTGGCGCAGCCGGCCGTGGCCGCCCGTCGTCCAGGTGAACAGCCAGCTGTCGCAGCCGCTCGGCCGCTGGACCGCGTAGCCCGCGGGCTGGTCGAAGTGCCCGACCACCACCAGGCCGGGCGGCGGGTACGGATCGCCGGGCGCAGCGGTCCCGGACAAGGTGTCGGCGTTCACGGGCATCCTCCGTCGGGTCGCGTCCCCCTAGCGTGACGGCCAGGGAAGCCGACGAGCCGAGGAGACTCTGTGACAGCCACCGGAGAAGACGCCGTTCCAGCCGCCGGCGGCGGCCGGGCCCAGGCCGTTCCCCTCCTGACGGAGGCGGAGTTCGGCCGCTACCGAAAGGAGGGGTTCACCGTCCTGCGGGGGCTGTTCGGACACGCCGAGATCGACCGGCTGCGCGAGCGGTTCACGGCGCTGCACGCGGCCGGCCCGGTGCCGGGCCACTTCGAGCCCCGTCCTGCCGCGCCCGGCGGGGCGGCCGATCCGCTGCACGCCTACCCGCGGGTGATGCAGCCGCACGAGATCGACGCGACGTCGCTCGGCGTCCTCTTGGACACACGGCTGCGCACCGTGCTGGAGACGCTGCTGGGCGAGGAGGTGCTCGCCGCGCAGAGCATGTTCTACTTCAAGCCGCCGGGGGCTCGGGGGCAGGCTCTGCACCAGGACAACTTCTATCTGCGGGTGGAGCCGGGCACCTGTGTGGCGGCGTGGATCGCCTGCGACGCGATCGACCGGGACAACGGCGGTCTGGAGGTCGTGCCGGGCACGCACCGGATGGATCTGTTCTGCCCCGAGGAGGCGGACCGACGGGTGTCGTTCGCGCGGGAGTTCGTGCCGCCGCCGCCCGGACTGGCGGCCGTGCCGGTGGACATGGCGCCGGGCGACGTCCTGTTCTTCAACGGCAGCCTGGTGCACGGCTCGGGGCCCAACCACACCGCCGACCGGTTCCGCCGGTCGTTCATCGGGCACTACGTCGGCCGCTCGGCCGAGCGCGTCGGGAGCTACTACCGGACGCTGTCCATGTCCGGAGCACGGGTCCCGCTGCCGGAGAGCGAGGGCGCGGGTCCGTGCGGCACCGAGTTCGCGCCGCACGGACCGCACTGACCTCGCCCCGCCGGCGGCGGACGTCAGTGACCGGCGACGCGGTGCGGGGCGTAGGGCTCCTGGAGCGCCTCGATCTCCTTGTCGCTCAGCGCGAGTTCGACGGCGGCCACGGCGTCCTCGAGATGCCGCGGCTCGGCGGCACCGACGATGGGCGCGGCCACGGTGTCCTGGTGCAGCAGCCAGGCGAGGGCCACCTGGGCGCGCGGGACACCGCGTTCGGCGGCGATGCGGGTGACGGCCTCGACGACACCTCGGTCGCTCTCCAGGTACAGGGTGTCGCCGAAGCCGTCGGTCGCGCTGCGCCCGGTGACGGTGCCCCAGTCCCGGGTGAGGCGGCCACGGGCGAGCGGGCTCCAGGGCAGCACGCCGACGCCCTGGTCCGCGCAGAGGGGCAGCATCTCGCGCTCCTCCTCGCGGTAGAGGAGGTTGTAGTGGTTCTGCATGGAGACGAACTTGGTCCAGCCGTGCTTCTCGGCGGTGTACTGGGCCTTGGAGAACTGCCAGGCGTACATCGAACTCGCGCCGATGTAGCGGACCTTGCCCGCCTTCACCAGGTCGTGCAGGGCCTCCATCGTCTCCTCGACGGGAGTTTCCGGGTCCCAGCGGTGGATCTGGTAGAGGTCGACGTAGTCGGTGCCGAGACGGCCGAGGCTGTGGTCGATCTCGGTCATGATCGCCTTGCGGGACAGTCCGCCGCCGTTGGGCCCGGGGCGCATCCGGCCGTGCACCTTCGTCGCGAGCACGATGTCGTCGCGGCGGGCGAAGTCGCGCAGCGCCTTGCCGACGATCTCCTCGCTGGTGCCGTCGGAGTAGACGTTGGCGGTGTCGAAGAAGTTGATGCCGGCGTCCAGCGCCTGCCGGATGAGCGGGCGCGAGGCCTCCTCGTCGAGCGTCCACTCGTGTGTGCCGCGGTCGGGCAGCCCGTAGGTCATGCAGCCCAGACAGATCCGCGACACGTCCAGACCCGTCGAACCGAGCTTCACGTACTGCATTGCTGCTGCTCCTGCCTCCGTCGGGGGTACCGGAGGCGAGCCTACGTCGTCGGTGGCACGGCCCGGCGAGGGCTCGGCCGCTCACCCGGCCGGCGCGGTAGCGGCGGCCAGGAACATCGGCAGCGCCAGGAACAGCCGGTCGGCCTCCGCCCGCTCGCGCTGCCCGGCGATCCAGCGGTCCCGCTGCGCACCTGTGACGGCGCCGGCCGAGCGGGCCGCCCGCGCCAGTCCGGCGAGCAGGGGCAGGGCCGACGGTCCGGTGAACACCCCGGTGCGCACCTCGACCATGACCTCCCCGAAGCCTGCGTCCGGGAGCAGGTTGCGGTACCGGCGGGCGGTGCGCGGGCCGGTGACCAGGTCCGCGCGGGCGTGCACGAGGGTGCGGGTGAGGGCGGGTTCGTCGGAGTCGATGACGAGGGTGTCCCAGTCCTGGCCGAGGAGCACGATCCGGCCCCCCGGCGTGAGCACCCTGCGCGCCTCGGCCAACGCCCGCTCCGGGTGGGCCAGTTCGTGGAAGACTTTGTCGGCCCGGTACCCGTCCGTCCGGGCGTCCGGCAGCGGCAGTGCGTACGCCCCCGCGATCCGGAAGTCCGCCTCGGGCCACCGGCCACGGGCGACGGCGATGACCGCCTCGTTCGGGTCCACGCCCAGGGCCCGCACACCCCGGTCGGCGAGCTCCGCCACCGCCCGTCCGGAACCACAGCCCACGTCGACGACGGTCGCGCCCGCTGCGGAGCGCATCAAGTCGTAGGAGAGGGTGCGCAGTTCGGCGGCGCCGGGCATGCGATCGGCGGCATCGAGGCGGGCGACGAGGTCGTCCGCCGGGGAGGGGTGCCGGGTGGAGTCCGGCAAGCGGGAAGGGGGAAGGGGGAGGTGTTCGGTGCCCTTGGCCATGGACTCCAGGGTGGGACTTAATGTGGACATGAGGTCAAGCGAGCACCTGATGACCATCGGAACCCTCGCCGCGCGCTTCGGGCTTGCCCCGCACGTCCTGCGCCACTGGGAGACCTCGGGCCTGCTGACGCCCGCCCGCGACGCGGCCGGCCGCCGCCGCTACTCGGACTCCGACGCGACCCGGGTCGCCGTCATCCTGCGGGCCAAGGACGCGGGCCTCTCCCTGGACACCATCCGGTCCCTGACCGCCGCCGCCGATCCCGCCGAGCGCGGGGACATCCTGCGCGCCCAGGCCGAGGAGCTGCGCTCCCGGATCGCGGCCGCGCAGGAGTCCCTGGCGCTGCTCGAATGCGCTCTCGCCTGCGGTCACGACGACGTCACCCGGTGCGGCCACTTCCGGCGGGCGGTGGCGGAACGGATCCGTACGGCCGTCGGCTAAGGCGTGTCCCGGAGCAGGTCCAGCGCCCGCGTCCAGCCGAACTCCGCCCGCTCGCCGTCCGCCCCCGTCCCGCCGGCGTACGGGTCTCCGAAACGGACGCCCATCGCGCGCAGACGTATGAGGCTGTCCCCGTAGGCGGGATGGGCGACGAGGGCGTCGGACACGCTGGGCAGGACGGCGATCGGGACGCCCAGGCCGGTGGCCTCGCACAGGGTGGCCAGGGCGAGGGTGTCGGCGACACCGGCCGCCCACTTGTTGATGGTGTTGAAAGTCGCGGGCGCGACGATGACGGCGTCCGGGGGCGGCAGGGGCCGCGTTTCGCCGGGCCTGCGCCAGGCGGAGCGGATGGGCCGGCCCGTCCGGGTCTCGACGGCATCGGTGTCGAAGAAGCCGTTGCCGGCCGCCGTCGGCGTGGCGAACACGCCGACCGCCCAGTTCCGTTCCTGCGCGGCGGTGATCAGTTCGCCGACGTCGGTGGCGATCCCGGCGGCACAGACGACGACGTAGAGAAAGGGATTCCCGTCGAGTTCGGTCATCCGCGCAGATTACTGAACCGGGAAGGACAGCCCCCGTTCGGCTTCGGGGCGCGGTCCGAGGACGCGCCGGTCCTGTTCCCGGATCCGCACGTCGTCGATGCTCGCCTCGGGTCGGGTCATCAACCCGTGGCCGTCAACTGCGACGCGGACGCCGGGAGAAGGGCGCCATCTCTCCCCCCGGCGGCGGGTCAGGTCCGCGCCCACCAGCAGCCGTTCCACGGCTGCCTCGCCGGCCTCGTGGCCGACGCCGGTCCGGCCGCCTCGCCGACCGGACCGCTGCGCCCGCCGGCCGAGGGCGCGATGGTCACGGCGGGCATCACCGGCAGGCCGAACCCACCGCCGAGACCCGCGCGGCGGCCGGGCCGCTTCCGGCGGCGGTCAGTCCGCCGGGTCCGACAGGGTGATGGCGCCGACCGGGCAGGACTTGGCCGCCACCGTGACCATCGGGTCACCCCCGCCGTCCTCCCGGCCGGGAAGCAGCATGCTGTATCCGTCGTCGTCCTGGGTGAAGACGCCGGGAGCGGCCAGAGCGCACTGGCCCGCTCCGATACAGGCGTCCTTGTCGATGTCGATGTGCATGACCACAGCCTCTTACCAGGTCACGGGGAGTTCCAGCATCCCCTGGATCGTGTCGCCGGGTTTGAAGGGAATGTCCTCCGCCGGTGCGGCCAGGCGCAGGTCCGGCAGCCGTTCGAAGAGGGTGCGCAGAGCGATCTCCAGTTCGGCGCGGGCCAGGTTCTGGCCGAGGCACTGGTGGATGCCGAAGCCGAAGGCGACGTGGTGCCGGGCGGACCGCTCGAAGTCCAGCGTGTCGGGCTCGGGGTAGGCGCTCTCGTCGCGGTTGATGACGGAGGTGGAGAAGAGCACGCCGTCGCCGGCCCGGATCGTCGTGCCGTCCACGTCGATGTCCTCGACGGCCTGACGCTGCAGCCCGTCGGCGATGGACAGCATGCGCATCAGTTCCTCGACGGCGGTGGGCAGCAGCGCGGGGTCGGCGCGCAGCTCGGCCAGCCGTTCGGGGTGCCGCAGCAGGGTGAACGTACCGAGCGAGATCATGTTGGCGGTGGTCTCGTGTCCGGCGACCAGCAGGATGATCCCGAGGGAGATCAGTTCGTCGCGGTCCACCGAGCCGTCGCTCAGCTGCTGGTGGACCAGGTCGTCGAGCACACCGGGGCCGGGCGTCTCCTTCTGTTTGCGGTCGATCAGATCACCGAGGTACGACTCGAGCCGGCCGCGGGCGTCCAGCACGTCGGCGACCTCCGGGCCGCGCAGCAGCCGGCGCGACTGCGACTCGAAGAACTCGTGGTCGGCGTAGGGGACGCCGAGCAGCGCGCAGATCACCATCGACGGTACGGGCAGCGCGAAGGCGCCGACCAGTTCGGCAGGCGGCCCCTGCGCGATCATCGCGTCGAGCCGTTCGTCGACGATCCGCTGGATGTCGGGCCGCAGGGCGGCGGCGCGTTTGAGCGTGAAGCTGGGCACCAGCATCCGCCGCTGGGTGTGGTGCTCGGGGTCGTCGAGGCCGAGCAGGGCGGTCCTGCGGTCCCGGACGGCCGCGAAGCGCGGGTTGGTCATGGGGAAGCCGGGCCGGGTGCGGTCGGTCGACAGGCGCGGGTCGGCCAGCAGCGTGCGGGCCAGGCGGTGGCCGGTGACCAGCCAGACCTGGCGGCCGTCGTACAGGGTGACGCGGGCCAGTGGCCGGTCCGTGCGCAGCGGATCGTAGGCGGCCGGCGGGTGATAGGGGCAGCTCCGGTCCTGGGGGAAGGCGACGGGTGCCGAGAGTTCCGTCATGGGAGACCTCACAGACGAAGGGTGCGTCGTGCCGATCTTCATTAGATGCCCCAGGCATCTAAGGGACGACACCATGTTCGGCCAGATCGACGAATGGGGCAATCTGGCCGGAATGCACCGCTCCGTTCGATCGCTTCGGGGTCCGTGGCCACGGCCACCTCGAAATTCGGTTGCCGCGGGGGACTCACCACCCCCATTATCCCGCCATGCCTACGATCGCCGCCGCAGTGCCGCTCCCGACGCCCGCCGCCGTCCTTCCGGCGCGCGTCCAGCAGCAGCCCGGCGGCCCCCGGAGGCCCGACGCCGCCACGTCGTGACGGCCGCGCTCGTCGCGGGCCTGGTCGCGGGCTACGGCATCGCCGTACCCGTCGGCGCGGTCGCGACCTACCTCGTCTCCCTCACCGCCCGCACCTCGCTGCGCACCGGCGCCTGCGCCGCCCTCGGCGTGGCCAGCGCCGACGGGATCTACGCCCTGCTGGCCACGCTCGGCGGCGAGGCCCTGGCCGCCGCGCTGCGGCCGGCTCTGGTGCCCCTGCGCTGGGCCTCCGCGCTGGTGCTGGTCACCCTGGCGCTGCGGGGCGCGGCCACGGCCGTACGCCGCTACCGGGGCCATCGGCTCGCCACCCGCTCCGACCCGCCGCCCCCGGGTCCCGCCCGGGCCTATCTGGGGCTGCTCGGCATCACGCTGCTCAACCCCACCACCGTGATCTACTTCGCCGCGCTCGTCCTGGGCACCGGTACCGCGGGCACCGCGCGCCCACTGGAACAGGGTGTGTTCGTCCTGGCGGCCTTCGCCGCGTCCGCGAGCTGGCAGCTGCTGATCGCCGGGGGCGGCGCGCTGCTGGGCCGGGCGCTGACCGGACACCGGGGGCGGCTGGTGACGGCCCTCGCGTCCAGCGGGGTGATGACGGCACTGGCCGTACGGATGCTGATGTCACCGGGGTAGGGCTGATCTGCGCCGTCCACCGTGACCCAGGATGAATCCCGGGCGTTGCTGTGTTGAAGGACGGTGCGATCAGCCGTACGACACGACGACGATGGGACGAATGCCATGCCGCTCGAGGGCGAGTACGAACCCAGCCCGACGCAGTGGGTACGTGAACAGGTGGAACTGTACGAGAGCTCCAACGGCACCAAGGGGACCACTCTGCTGGACACGGGCCTGCCCGTGATCCTGCTGACGACCCGGGGTGCCAAGAGCGGCAAGATCCGCAAGACGCCGCTGATGCGCGTCGAGCACGACGGACGGTACGCCGCGGTCGCGTCGCTGGGCGGGGCGCCCAAGCACCCGGTCTGGTACTTCAACGTGCAGTCCGACCCCCATGTGGAGCTCCAGGACGGCCCGCTCAAGCAGGACATGACGGCCCGTGAGGTGACCGGCGCGGAGAAGGCCGAGTGGTGGAAGCGCGCCGTCGACGCCTTCCCCCAGTACGCCGACTACCAGCGGAAGACGGACCGGGAGATCCCGGTGTTCGTCCTCGAACCGGCCGGCGGGAACTGAGCGGATTCTCTTCCGGCCCGGGAGGCATGGACCGGCGTCCGCCGGGCACCCGAGCCTCAGGCCCCGCCGCGCTCCCCCGTCGCGGCGGGGCTTTCCCATGCCTCCTGCGCGTGCCGGTCGGTCACGTCGAGGAAGACCTCCCGCGCCTCCGGGAAGGTACGGCCGACGGACCGCTTGATGCGTACCGCGACCTCCTCGACCTCCTCGCTGTCCAGGCCAGGCGCCAGGTCGATGCGTGCGGCCACCAGGGTCGAGTCCAGGCCCGTCTTCATCGTGAACAGCGCCTCCACGCTGTCGATCTCGGGCTGTGCCGCCAGCAGCGCCCGGATCCTGCCGCGCAGTTCCGGGTCGGCGGCCTCCCCGATCAGTTGGTCGCGGGCCTCGCGGCCGAGCCCGAAGGCGATGACGACCAGCAGGACACCGATCGCGATCGAGGCGCCCGCCTCCCACGCCACCTGCCCGGTGACCATGTGCAGCGCCATGCCGATCATGGCCAGGGACACACCCAGCACGGCCGTGCCGTCCTCGGCGACGACCGTGCGCAGGGCCGGGTCGCGCAGCCCGGCCGAGCCGCCCTGGGCGCGCACCTGGTGCAGCGCCCGCAGCAGCGAGACACCTTCGGCGACGAAGGCCACACCGAGCACGACCAGGCCCGCCACATAGCCGCTGAACTTCTCCTCGGCCCCGTTCCTGAGCGCCTCGAAGCCCTGGAAGAAGGAGAAGCAGCCGCCCATCACGAAGATGCCGACGGCCGCGAGGAGCGACCAGAAGTACCGCTCCTTGCCGTATCCGAAGGGGTGCTGCCGGTCGGCGGGGCGGCGGCTGCGGCGCAGCGCGGCCAGGAGGAAGACCTCGTTCAGGCTGTCGGCCACCGAGTGCGCGGCCTCCGAAAGCAGCGCGGGCGAGCCCGCGAAGAGGCCGCCGACGGCCTTGGCGACCGCGATGACGAGGTTGGCGGTGAGCGCCACCAGCACGGTGACGCGCGTCTTTCGGTCTGTTTTCTGGGTCGTTGTCCCACTCACTCTCGCCGACTGCCCCGCCCGGTACGACTCATGCCGTGCCGTGGGCGGAAATCGGGGAAGACAGAAGGCGTTGCAAGCACAGGCGGTGCAAGCACAAGCAGGCAGGCAGTGCAGGCGGTGCGGGCCGCACAGGTGGCAGAGGCGGTCCCGGGCACACGGACGAAAAGGAGTTCCAGTGGCCAAGCAGAAAAAGAAGAAGCTGTCCCTCGTCTACCAGCCCCTCGGGCTGGTGTTGAGCTGGGCGGGCGGTGCGCTGGCGGCGGCCGCCTTCCGTCGGACCTGGCAGGCGGTGCGGCACGAGGACGACGCCCCGGACGCGTTGGACCGGGACCGCGGCTGGGGCGAGATACTGCTGGCCGCCGCGGTCCAGGGCGCCATCTTCGCGGTGGTCCGCAGCGCCGTGGACCGTACGGGGGCCAAGGCCATCGAACGCTCGACCGGTGTCTGGCCGGCGAAGGGGCACGGCGGCCGCGACTGACGAGGGCCGGCCCGCCCGCCCCCGTACGGCCGCGACCGACGGGGCCGGGCCGCCCCCGTCAGCCCTGCTTCGGTGCCATCGACGGCAGGATGCGCAGGGTGAAGGAGTGGCCGGCCGGATCGGCGTAGCCGCGCTCCTCGTACTCGGTCGGCGCGCTCTTCGTCTCCAGCGGGCGTCCGCCGAGTCCGACGACCCGGCGTTCCGCCTCGTCCAGGTCCTCGACCAGGAAGTCCAGGTGGACCTGGAGGGAGTTCTCGGGACGCGGCCAGCTCGGCGGGGTGGCGTTCGCGTCGCGGCGGAAGGCCAGCCGGATGCCGTCGGCCCCCCTGATCTCCACCAGGTTGGCGGTGACGTCGGTCTCCTCGGCCTCCAGCAGTTCCTTGTAGAACACCGCGAGCTTCTCGGGCTCGGCGCAGTCGAGCACCACGACGGCCGCGTTGACCAGTGCCATGTCTCCTCCACAGGGATCCCGGGCGTGGGACGTACGGCCCCGCGCCCTGTACCTTGCGGATATCCAGGCCCGGCGGATTCAGTCGGCCACCAGCCACTCCCCGTCGCGCATGAGGTCCCGCCCGTCGATCTCGTCCGCCGCCCGCCAGGCCTGTACGCGCTCCGGGCGGACCCGGAAGTACAGGTAGGGCGTGGCGATCCGGCGCGGGTCGAAGCCGGTCTTGCCCGCGAAGATCTCGGCGTCCTCCTCGGGCAGTTCCGCGGGCGGCACGGTGAGGACGGCGCCCTCGACGATCACCACGTCACGGGTGGGTCCGATGCCGAGCCGCGCCCGGCCCGTGGCCCGCAGGTTACGGCCGGTGGGGCTGGCCTCCGGGGTGGCCAGCAACAGGGTCGCGCCGTCCCAGAAGAAGGACAGCGGGACCAGGTACGGGACCCCGCCGGCCGCGTCGGCCGTGGCGACCCAGGCGTCCTCGTCGTGTTCCAGACGGTGCAGGGTGTCGAGTTTGCGCTGCTCGGCGGAGCGTGCGAGTGGTGGGGTCATCGTCGATGGCCTCCCGACGGGATGTCGTGCTTCGCTGACGGTCACACGTCTCCAGTGTGAGCGTCAGCCGCCCGGCCGCGAGGTGATCTCCGCGAGGCGCGCCGCCGCCGCGCGCAGCAGCAGGTCGAGGGCGGCCGGGTAGGAGCTGTGCCGCATGGTGGCCACCAGATGGCGGGCGGTGGCGGCGATGTGCGGGTGAGTGTCCGCGGGCAGCCGGGCGTACGTCGCCGCCCACACGGCCGTCTCCGCCTCGCGCGCGGCCTGCGGCAGCGCCCTGTTCGCGGAGTCGAGGGCGCCGAAGGCCAGGGTCTGGTCGACGAAGGCGTGGTAGATCCGTACCGCCTCCTCGTCGGGGAAGCCGGCCCCGCGCAGCACGCCGAGGACCGCCTCCACGGCCTGGATCTCGTGGACGCGCCCGGTCACCCGGTACGAACTCAGCACCGCCGCGCGCGGATGGGCGAGCGCCCCGGCGTGCATCCTCAGGCCCAGGTCACGCAGGTCCGCCCGCCAGTCGCCGGTGGGGCGCCAGGTGCGCAGGGTACGGCCGATGAGTTCGTCGGCGATGGCGAGCATCAGGTCGTCGGTGTGCCGGAAGTAGCGGTACAGGGAACTGGGGTCGGCGCCCAGGGCCCGGCCCAGGCGGCGCACCGAGAGGGCGTCGGCGCCGTGTTCCTCGATCAGCCTGAGGGCGGTCGCGACGATCAGCTCGGTGGACAGGACGACACCCTGTTTGGTGGGGCGGGTGCGGCGGCGGGCGTCAGGCGGGACGACACGGTCGGTCATGCGGGCCCTTCCTGGTCTGTGCGGGCGTCGCCGAGGACGCGTGGGCGTTCGTTGTTGGCGCGGGCACCTCTGGTCTGTGCGGGCGTCGCCGGGGACGCGTGGGCGTCCGTGGTGCGTCTGCGGGCACCTTATGACAACACCGTTGACCTGTTAAGTCCCCGGCCACTTTCATGTGCGTTCACCGGGGCCGACCAGGCCCCCCGGTGCGAGCGGAGTCCTGGCCATGAACGACAAGCCCTACGGTGCCGCCCCTCCCGCGCGGCCCGCGCTGCGCAAGTCCCTCGGTGTGCTGGACGGCGTCGCCATCGCCGCGTCCAGTACGGCGGCGACCACCAGCATCGGTATCGGCCTCGGCGTCACGGCCGGGGTGGTCGGCCTGCATCTGCCGGCGGTCATGCTGCTGGCGTTCGTACCGATCCTGGGCATCGCCGGGGCATACGCGCGGCTGAACCGGGTCGAGCCGAACGCGGGCAACGGCTATGTGTGGGTGGGGCGTTCACTGAACCCGTGGCTGGGCTTCCTGGTCGGCTGGGTGAACATCGTGGCCACGGTGGCGTTCCTCGGCTACACCACGGCGGTCACCGGGTCGGCGGTCCTCCGGTTGGTCGGGGAAGCCGGGGTGCACCGGGTGGGCGGGCTGACACTGGATCCGGGCTCGACGGCGCAGACCACCGCGGTCGGGATCGTGGTGCTGGCCGCGGTGACCGTGACCGCCGTCACCGGCGTCCGCACGGCGGCCCGGCTCCAGAGCGGGCTGCTGGTGTTCGAGTACGTGGTGCTGATCGGGTTCTGCGGCTACGGCATCGTCAACGGTCCGCACCCCTTCAGCCTGAGCTGGTTCGATCCCTTCGCCGGCCCGCCGGAGGCGATCGCGGAGACACGCGTGGCCCTGACGTACGTGGGGGGTGAGCTGGTGTACGCGGCGGACTAGAGCTCCCCGTGGAGGCCGCCACGCGGGCGCGTCGAACGGTCGCTTCCGGAGCGGGCACGCACCACGAGCCGGCGAGTGCCACTGCCACCCGGGGCATTTCCTGGACAGGTGTCCATGTACAGTGGACACCTGTCCAAGAAGGAGAAGGTATGGAAACCGTCGCGCAGGTGCTGGTCGGTCTCGTGGCCGTGCTGCACGCGTACATCCTCGTGTTGGAGATGTTCCTGTGGCAGAAGAAGCCCGGCCGGGGGCTGCACGGCTTCGACCCGGAGATGGCGCGCGCGACCGCGCCACTGGCCGCCAACCAGGGGCTCTACAACGGGTTCCTCGCGGCCGGCCTGGTGTGGGGTCTGGTCGCCGCGGATCCGACCGGCTACCGGGCCCAGGTCTTCTTCCTGTGCTGTGTCGTGGTCGCGGGCGTGTACGGCGCCGCGACGGCCAACCGCCGCATCCTGTTCGCACAGGCGCTGCCCGGTGCGCTCGCCCTGGCCGCGGTGTTGATCGCCCGGTGAACCGCACCGCACCCGAGGACCCGCGGGCCGCGCGCACCCGGGCGCGGCTGCGGGAGGCGCTGCTCGCGGAGTGCGCCCGGCGGCCGCTCGCGGAGGTCGGCGTGGCGGCGCTGGTGCGCCGGGCCGGGGTCGGCCGGGCCACCTTCTATGTGCACTACGCCGACCTGGAGGCACTCGCGGTCGACGCCTGCGCGGACGTCGTACGCGAGGCCGTGGAGGCGCTGCACGCCTGGCGGGGCCGGCCCGACCCGGTGCACGCGCCGCCCGCGCTGGCCGAGTTCTTCGCCTCGCTCACCCCGCACGCCGACCTCTACCGCGCTCTGTTGAGCCCGGGTGGCGGCGGCCCGCTCGGCCGGGTGCTCCACCGGGACCTGCGGGCCTACAGCCTCCGCGAGCGCGCCCTCGCGGGCGCGGCCGACGCGCCCCTGGTCGCCTCCGCCGTCGCGGCCACCTTCGCCGGGGTGCTGGGCGACTGGCTGCACGGGCTCCTCGAAGCCTCGGCCGCCGACATCGCCGACCAGGTCTGGCAGTTGCTGGTGGCCCTGCACGCGAGCCGGTGACCCGTCACCGGCAGCCCATGTCCGGCCGCACCAGGCGCCAGGCCTCCACGCCGTCGGAGGTGCGGACGTACGCCGTGGACGGGTCGTCGGTCAGCCACAACCGCCGGTCCTCGAAGCGGTATCCGGTGTCGTGCGCGTCGCGCGGGAGCCGGACGTCACCGTCGTACGCGGCGGTGAGCATGCCGGGTTCGAGCACCCCGTCGGGGTCGCGGGCGTAGAGCCGGCGCTCCTCGTCCCGGTTCAGTTCCAGGAAATGCGCCCGCTGCCAGTCGCAGTGTTCTTCCCCGGCGGAACTGCTCACCCGCGAGGTGGGCACCCGGTGACCGTCGCGGTCGGTCCAGATCTCGTACCCGTGGGAGTCGGTCCAGCTCGCCGGGAACTCGGCCGGGTCGCAGAACGCGGTGGTCTCCGGGCCCCAACCGGGCCGGTCCGCGCCGTCCTTCGCGACCACGACCGCGACCTTGGTCCGGCCGTCGACGTCGTACGAGAACAGCACGCGCCCCGCCTCCTCGCGCTCGACGCGGTACCCCGCACTCGGCACGCCGGGCTGCTCCATGCCGAAGTACGCCGCGAGCCCCTCCTCGGGCGTGTCCCCGCCGTCGCCCTCGCTCCAGGTCTCGCCCTGGCCACCGGCCGCGATCTCCCCGTCGCACTCCAGGGCGCGGCCCGCCGCCCCCGACTCGGCGAGCGCGGCGCGTGCGCCGGACTCCTCCGACGCCCGAGCGGGCACATGGAGCGGCCCGCCGTAGGGCGTGGCCGGGGGTGTGCCCTCGACGACCACGTTCTCACCGGTGCCACAGCCCACCGCCGTCAGCGCCGCCAGTACCGTCACCCACACCATCCCCGGCCCACCGCGCATGTCCGCTCCCGTTCCGCAGGTCCTCGCTCACGGTCCTCCGACGCGGCGACGGCCGGAAACGTTCGCCCGTCAGCGCACCGCCTGGAACGTACGCCGGTAGGCCTGCGGCGAGACACCGATCGCCGCGTGCAGGTGCTGGCGCAGGGACGCGCCGGTCGCGAAGCCGACCCGGCCCGCGATCTGGTCCACGGACAGGTCGCTGGACTCCAGCAGATGCCGGGCCCGGGCGACGCGCTGCTGGATCAGCCAGCGGCCCGGGCTCAGGCCCACCTCGTCGTGGAAGCGGCGGGCGAAGGTGCGCAGGCTCATCCGGGCGTGCGAGGCGAGGTCGGTGAGGGTGAGGGGGTCGTCGAGACGTTCGAGGGCCCAGGCGCGGGTGGCGGCCGTACCGGTGGAACCGGGCGACGGCACGGGCTGCTCGATGTACTGGGCCTGGCCGCCGTCCCGGAACGGCGGGACGACACAGCGCCGGGCGACGGTGTTGGCCAGTTCGCTGCCGTGGTCGCTGCGCACGAGGTGCAGGCAGATGTCGACGCCGGAGGCGGCTCCGGCCGAGGTCAGGATGCGGCCGTCCTCGACGAAGAGCACGTCGGGGTCCAGGCTCACGTGCGGGAACAGGCGCCGGAACGCGTCGGCCAGCTCCCAGTGCGTGGTCGCCTTCCGGCCGTCCAGGAGTCCGGCCGCGGCAAGCACGAAGGCGCCGGTGCAGATGGAGACGATGCGGGCGTCCGCACGGACGTACGCGAGGGCCGCGCCGATCTCGTCCGGGAGTTCGGCGGAGACCCAGGCGGGCGAGACGGGGGCGATCACCACCGTGTCGGCCGTGGCGAGCACCTCCGGCCCGTGCTCCACCGTGATCGTGAAGTCGGCGTCGGTGCGCACCGGACGTCCGTCGACGGTGCAGGTCAGCACCTCGTACCGGCCGTCCGCCGCGCCGAGGATCCGGCTGGGGATGCCCAGTTCGAAGGGATAGACGCCGTCGAGGGCCAGGATCACGACCCGTTCCACATGCTGCATGGCACGATCGTATCGAAGGTTGGCAATCGTGCCATGTTCTCGCCGGGCCTCCCCCGGCACGCTGGGACACCATGAACACTGTGAAGAACACGATGCGCGCTGTCGGCCAGGACGTCCTGGGCGGTCCCGAGGTCCTGAAGACCGTGGAGCTGGAGCGGCCCGAGCCGCGGCCCAACGAGATATTGGTGAGGGTCCGTGCCGCCGGGCTCAACCCGACCGACTGGAAGCACCGCGCCAACGGCGGCTTCCTCGGCAAGCCGCCGTTCGTCCTCGGCTGGGACGTCTCGGGCGTGGTGGAGGCCGTGGGGATCGGCGTCGCCCGGTTCGCACCCGGCGACGAGGTCTTCGGCATGCTGCCGTACCCGTTCGGCCACGGCTCGCACGCCGAGTACGTCGCCGCCCCGGCCCGCGCCTTCGCCCGCAAGCCCGCCGGGGTCGACCACACGCAGGCCGGCGCGCTGCCGCTGGTGTCGCTGACCGCCTGGCAGGCCCTGGTGGAGACGGCGGAGCTGCGGCCCGGACAGCGGGTCCTCGTCCACGCGGCGGCCGGCGGGGTCGGGCACGTGGCGGTGCAGATCGCCAAGGCGAAGGGCGCCCACGTCATCGGCACGGCCAGTGCCGGCAAGCACGCGTTCCTGCGGGAGCTCGGCGCCGACGAGGTGATCGACTACCGGGAGACCGACTTCACCGAGGCGGCGAAGGACGTCGACGTCGTGCTGGACACGATCGGCGGCGACCACTCCGTCCGGTCGCTGCGGGTGCTGCGCCCCGGCGGCATCGTGGTGTCGATCCTGCCCGTGGGCTCGCAGGACTTCTACGAGGAGGCCGAGCGGCTCGGCGTCCGGGCGGTGCGCATGCTCGTGGACGCGGACCGCACCGGACTCCAGGCGATCGCGGCGCTGGTCGAGGAGGGCAAGCTGCGCGCCACGATCGCCGGGACGTTCCCGCTGGCCGAGGCCGCGCAGGCGCACGCCCTCGGTGACACCGGGCGCACCACGGGGAAGCTCGTGCTGACCATGTGAGCGCGCGAGGGGTACGGAGCGAGGGGCCGGTGTCCGCGACCGGCCCCTCGCGCCGCTCGCAGCCCCGCGCCTCAGCCGTTCCTCAGCCGACTCTCAGCCGCTTCTCAGCCAATCGGTCCAGTTGGCTCAGATCTTGAAAGAAGTCGGCCGCAATTCGCAGACATATGTCAATCGAACATGCTCAAATTCACTCGTCCGAGGGTAACTTGCAGAGCGGGGAAGCGTTTTGGGGTCCCCGTCCCCGAAGCGGGTTGGAGGCGATGTCGTCGTGCGGAATCCGGCGCCACTCACCCGGCATCTGCGCGTTCACCGGGATCGGGGCCATACGGTCCTGGAGTTCCGCGGCGAGATCGACATCGCCGCCGCCGCGGAGATCGTCCCGCACCTCGACCACGCCACGTCCGGCCCCGAGCCGCGGATCGTGATCGACCTGCGGCGGGTCGAGTTCTTCGACTGCTCGGGCCTGCGCCTGCTCTACCGGGCCCGGCGCCGGGTCCTGGACCGCGACGGGCAGCTGCACCTGGTGTGCGCCCATCCGCTGACCCTGCGCGTCCTGCGGCTGACCGGACTGTCCCGGCTGCTGCCCCCGCGGCCCACGCTGGACGCGGCCCTGGGACAGCCCGAGGCCACGTCCGGCTCGTTATGACCTTCCCGCCCCTCCCGCCCCCCGACTTCCCCGCCGTTCCCGCCTTCCCCGCTACCTCAAGATCCTGGTGACCTGACCGGCCCCCACCGTCCGACCGCCCTCCCGGATGGCGAACTTCAGCCCCTCCTCCATGGCGATCGGCTGGATCAGCTCGACGTGCATCGTCGTGTTGTCGCCCGGCATGACCATCTCGGTGCCCGGCGGGAGGGTCACCACTCCTGTCACGTCGGTCGTGCGGAAGTAGAACTGCGGGCGGTAGTTCTGGAAGAACGGCGTGTGCCGTCCGCCCTCGTCCTTGGACAGGATGTACGCGCGCGCCTCGAACTCGGTGTGCGGGGTGACCGACCCCGGCCGGATCACGACCTGGCCGCGCTCGACCTCGTCCCGCTTCACCCCCCGCAGCAGCAGCCCGACGTTCTCCCCGGCCCGGCCCTCGTCCAGGAGCTTGCGGAACATCTCGACGCCGGTGACCGTCGTCCTCGTCTTCTGCTGGTGGATGCCGATGATCTCGACCTCGCTGTGCACCCGCAGCACGCCGCGCTCGATCCGGCCGGTGACGACCGTGCCGCGCCCGGTGATGGTGAAGACGTCCTCGATCGGCATCAGGAACGGCCGGTCGACGTCCCGTACCGGCTCGGGCACGAACTCGTCCACGGCGTCGAGGAGTTCGAGTACCGAAGCGGCCCACTGCGGGTCGCCCTCCAGGGCTCGGAGCGCCGACACCCGGACCACGGGGACGTCGTCGCCCGGGAACTCGTACTCGGTGAGCAGCTCGCGCACCTCCAGCTCGACGAGCTCCAGGATCTCCTCGTCGTCGACCATGTCCGTCTTGTTCAGGGCGACGACGACGTACGGCACCCCCACCTGCCGCGCCAGCAGCACATGCTCCTTGGTCTGCGGCATCGGCCCGTCCGTGGCGGCGACGACCAGGATCGCGCCGTCCATCTGTGCGGCACCGGTGATCATGTTCTTGATGTAGTCCGCGTGCCCCGGGCAGTCGACGTGCGCGTAGTGCCGACGGCCGGTCTGGTACTCGACATGCGCGATCGAGATCGTGATGCCGCGCTGGCGTTCCTCGGGCGCCTTGTCGATCTGGTCGAACGGCGTGTACGGGTTCAGGTCCGGGAACTTGTCGTGGAGCACCTTCGTGATCGCCGCCGTGAGTGTGGTCTTGCCGTGGTCGATGTGACCGATGGTGCCGATGTTCACGTGCGGTTTGGTCCGCTCGAACTTCGCCTTCGCCACCGCGTCCCCTCCCTCGGATCCGTCCCTTCCTGTCTATTCGGTTCGCGGCGCGTCGAACAGGGCGCTGACGGACTCACCGTTGTGAATACGGCGTACGGCCTCGGCGAGCGCCGGGGCGATGGAGAGGACCCGCAGCTTGTCGGTGTGCTCCTCGACGGGCACCGGCACGGTGTTCGTGCACACGATCTCCAGCACGTCGGGCTGCTCGCTGAGCCGTTTCAGCGCCCCGGCCGCGAACAGCCCGTGGGTGCAGGCGACCCGGATGGATCGTGGTCCCGCCTCCCGCAGCCGGTCCAGGAGTTCCAGCACCGTACTGCCCTTGGCGATCTCGTCGTCGAGGACGATGACGTCCCGCCCGGCGACCTCGCCGATCACCGCGCTGATGCTGACCCGGTCGTCCGCGAAACGCTGCTTGGCCCCCGCGGCCACCTGGGCGCCGAGCAGCCGCGCGAACGCGGCGGCCTCCTTGGCGTTGCCGAGGTCCGGGGAGACGACGGTGGTGCGCGTGTGGTCGTACCGCCGGAAGTGCGCCGCCAGTTCACGGCGGGCGTGCAGATGATCGACCGGGACCGAGAAGAAGCCGTGCACCTGCGGCGCGTGCAGGGTCATGGCGAGGACCCGGCCGGCGCCCGCGGCCACGAGCAGATCCGCGACGAGACGACCGCCGAGCGAGATCCGCGGCGCGTCCTTCTTGTCGGAGCGGGCGTAGGAGTAGTGGGGCATGACGACGGTGATCCGGCCGGCCGAGGCACCGCGGGCCGCGTCGCACATCAGCAGCAGCTCGACGAGGTGCTCCTGTACCGGCCGGACCAGCGGCTGGATCAGGAAGACGTCCCGTTCCCGGCAATTGGCCTGGAGCTGCACCTCCAGACAGTCGTTCGCGAACCGGCTGACCCTGGTGGGTCTGAGGGGTACGCCGAGCTGCGCGCAGACCTCCGCGGCCAGCTCGGGGTGGGCACTCCCGCTGAAGACGGCGATGTCTCGCACGATCCGCTCCTCGTCCGACCTGTCGGGCCCGCTCTCCCATGCTCCATCAGCGGTGACCTCGCCGCGAGCCGGACCACGGACGGGCCGCTGGACGGTCGAAATTGATCAATCAACCAGGCGGTCTGGCGCGGGCATTGAGGGGAATGCGCCTAGCAGAAAGGAGGACCGTCGACATGAAGACTTCCATCAGGCGCATTCCCAGGCGCATGCCCGGCTGGGCGAAGGTACTGACCGCGCTCGGGCTGGTGCTCGTGGTGCTGTTCGCCGGGATCCGGCTGGCCGTGCTGCCGGGGCTGAAGGACCTGTTCGGTACCGAGACCCAGGACCGCTCGGGTCCCGCACTGCTCAAGTCCATCCAGGACATGAGCCGTTACGACGCCGCCTCCGGCAACTTCCAGGTCGTCGTGGACCTGGAGAAGGACGCCAAGTACCTGCCCGACGCGCTCCACGGCACCCGCACCCTGTACGTCGGGGCGGGCACCGTGGAGGCGTACGTCGACCTCGGCAAGATGGGCGAGAACGACGTGACGGTCGACAAGGACCGTACGTCCGCCACGCTCCGGCTGCCCCACGCGCAACTCGGCAAGCCGGCCCTGGACCCCGACCGCTCCTACGCCGTCTCCAAGCAGCGCGGTCTCCTCGACCGGCTCGGCGACCTCTTCTCGGACAACCCGAACGGCGAACAGGCCGTGCAGAAGCTCGCGGTCCGGCACATCGGCGACGCGGCCAAGGACAGCGGGCTGACCACACGGGCCGAGACCAACACCACGGACATGCTCGAAGGGCTGCTGGGTTCCCTCGGCTTCAAGGAGGTGCACGTCTCCTACGGGACCTGAACGGCCGCCGATCACAGCGGGGGCCGAGCGGGCGCGGCATCGGCGGCCTGATCGCGGGTAAGCGCCCTACAACCGCCGGGACATTGAAGACTGGAGCACCGAATGGCCCGTACAGCCTCGAGATCCCGTACCGCCGCCTTCCTCTCCCGCACCGTGAGGCTCAGGCCGGCCCCCGCCGGACCGCAGCCTGCCGCCGCGCGCCGCGGTCCGTTCCGCCTCCGTGGCGGCGGTGCGAAGGACGGGTCCAAGGGCCCGGCGAAGACCGGGGCCAAGGCCAGGAGGACCGGGACCAAGACCAAGGCCAAGGCCAAGGGCAGCACCAGGCCCGCTTCGCAACCGGCTCGCGCCGAGCGCCGTCCGCTCCCCCTGCCGCTGCGGGTGCTGGCGATGCTGTGCGCCTTCGTGTTCATGGTGGCCTTCGCCGTGGTGCTGGCCAAGCTCACCCTCGAGCCCTCGCCCGCGTCGGTGGCGCTGACGCACACGAACCTGCATCCGGGCCGTTCCCTCAAGGCCTACCTGGACCAGCCCGCGCTGCGCGACGCCGTCAAACAGGTCGGCGGGAACGTGCTGCTCGGCGTCCCGTTCGGCGTCCTGGTGCCGGTCCTGGCCCCCCGGGCCCGAGGGCTGCTGCGGGTACTCCTGCTGACCGCGACCGTGATGCTGCTGGTGGAGTTCGCGCAGGGCGCGCTGATCACCGGGCGTGCCTTCGACATCGACGATGTCATCCTCAACACCGGCGGGGCGCTGGTGGGGTACCTGCTGTTGGGCAGGCGGCTGGGCCGGGCGGTGCACGCCCGCAAGCGGCGGCAGGAGTAGCCGCTCCCGGCGGCTCCGGATCGTCGTCGGCCGGCGGCTTGGGACAGCCGTCGGCCGGCGGCTCACCTCTCGACTACTGGTCCGTACCAAAGTATTGACGCTCCCTTAACTTACTTCTTAAATCAAGAGGCGACGCATCCACCCCCCACCTCAGTCGGCACGCCCGCCCCCCGGGTACGCCGTACGGAAGGGAGAGCCGTGGCCTCCCCACGCCTGCTCCGCAGCTGTCTCCTCGCCGCCCTGTCCGCCGTGCTCGCCGCGTCCGCCGCGATCGGTCCCGCGCAGGCGGACGCCCCGTCCGCCGCGAAGGCGGCGGCGGCCGTGACGTTCTCCGACTCCTTCGACGGGCCCGCCGGTGCGGCCGTCGACTCCTCGAAGTGGCAGATCGAGACCGGGGACAACGTCAACAACCACGAACGGCAGTACTACACCTCGGGCAACAAGAACGCGGCGCTGGACGGCCAGGGCCACCTGGTGATCACCGCCCGTCGCGAGAATCCGTCCAACTACCAGTGCTGGTACGGCACTTGCCAGTACACCTCGGCCCGGCTGAACACCTCCGGGAAGTTCACCGCGCAGTACGGTCACGTTGAGGCCCGGATGAAGATCCCGCGCGGGCAGGGCATGTGGCCGGCGTTCTGGATGCTGGGCACCCCGGTGAACTGGCCGGACTCGGGCGAGATCGACATCATGGAGAACGTCGGCTTCGAGCCGTCGACCGTCCACGGCACCATCCACGGTCCCGGCTACTCGGGCTCCGGCGGCATAGGCGCGGGCTACTCCCTGCCGAACGGGCAGGCCTTCGCCGACGCCTTCCACACCTTCGCCGTCGACTGGGCACCCGACTCGATCACCTGGACCGTGGACGGCAATGTCTACCAGCGGCGCACCCCCGCCGACCTGGGCGGCCGGACCTGGGTGTTCAACAAGCCGTTCTTCCTGATCCTCAACCTGGCGGTCGGCGGCTACTGGCCCGGCGACCCGGACGGCTCCACGGCGTTCCCGCAGCAGCTCGTCGTGGACTCGGTCTCGGTGACGACGGGCGACACGGCGACCGGCTCGGCGATCAGGGGGCTGGCCGGCAAGTGCGTGGACGTGGCCGCGGCGAACTCCGCCAACGGCACCCCCGTACAGCTCTACGACTGCAACGGCACCGCGGCCCAGCAGTGGACTGTCGGCTCCGACGGCACACTGCGGGCGCTCGGGAAGTGCCTGGACGTCACCGGCAACGGCACGGCGGACGGCACGGCGGTGCAGTTGTGGGACTGCACGGGCGGACCGAACCAGAAGTGGGCGGTCTCCGCGGCACACGACATCGTGAACCCACAGGCGAACAAGTGTCTGGACGTCACCGGCAACAACTCGGCCAACGGCACCCGGCTCCAGCTCTGGACCTGCACCGGCGGCGCCAACCAGAAGTGGACGGTCGGCTGACCCTGAGCCGCGCTAGTGGCGGCCCCAGTGGGGAGTCCAGGTGAACTTGTCCCCGCCGACCCAGCGGACCACCTCCGGATCGTCCAGGTCGTGGACGACGATGCCGAACGCGGCCGCAGCCGTGAGGACGTCGGTGATGGCCTTCGCCTCACCGACCACCTGGCCGTCGATCTCCACGATGCGGAACGGCGGCGTGCCCGGCTGGACCCCGAGCACCATGATCCGCGGATTGGACATATGTGGACATGAGACTTCGGTCATGTCTTAGAGCGTAGAACGCAACCGGCGGCCGCGAGTGGCGCGCGTCACCCACTGGGCCCATCGGGGCCGCCGGCTCCACCGCCCCGGACGGGCGGACACCCGGGGAACACCGGGTGTCCGCCCGTCGTGCGTCCCGGCTCCGGCTGGGCAACCCTGGATACAGGAGGTGGCGATGGATCCCGTGGCGGCACTGGACCGGATCGCCTTCCTGCTGGAGCGGTCCCAGGCGCCGACGTACCGCGTCCGCGCCTTCCGCACCGCCGCGCACGTGCTGGGGCGGCTGCCGGAGGCGGAGCTGCGCGAGCGGGCGGCGGCCGGGACGCTGGAGCGGCTCAAAGGCGTGGGGCCGAAGACCGCCCAGGTGGCGCGCGAGGCCCTGGACGGGCAGGTGCCCGGCTATCTGCGCACGGTGGAGGCCGAGGCCTCGGGCCCGCTCGCCGAGGGCGGTGAGCGGCTGCGGGCGCTGCTGCGCGGGGACTGCCATCTGCACTCGGACTGGTCGGACGGCGGCAGCCCGATCGAGGAGATGGGCCGGACGGCGGCCGCGCTCGGGCACGAGTGGGCGGTGCTGACCGACCACTCCCCCCGGCTGACGGTGGCGCGCGGGCTGTCGGCCGAGCGGCTGCGCGAGCAGTTGGCGGTGGTGGCCGAGCTCAACGAGACCTGGGCGCCGTTCCGGCTGCTGACGGGCATCGAGTGCGACATCCTCGACGACGGCACCCTCGACCAGGAGCCGGAGCTGCTGGAGCGGCTCGACGTGGTCGTCGTGTCCGTCCACTCCAAGCTGCGCATGGACGCCCGTTCGATGACCCGGCGCATGGTGGCCGCCGTCCGCGACCCGCACGCCGACATCCTCGGGCACTGCACGGGCCGGCTGCTCACCGGGCGGGGCCGGCCTGAGTCGGAGTTCGACGCGGACGAGGTCTTCGCCGCGTGTGCCGAGTCCGGCACGGCCGTGGAGATCAACAGCCGGCCGGAGCGACTCGACCCGCCCCGCCGCCTGCTGCGCCGCGCCGTGGCGGCGGGCGTGCTGTTCTCGATCGACACCGACGCCCACGCGCCCGGACAGCTGGACTGGCAGGTCCTCGGCTGCGCTCGGGCGGAGGAGTGCGGGGTGCCCGCCGGGCGCGTGGTCACCACCTGGTCCCTGGACGAGCTGCCGGCCTGGACGCGGCAGGGGCGTACGCCGTCCCGGGCGGCGCCCGTCCGACCCGGCTCCCGGGCGGGGTGACGCGGATCACCGCGCACGGCGGCCGGGCGGGGAACACCGCAGGGGGGCCGCCCGTTGAACAGGGCGTGGGTGTGGATGGGACAGTGTCCCCGGGCCTCACCTTTCGCCCACAGGGACGATCGTTCGGCTGAAGCCCTGTGGAGCCTTTCGCCGAGAGGCGACCGCCATCCGCGCCCACCGTTTGGCCGCCCCGACCGTGATTCCCCCGTCCGGTCGGGGCTTTCCTCTGTCGCCACCCCGTTTCCGCTTGACTTCGAGAGCACTCGAATTCGTAGCGTTCCGGCATGAGCACTGCACAGCACAAGATCGGTTCGGGCTTCGGCGCCGAGAGCACCGCCGACGACGTCCTCCAGGGCATCGACCTGAGCGGAAAGCTGGCCATCGTCACCGGCGGCTACTCGGGTCTCGGCCTGGAGACCACCCGCGCCCTGACGAAGGCGGGCGCCCAGGTGGTCGTCCCGGCCCGCCGTCCGGACACGGCCGGGCAGGCGCTGGCCGGGATCGACGGCGTCGAGCTGGACGAACTGGACCTCGGCGACCTGGAGAGCGTGCGCGGCTTCGCCGAGCGGTTCCTCGCCTCCGGCCGGACCGTGGACTTCGTCATCGACAGCGCCGGGATCATGGCCTGCCCGGAGACCCGGGTCGGGCCCGGCTGGGAGGCCCAGTTCGCGACCAACCACCTGGGGCACTTCGCGCTGGTGAACCGGCTGTGGCCGGCGATCGCCCCCGGCGGCGCCCGCGTCGTCTCCGTCTCCTCGCGCGGCCACCACTTCTCCGGCATCCGCTGGGACGACGTCCAGTGGCGCCAGGGCTACGACAAGTGGGAGGCGTACGGCCAGGCCAAGACGGCGAACGCGCTGTTCGCCGTGCACCTGGACAAGCTCGGCCGGGACGTCGGGGTACGGGCCTTCTCGCTCCACCCGGGCGGCATCATCACACCGCTCCAGCGCCACCTCCCCCGGCAGGAGATGGTGGAGCGCGGCTGGATCGACGAGGACGGCAACGTACTCAACCCCGAGGGCTTCAAGACCCCCGAGCAAGGCGCGGCCACCCAGGTGTGGGCCGCGACCTCGCCCCAGCTGAACGGCCTGGGCGGTCTGTATCTGGAGGACTGCGACGTCGCCGAGCCCGCCCCGGCGGACGGCGAGCGGATCGGGGTGAAGGAGTGGGCGACCGATCCCGAACTGGCCGCCCGCCTGTGGGAGTTCTCGGCCGAGCTCACCGGCGTGAACGCGTTCGCCGGCTAGGTACGGCCTTCTGGAGCTCGTCGGGTTGCCGCGGCCCGTACAGGGCGGCGGGCACCGTCGTCTCCAGGGCCCAGCAGCGGTCGCCGTACGACCAGTGCCACCACTCGGTGGGGTAGTTGACGAGGCCGGCCGCTCCCGGTGCCGTGCCAAGGACGGCTCGGTGGGCGCGGGCCCCGTCGGTGATGTGGCCGGCGCCGGTGCCGCAGGCGCCCGCGCTCTGCTCGGGGCCGGCGTCCATCTCCGTGCCCGGTCGAGTTCGCGGCCGTCGGCGTCGGCAAGCGTCCGGTCGGCGGCCGCGCCCGCGGTGTGCGGGGCGATCTCGGGCGCCGAGACATGAACTCCCACAGGTCCGCGTCGGGTTGCTCGGCGTGGGTGGCGAGGAGACCGTGGCCCGCGGTCGCGTGCAGCCTGAGCGCGCCGTTCGGCACCAGCTGCGCGGTACGGCGGCCGGGGGCCGGCGCGGCTGTTGAAATCGAACCCGCCCCACACGTCGTCCGACCGCCCGTGCCCGCGCCGGCCGAAGCCGACAGAGCGGGGCGTTCGGTGTGCCCTCCAGGTCTCCGGGCGGCGCGTGGCGCGTCGATCGCCCCGGACGTCATGCGGCCGCCCCCGTCGTGTGCGGGGCCGCGAGGGCCGGGTACTCGGTGATTCCCGCCCGCGCACAGGGAGGAGACCGAGGTGAGCAGCGAACCGGGCCGGAGAGTCGTCGTCACCGGCGCCACCGGCGATATCGGTACGAGCGTGGTACGTCTGCTGTCCGAGGATCCGCAGGTGGACTCGGTGCTGGGGCTGGCCCGCCGGATCCCGCGATGGTCGCCGCCGGGGGCGGACTGGGCCGCCGTGGACCTGGCGGTCGAGCGGCCCCGCCCGGTGAAGGAGTTCGAGGGGGCGGCCGCCGTGGTCCATCTGGCCTGGGCGTTCCGGCCGGCCCGCGATCCGGCGGTGACCTGGCGTACGAACGTGCTCGGCGGCATCCGGGTGTTCGAGGCGGTGGCCGCGGCCGGGGTGCCGGTGCTGGTGCACGCGTCGTCCGTGGGTGCGTACTCCCCGGGGCCGAAGGGACACGCGGTGGACGAGTCGTGGCCGACGCACGGCTGGCCGGACGCCGCGTACTGCCGGGAGAAGGCCTATCTGGAGCGGGTGCTGGACACCTTCGAGCGGGACCACCCCGAGGTACGGGTGGTCCGGATGCGGCCCGCGTTCCTCTTCCGCCGGGAGCCGGCGAGCACGCAGCGCCGCGTCCTCGGCGGCCGGTTCTTCCCCGGCCCCTCGGCCCGGCCCGATCTGCTGCCGTTCCTGCCCGCCGTGCCGGGGCTGCGGGTGCAGACCCTGCACCCGGACGACGCGGCCGAGGCGTACCGGCTGGCGGTGTCCCGCGAGGTCCGGGGGGCGTTCAACCTGGCGGCCGAACCGCCGGTCGACGCGGAACTCCTGGGCGAGATGTTCGGCGCCCGCCCGGTACGGCTGCCCCGCGGCGCGGCCCGCTCGGCGCTCGCCGCCGCCTGGGGGCTGCGGCTGCTGCCCGCCTCGCCCCATCTCTTCGACGCGGTCCTGCGCCTGCCCCTGCTGGACTGCACACGGGCCCACACCGAACTGGGCTGGCACCCGCGGCACACGTCGACCGAGATTCTGGAGGACTTCCTGCTCGGCCTGCGGCGCGACGAGGACGGCGGTCGGGGCGGGGACGAGGTCTGGCAGACGGAGCCGTTGCGGGGGCGCGCGGTGGGCTGACGGTGGAGTCACCGGGCTGCTGGGACGGACCGTCGACCAGCGGCTTCGACCCGGGACCCGGGACCCGGGACCCGGGGCCCTCCTCGCGGGCTTGAGTCGTAGGTCCGGGTCGCGAACTCTTCCGCGGGTCCGGATCCGGGTCCTGGATGCGGGTCGCGGGTCCGGCTCCGGGATACGGGCCGTAGGTCCGGTCCCGGATACGGGCCGTAGGTCCGGTCCCGGATACGGGCCGCAGGTCCGGGGCTTCGACTCGGGGCCCTCCTCGCCGATCCGGGGCCAGGTCCGAGTCGCGAACCTCCTCGCCGATCCGGGTCGCCGGTCCGACTTGCGCGTCCGGCTCGCGGGTCCGAGGGCGCGTCAGTGGGGAGCGCGTTCCTCCAGGGCCGTGCGCCAGGCCGGGGGCGGTCCCTCGGGTGTGGGCTCCGGGCGTCGGCCGCCGCGGGCGAAGAAGTCGGCGAGCGGCAGGATCGCGGCGCCGACGGTGACCGCGTCCGGGCCGAGCCGGCCCAGCTCCACGGTGACCTTCTCGGCGGGGTGGCGCAGGGCGTACGCGCCGGCGTGACGGCGTACGGCGGGCAGGAAGCGGGCGCCGAGCTGGAGACCGGCCCAGCCGCCGATGAGGATGCGCTCGGGCTGGAAGAGGTTGATCAGGTCGGACAGACCGGCGCCCAGGTACTCGGCGGTCTCCTCCAGGACGGCGAGGGCGACGGGATCGGCCGCGGCACCGCCCTCGGGCGGATAGGCGGCGGCCAGCATCGCGGTCAGCGCGGTCTCCTCGTCCACGTCCTGCGGGGGCTGTCCGCCCGCGTCGCTCCAGCGCTGGAGCAGCGACTCGGCACCCGCGTACGCCTCCAGGCAGCCGAGTGCCCCGCAGCGGCAGCGCCGCCCCCTGACCCGGACGGTGAGGTGGCCCCACTCCACGGCCCGGCCGTGTTCCACGTCGGCGGTGACGAGGCAGGCGCCGACGCCGGAGCCGAAGAGGACGACCACGGCGTTGTGGGCGCCGCGCCCGCCGCCGAACCACATCTCGGCCTGGCCGAGGGTCTTGGCCCCGTTGTCGATGAAGTACGGCACGGTGTCCGGGAGGAAGGTGCCGGCCCGCAGCAGCGCCTCCAGCGGGACCGCGTCCCAGCCGATGGTCTGCCCGTGCACGACGGCCCCGCGGTCCGGGGTGTGCTCGATGATGCCGGGGACGCCGATACCCACGCCGAGGAGCCGCTCGGGTGCGATGTCGGCGGCGGCGAGCACCTCGGCGATGCCGTCGCGGATGTGCCCGACGATCACCTCGACCTCGTATCGCTGATGCGCCAACGGGCGCTCCGCGCGGGCGAGTTCGGTGAGCGTCAGGTCGAACAGCTCGATACGTACCCGGGTCTCGCCGACGTCGACGCCGATCATGTGGCCGCTGTTGGGGGCGACGCGCAGCAGGGTGCGCGGGCGGCCGCCGTCGGAGTCGACGCTGCCGGCCTCCTCCAGCAGGCCGTCCGCGACCAGGTCGGCGACGACGTTGCTGACCGAGCCGGAGCTCAGTCCGGTGGCCGGGCCGAGCTCGAAGCGGCTGAGGGGCCCGTCGAAGTACAGCCGTTGCAGCACGACCGTGCGGTTGGCCCGCCTGAGGTCGCGCACCGTGCGCCCGTTCCGCCCCGCCATGTGGCTCCTTCCGAACCCTGCCCGGACCGTGTCCGGCACCCTGCCCGACCTGCAACATACCTCCGTGGGCGCACCGGGCGCACTTCTCCTGACCCTTAATTCACGTGACGAGCTAAGCAACGGACCTGGTGATCGCCTCAAGCTGGGGTCGGTTCCGCGTCACGTCAGGGTCAGGCCAGGGGCGGTTCCCGGTCACGTCCGGGTCAGATCCGTGATCTCCGCCAGGGCCCGGACGAGCTCGGGGGCGACCTCCTCCCGGACCCAGCGCTCGTGGCCCCCTTCGGCCGCCCGCGGGACCGTCTCGGTGATCATGATCAGGTAGAGGTAGGCACGGTAGAGGGCGAGGCGGAGGCGGGCCGGGGTGTCGAAGTCGGCCCGGCCGCCGGCTTCCCGGTAGCCCGCGAGGAACGGCTCGTCGTCCTCGATGTCCCCGAGCAGTGCCAGGGAGACGAAGTCGGCCAGGGGGTCGCCCCAGAACATGCGCTCCCCGTCCACGAGTCCGCCGATGCGCGGCACCCCGGCCGAGCGGTCCACGAGGATGTTGCCCCGCCACAGGTCGAAGTGGACGAGGCTCGGCACGGTGACCTCGGCCAGCGCCTCTCCCGCCGCCCGCGCGGTACGGGCCACCTCGTCGGCGGGGCGGGGCAGCCAGGACCGGTAGCGGCGGGCGTCGTCGAGGACCGCGTCGAACATCGCCGTGAACGCGCTCCGCCAGTCGGGGGCGAGCGGACCGAGGGCGCCGGACGGGTAACCGAAGCCGGGCCCGGTCACCCGGTGCAGGCGGGCCACCTGCCGCCCCAACTCCGCTCGCAGTGACCCCTGTTCGACGGGCGTCAGCGAGTCGTCCCAGGGGTCGCCCGGACAAGACGTCATCAGCAGATGACGTACGGCCGCGTCGCCACCGACCGCCAGCACGCGGGGCGCCGGCACCCGGGCCCGTGCGGCGGCACGGCAGAACTCCCCTTCAGAGAGCAGGAGTTCGCGTTCGTAGCGCAGGCCGGGGACGGTCGGCGCGACCTTCAGTACCAGGCGGTCGCCATCGGTGAGGCGGAGCTCCTCGACGGTGTTGTAGGTGCCGCCGCCGAGGGGGCGGAGGTGGGCGAGGCGGTCGGGCGGGACACCCGCCGACTCCAGTACGCGCCGGGCCCGTTCCCAGGAGTCCGCCACCGTGCGCCCGCCTCTCCCCCCGCGGTCAGCCTGCCGCGTACACGTCCTCGACGTACCGTCCGGCGGCGACCAGCCCGTCCAGCCACTGTACGGCGGCGGCCTCGCCGGCGCGCGGTCCCGGTACGGGGTACGGCGGGGGCGCGACCACGGCCCGGGCCGCCCGGGAGACCGGGCTCACCCCGGACGGCCTGACCTATCACCTGCGGCGCCTGTCGTCGCGCCGGGAGGCGGCGAACCGTACGGAACTGGTGGCCCGCGCCTATGCGCTGGGGGTGCTCGCGACCGGGGTGTGGCCGCCGGAGCCCGCCGCCGGGGAGTAGGCGGTGCCCGCTCCCTCGGGTGCGCCGAAGCGGGCGAGGGTGTGCCACACCTTCTTCAGGTCCTGGAGTTCGTGGCGGCCGGTGCGGGCGGCGTCGCCGATGACGCGCGGGTCGAGGCGGCGCCGCCCGGCGATACGGGCGCCCAGATCGGCGTACCGCTGTCCGCGGTAGTCGGCGTGGCGGTGCAGTTCGGGCACGGTGAGCCGGTAGCCGGGGTGCCACTCCAGCGGGCAGGGCAGCAGGCGGGCGGCGGCCTCGACGGGGGTGCCGCGGTAGCTCGCGTCCAGGACCAGTGCCTCGGTGTCCCGGGCGAGGTCGACGCCTCCGTGCACCTGCGCCTCGATGTAGTCGTCGAGGGCGTCCCGCCGGTCGGCCGCGGCGAGGGCGATCAGGGACATGCCGGCGGCGACCCCGAAGTCGGTCGGTTCGGCCGCGCTGTCGGGGTAGCAGAACGTGGTGCGGGCGAGCGTCGCCGCGGTCAGCCGGAAGTGCGCGGAGCCGAACCGCGGGGCGGCGCCGACCGTCTGGTCGCGGAAGTTCAGCGCGCCGTACACGGGCCGGTCGTGCGCGTCGGCATCGTCGTACGCGCCACCGAAGATACGACTCTCCCAGCGCCAGCGGTCGCCACCGGGATGCGCGGTCAGGCCGCCGTTGCCGGTGCCGGTGACGAACTGCGAGACGTAGGCTCCGTCCTCGGCCAGGGCCCGCAGGATGGGCCGACCACGGACGACGCGGTCCGGGTGGAAGTTCAGCGTGACGCGCGGGTGCGGTCCTACGGCCGGTCCGGCGGATCGGGCCGCGACATGGCGCAGCGCCGCTCGCGCCCGCGGTGACGCGAGGCCCTCGAATTCCACTGGCGTCCCTCCTTCGAAGCTGTTTACCCTAGGCTAAAACCTAGTACCCCTAGGTTCATGCGTCGGGACACCGTCGACGTCCCGCCACACCAGGAGGTCCCTCCATGAGATCACTCACCGAGCCGGAGATCCGCGACTCCTTCGTCAACTGTTCGAAAGGCGAGGCGAAGCGGCTGGCCGTGCCCCGGGATCTCGACCAACACCCGTGGGCCGACCTGGACTTCCTGGGCTGGCGAGATCCCGGCGCACCCGACCGCAGCTATCTGGTCACCGAACGGGAGGGTCGGCTGGTCGGGGTGACCCTGCGGTTTCCGTCCTCGCAGCGCGACATCCTGCATCGCAGCATGTGCTCGCTCTGCCTGACGACCCACCGGGGCGGCGGCGTCTCGCTGATGACGGCCCGCAAGGCGGGCGCGGCGGGCCGCGAGGGGAACTCGGTGGGCCTGTACATGTGCACCGACCTCGCGTGCTCCCTCTACGTACGCGGAAAGAAGTCCCTGGACTCCGGCTCCCGTTTCGAGGAGAGCCTGACGGAGGTGGAGCAGATCAGCCGCACGACGGGCAACCTGTCCGCGTTCCTCGACAAGCTGTACGTCTGAGCCCGGTCCGCGGCACACCGATATCCCCGATATCCCGGATGCCCTGGATGCCCTGGACGCCATGGATGCCGACCATGTCCGTGCCGCGTCCGGTCGCCTTCCGGCTGGTGAGGACAATCTGGGCACACCTGCGGACACCTTCGGTCCTCAAGAGGGACGTTCGAGCAGTCCAGGGACGGGGAACAGGCCAAGAGATGCAAGATGCTCGTGAGTGGACACAGCCCCTCGGACGGTGGGTCAAACGCCACCGGAACCCCGTGGTCGTCCAGGCGCTGCGATCGGCGGCCGCCGCGACGATCGCCTACGTCATCGCGCTCCGTCTCAGTCCGGAGGCCGCGCCGCTGACCGCCCCGCTGACCGCGCTGCTGGTCGTCCAGGTCACCCTGTACTCCACGCTCACCACCGGCATCCGCCGGGTGAACTCCGTGGTGGCGGGTGTCCTGGTAGCCATCGCGTTCAGCCTGCTGGTGGGACTGACCTGGTGGAGTCTGGCGCTACTCATCGTGGCCTCGCTGGCCGTCGGGCATCTGGTGCGGGTCGACGAGTTCGTGCCCGAGGTGGCGATCAGCGCGATGCTGGTGCTCGGCGTCACCAGCGTCGGTGACACCGCGTGGGCGCGGATCGTGGAGACACTGATCGGCGCCGTCGTCGGCCTCGGCTGCAACCTGCTGCTCGCACCACCCGTGTGGGTGGACCGGGCGGGCGACTCGATCGAAGGGCTGGCGCGCCGGGTGCGGCAGCTGATGCTGCGCATCGGCGAGGAGGCCGCCGGCCGCACGCCCGTGGAACAGGCGGCCGCGCGGCTGCACGAGGCCCGCCGGCTCGACCACGACATCGTCGAGGTGGACGCGGCCCTGCGGCAGGCCGAGGACAGTCTGCGGCTCAATCCGCGCGTGCGGGAAGGGCTGCTGTACCGGGTGGTGCTGCGGACGGGCCTGGACACGCTGGAGATCTGCACGGTCGTGCTGCGGGTGATCGCCCGTACCCTCACCGACCTCGCCAAGCAGCGCGAGCCCGAGCCGCTGTTCCCGCCCGAGACGGGTGCCGTCGTGGAGCGGCTGCTGTCGGAGATCTCCGACGCGGTGGTCAGTTTCGCGGTGCTGGTCACCACCCATGTCAGCGTCAGCGCCGAGTCGGCGGAGGCCCGGCTCACCGCCGAGCTGCGGCAGGCCGCCGCCACCCGCGACAAGCTGGGTCAGCTCCTGCTGGAGGAGGTCCAGCGTGACGTTCGGCACTGGCAGCTGTTCGGTGCGGTGCTGACCGAAGCCGACCGCATCATCGACGAGCTCGACACCGAGCACCGCTCGCGCCGGCTGCTGGAGGAGCTGGACCGCTGCGCGCGGGAGCAGCGAGAGCGCATGCCGCGCATCACTCGGCTGCGGGAGCTGTCGGGCGGCCGGGTGCCGTCCCGGCTGCGGCGGAGCCGCGCTACCGGCCGCCGCTCCCCGTGAAGACGACGATCCCTGTGCAGACGACGCTCTCCGTGCAGACGACGCTCTCCGAAAGCGACGCCTCACCATGAAAGCGACGCTGTGCGTGAGGGCGACACAAGGGCGTGAGTTGCGTCCTGCGCAACACCTGTTGTCTTTTTTGCGCTTCCCCGGTGCCCCACGTCAAGGTGGGTGTGACGAACAGGGCAACCGACGACCTGAGGTGCGCATATGAGCGGTGAGGCAGAAGCGTCGCGCGGTGGCTGGAGCAGGCGTCGCTTCGTCGGCACGCTCGGCGGAGCGGCCGCGGCGACGGCTCTGGGTGCCTGCGGGACGACGTCGGAGGCCACGAAGGCACCGGGAACGGTCGGGGCCGAGGCGCCGCAGCCGCAACCGGACAGCGCGCGGCAGCCGCAACCGGACAGCGCGCGGGAGACGTCACGCAAGCGCGCGGACTCCGGCCCACGCCCCCTCTACATCGGCACCTACACGTCCGCCGAGGGCGGCGGCAAGGGCATCGGCCTCGCCACCTACGACACCGGAACGGGCCGTATCACCGGCACCGGCACCCTCACCGGCGTCCCCGACCCGTCGTACCTCGCGGTGCATCCGGACGGCCGGACGCTGTACGCGGTCGACGAGCGCGAGCAGGGTGCCGTGACCGCGGTACGGCTGTCCGACCGCCGGATCCTGGGCAGCCGTGCCACGGGCGGCGCGCAGCCCTGCCAGCTGTCGGTCCATCCGGGCGGCCGCTGGCTGCTCAGCGCCGACTACGGCTCGGGCAGCGTGGCCGTGCACCGGATCGACGCCTCCGGGGCGCTGGGCGAGCGCACCGACCGGGTGGTCCACTCCTCCCCCGCGCCCGGACCGGGCCAACAGGGCCCGCACGCCCACCAGGTCGTCACCAGCCCCGACGGCGGTCACGTTCTCGCCGTCGACCTCGGCACGGACACGGTCTACACCTACCGCCTGGACGACCGGGCCGGCACGCTCACGGAGGTCGCGCAGGCGCACACCCGGCCGGGCGCCGGTCCGCGGCAGCTGACCTTCCACCCGGGCGGGCGGTACGCCTACCTCGCCAACGAGGTCGACGACACGATGGCGGTCTGCGCGTACGACCCGGCCACCGGACGCCTGAGCATCGGCGCGCCGCAGTCCACCGGCGGCGGCAAGGGCACGAACTACCCGGCGCAGTTCCTGGTGACGGCGAACGGCTCGTACGCGTTCCTCGCCAACCGGGGCCACAACAACCTGGCGCGGTACGCGGTGGAGGCGGACGGCGCGCGGCTGAGGCCGCTCGGCACGGTGCCCGTGGCCGGCGACTTCCCGCGGCAGATCGCGTTCTCGCCGGACGGCGGGCTGCTGTTCGCGGCGAACCAGCGGTCGAGCACGGTCAGCGTCTTCGACGTGGACGCGAAGAACGGTGAACTGCGCCTCGCGGGCGAGCCGTTCGCCTCACCCGTCGCGGTCTGTGCGCTGCCGCTGTAGCGCGCGGGGGCAGGACGCGGTGCTCGCCTGGGTGAGCAGGACGTGCATGCGCTCGGTGAGCTGCGCGACATCGTCGGCGGGCGCGTGAAAGGGCAACCGCACCTCGCCTTGGGCGCGGGCCTGCTCGATGCGCAGGGTCAGCCCGTGCCGGTCGACCGCGAGCGGCAGCACGCGGACGGCGCCGTGCAGGCTTTCGGGCCGCACGAGCCGGGTGAGCCGCTCGACCGCGTCGGGGTGGGCGTCGGCGAGATGGTTCAGCAGATGGGCCTCGGCCGTGGCGAGCGGGTCGGGCTCGGCGGCGGCGAACTCGTCGAGGCCGACGACCACGGCACCGGACGGCCGGCGCAGCACCACCCGCGTGGCCTGGAAGACGAGGTGACCGTCCACCGGCAGGAACCACCCGGCCAGCCAGAGCCGGCCGCGGATCCGGTCGCGCACGGCGACGGGCGCCACGTCGGCGAACTCCAGAACGGCGGACGGCTCCCCGCGGGGCGCGCAGATCGCGGCCGTGAGCAGGGCGCTGTCGTCGGGCACGTGCAGGAGCACCCGGCCGTCGTCGTCCACGGCATGCGCGCCGACGTACTCCTCGCGTCCGCCTTCCGCGGTCACCGCGCACGACCACGCGGCGGCGAGCACCGAACGCGCCCGCTCCGCGGCGGACGGCGCGGCCGTCCAGGTCTGGCTGTCACCCATCCCGAATCCTCCTTAGGTAAGCCTTGCCTAACCTATCGAAGATCGGGGCGCACGCCAACCACGCACCACCTCAGGACGCCTGTGCGATTACGAGATGAGCCCCATCAGCGCCCGCGCGCACAGGTCCCGCACCTGCTCCCGGGACATCTCCTCGCCGCGCAGCCACTCCAGACAGACCGCCGTGGTGAACGCGAGCCAGCCGCGCACGGCCAGCCGCACATCGGGCCGCCCCTCGAAGGCCGGGCCGAACTCGGGGTCGGCGGCCAGCGCCGCCAGGATCTGCCGCTCCTGCGCGGCCAGCGCCCGCCGGTAGACCCGGCGTACGGCCTGGTCGCCCGCCGCGTCCGCGCGATGGAAGGCGCGATAGCCGTGCGCGTGGGAACGGACGTACTCCAGATACGCGTCGAGCCCCACGGTGAGCTGCTCGCGCACCGGGACCCCGGGCACGGCGGCCGTCATGCGCAGCATCCGCTCGCTCTCGCGCTCCACGACCGCCGCGAAGAAGTCCCGCTTGGTCGGGAAGTAGTGGTACAGCAGGCCCCGGGAGACACCCGCTATCTCGGCGACCTGCTCGATCCACACGTCGTCGTACGGACTCTCCGAGAAGAGCCGCGCCCCGACCGACAGGAGCTGCTCGCGACGCTCCCCGGTACTGAGCCGGCGGCGCGTGCGGTCCCCCTGGTTCGCGGCCATGGCCGCACTTTACTTGACGTCGGTTCAACTGCCGGACCAGACTGGACCCGTTATTGAACCCACGTACAACACGCTCAACGTGCCGCTGGATCAAGGGAGATCGCGTCATGGCGGAGATGGCGGAGACGGCGACGCCCGCGACAGGGACTGCGGCGGAGACGGAGACGGCGGGCAACGGGCTGCCGAGAGGGTTCCGCAGTGCCGAGCAGGGCTGGCCCGAACTGCACCGCGTTCCGCATCCGCCGCACCGGCTGCCCGTGCTCGGCGACATCCTCGGCGCGAGCCGCCGCACCCCCGTCCAGGACTCGCTGCGGTTCGCCCGGCAGCTGGGGCCGATCTTCCGGCGGAAGGTGTTCGGACGGGAGTTCGTCTTCGTGTGCGGGGCCGCACTCGCGGCCGACATGGCGGACGAGGCCCGTTTCGCCAAGCATGTCGGGCTCGGGATCGCCAATCTGCGGCCGGTCGTCGGGGACGCCCTGTTCACGGCGTACAACCACGAGCCCAACTGGCAGCTGGCGCACGACGTCCTGGCCCCGGGTTTCAGCCGGGAGGCGATGGCGGCCTACCACCCGATGATGCTGGACGTGGCCGGGCGGCTCACCGACCACTGGGACGGGGCGCTCGCGGCGGGCCGGTCCGTGGACGTGCCCGGCGACATGACCCGGCTGACCCTGGAGACGATCGCGCGCACCGGCTTCGGACACGACTTCGGATCCTTCGAGCGGAACCGCCCGCACCCCTTCGTCTCCGCCATGGTGGGCACGCTCAGCCACGCCCAGCGGCTCAACACCGTGCCCGCGCCGCTGATCCCGCTGCTGCTGAGGCGAGCGGGGCGGCGCAACACCGCCGACATCGCCTACCTCAACCGCACGGTCGACGACCTCGTACGGGCCCGGCGCGCGGCGGGCGAGGAGGGCGACGGCGGCGCGGATCTGCTCGACCGGATGCTGCGCACCGCCCACCCGGAGACCGGGGAACGGCTGTCCGCGCAGAACGTGCGCCGCCAGGTCATCACGTTCCTGGTCGCGGGCCACGAGACGACCTCGGGCGCGCTCTCCTTCGCCCTGCACTACCTCTCCCGGCACCCCGAAGTCGCGGCCCGCGCCCGCGCCGAGGTGGACCGGGTGTGGGGCGACACGGCGGTGCCCGGGTACGAGCAGGTGGCCAGACTGCGGTACGTGCGCCGGGTGCTGGACGAGGCGCTGCGGCTGTGGCCGACGGCGCCCGCCTTCGCCCGGGAGGCGCGGCAGGACACGGTGCTGGGCGGGGAGCATCCGATGCGGCGGGGGGCCTGGGCGCTGGTACTAACGGCGATGCTGCACCGTGATCCCGAGGTGTGGGGTGAGGACGCCGAACGGTTCGACCCGGACCGCTTCGACGCCCAGGCCGTACGGGCCCGTGCCGCGCACACCTTCAAGCCGTTCGGGACCGGAGCGCGGGCCTGTATCGGACGTCAGTTCGCACTGCACGAGGCCACACTCGTGCTCGGGCTGCTGCTGCGCCGCTACGAGCTGCGGCCCGACCCGGGCTACCGGCTCCGGGTGGCCGAGCGCCTGACGCTGATCCCGGAGGGGCTGCGGCTGCACCTGGAGCGGCGCACCGCCGGCCCGGCGGAGGTCGGCCCGGCGGCGCGGGAGGAGGCTCCGTCAGAGCCGCGCTGTCCAGTGCGCGGGGCGGGTGAGTGACTCCGGCAGCCGGGTGCCGGCGCTGCCGCGGGCCGCGTTGAGCTGCGGTTGCGTCAGGAAGAACGCGCCGGTCAGATCGGCGTCCGAGAGGTCGGTGTCGCGCAGGTCGGCGCCGATCAGGTCGGTACCCCGCAGGTCGGCGCCGGTGAGGTCGGCGGCGATCAGACAGGCGCCGCGCAGACTCGCGCCGCGCAGGTCTGCGCCCTTGAGCCGGGCGCCCATCAGGTCCGCGCCCCGCCGGTCCTTCCCGCGACCGCGGGTGCCCGCCCGGACGAGTTCGCTGGTCCTGAGCAGGAGGACGTTGACCTTCTGCCGGTGAGCGCCGACGTCCAGCGCGGCCAGCTCACCAGGGGTCCGCAGGGTCAGCCGCTCCGTCTCGGCCAGGATCCGGCGCACGTCCGCGTGGACGGGGCGGGCCGCGGGCAGGGTGAGCGCCTCGGTGAGGTACCAGAGCAGCTCGTGCAGGTGCCGGACGACCGGGAAGACGTCGGCCATGAGGCGGGCCCGCTCCGGGGCCCCGCCGTGCCGGTCGGTTCCGCCGAAAGTGATCTGCGAGACCTTCTGCCCGGCGCCGAAGCAGTCGTAGACCGTGCAGCCGTTGAAGCCCTTCTCACGCAGCCGCGCGTGGATGCCGCAGCGGTGGTCGCCCCGAAGGTTCGGGCAGGGCGTCCCGGCGTCCTTGTCGATGGCGAAGTCGGCCGAGGCGGCGAAGGGCAGGGCCACACAGCACAGCCCGAAACACCGCCCGCAGTCACCGCGCAGGTCGCCCCGGTCGATCGTCCCGACGGATATCTCGACCGGTATCCCGGCGGAACTCTCGACCGGTATCTCATGTGGCATGACGCCCACCCTACTGATCGGGCGCCGCGCCTCCCCGCCTCGGTCGGACAGCAGAACTCACCGTCGAGTTCGCTGCTTCGTGGGGGTCTCCTCATCCAACGGAAAACTGTCCCGGGTATCAAGAGGACAGGAGCCGGCCGAGGCAGGAGCCAGCGGATCGAGGAGAGACGTCATGTGCAGTCACCAGCCCCCGTGTCCCCACGCGGAAAGCCCGCACCACCACGCCGCCGTGATCGTGTCGGCCCACCCGGAGCAGGGCTGGAGCCTGCTGTGCAACGGCACCATCCGTTTCGACGACACCGGTGAGCTGCTGCCCGACGGACGGGTCGTGGGGCCGTGCCGCACCCTCGGCCCGCTCGCCGTCGCCGCCTGAACCGCAGGTCAGCCCACCAGGACGGCCAGACCGAGGCGGGCGAGGGGCTCGAGGTCGGCCGGCGCCGACACAGCCGACCCCGCTGCGTTCCCGCCCGAGCTGCCGCCGCGGTGGACGGCTGCCGGCGCTACCGGGTGCGGCGGGCGGTGCTGAAGCGGCGCTGGTACGCGGCGGGACTGATGGACAACTCCCGCGCGAAGACCCGCCGGAGACTCTCGTAACTCGGGAACCCGGCCGAAGACGCCGCCTGTGTCGCGGTATGCCCCTGGTCGAGCAGAGCCTTCGCGATGTCGAACCGGATCGACTCGACGTAGCGGGCCGGTGTGGTGGACAGCTCCTCTCGGAACAGCCGCGTGAGATGGCGGGAACTGACGTTGAGGTGCTTGGCGAGTTCACCGAGGGAGTGGTTCCCCGCGGGGTCGGCCATCACGAGGTCCACGACGGTGCGCAGGGCCGGGGACCGGGGCGGTGGGCCCTGCAGGGGCGCGGAGAACTGTGACTGGCCGCCCGCGCGTTGCAGGTAGACCACCAGGGCGCGGGCGACGTCCCGGCTCAGGTCGGGGCCGTGGTCTTCCTCGACGAGAGCCAGCGCCAGGTCGATGCCGGCGGTGACGCCCGCCGACGTGTACGTGGTGCCGTCGCGCACGTAGATGGCATCGGGTTCGACGCGGATCTTCGGGTGCCGCCCGGCGAGTTCGTGCGCGATCTTCCAGTGGGTGGTCGCCCGCTTGCCGTCCAGAAGGCCGGCGGCGGCGAGGACGAACGCTCCGGAGCAGACGGACGCGACCCGGCCGGATCGGGCCGCCAGCTCCCGAGCGGCCTCGCTCAGCTCCCGGGTGACGGGCGTTCTGGGATACACGGCCCCGCCCGGCATCACGAACGTGTCGGGGTCCGGCTCGCAGGCGGGGCCGCCGTCGACGGCGATCCGTACGCCGATCGACGAGGCGATGTCGGCGCCGGACGTCGACAGCAGGGTGATCCGGTAGTCGGCACCGAGTCGATTCGCTTCCCCGAACACCTCCGCGGGGCCGGCGACGTCCAGCAGCGTGACCCCGTCGTAGACGAGGATCGCGACCCGATGCGTTGCGGAGCTCACAGTCCGTTTCCTCAGATGTCTGGATTCAAGTGCTTACTGGCCCGACCGAGGCGGCAGCGACGCCGAACAGTCGGCATCGTAGAGAACAGAGAACAGGCGCTGCTTGCTCCTTACTGTCTCACCGAAGGCGTGAACATCATGACCGACATCATCGCAGCAGTGGAAATACCCGAGACCGCGGCAGTGGCGGAGGCCACCGCTTTTCTTCACGAAACGGCCAGCCCGCTCATCTTCCATCACTCCCGGCGCGTTTTCCTCTTCGGTTCCCTGCACGCGCGCGATCTCGGCCTCCAGCCTGATCCGGAGCTTCTCTACATATCCGCGATGTTCCACGACACAGGGCTTTCGACCCCGTTCTCGGAAAGGGAGCAGCGCTTCGAGCTCGACGGCGCCGACCACGCGCGCAAGTTCCTGCTCGACCGCGGGTTCTCGAAGAGTGCCGCCGACGTCGTCTGGACGGCGATCGCGCTGCACACGACGCCCGGGATTCCAGGCCGTATGGACCCGGTGACGGCTGCCACGAACTACGGCGTGCTGACCGACGTGGTCGGCTGGGGGCTGGACCGGCTGGACGGCGACCCGGTGGACGAGATCATTGCCGCCCATCCGCGCGGACAATTCAAGGAGGGATTCCTGCAGGAATTCGTCGACGGGCTCAAGAATCGTCCGGACACCACCTACGGGACCGTCAATTCGGACGTACTGGAACACTTCATTCCAGGTTTCCACCGCACGAGCATGGTCGAGCGCGTCATTGACGCGCCCTGGCCGAATTGATTCCGAAGAGCCCGAGGAATTCCGATGACGCGATGCCTACGAGAGGCAACGACACGACTCCGCTGACGTAATCGACACAGGCAGATACAGGCACTTTTCGGAACCGGACGAAGGAACCAGTCATGCAAGCCATCACCACCTCGGACCGCGACGCCGGCGTCAGCGGGCTGACCCTGACCGACCTGCCCTGTCCCCATGCCGCCGAGAACGACGTCATCGTGCGGGTGCATGCCGCCGGATTCACCCGTGGAGAGCTCGACTGGCCCGCGACGTGGTCCGACCGCGCCGGCCGCGACCGCACGCCGAGCGTGCCCGGGCACGAGGTCTCGGGTGTCGTGGCGGAGCTCGGATACGGAACCACCGGCCTCACCGTCGGCCAGCGGGTCTTCGGACTGACCGACTGGGCCCGCGACGGCTCGCTGGCCGAGTACGTCGCCGTGGAGGCCCGCAACCTCGCCCCGCTTCCCGCGGATGTCGACCACACGGTGGCGGCCGCGCTGCCGATCTCCGGACTGACCGCCTGGCAGGGCCTGTTCGACCACGCGCGGCTCACGACCGGCCAGACCGTCCTGATCCACGGCGCCGCTGGTGGCGTCGGTTCGGTCGCGGTGCAGCTCGCGCTGGAGGCGGGAGCCCGCGTGATCGGCACCGGTCGGTCCGCCGACCGGGACACCGTCCTCACGCTGGGCGCGCACACGTTCCTGGACCTCGAGGGCGACCCGCTGGAGGACGCCGGCGAGGTCGACGTGGTGTTCGACGTGATCGGCGGTGACATCCTCGACCGCTCGGCCGCGCTCGTACGCGCCGGCGGCACGCTCGTCACGATCGCCCAGCCGCCCACCGTTCGGCCCAAGGACGGGAGGGCGCTGTTCTTCGTCGTCGAACCCGACCGCGCGCGCCTCGCGGACCTGGCGCAGCGGCTCCGGGACGGACGGCTCGACGTGCGGATCGGCGCGGTCCGCCCGCTGACCGAGGCACCCGCCGCCTTCGCCCCCGGACAGCGCGTCAACGGCAGGACGATCATCCGAGTGACCGAGGACTGAAAACGAGAGCGCCGTCCGCCGATCCACCGGACCGGCCCGGCGCACCCCACTCCGCCCTCGGCTGCGCCGGTCCGGCGCAGCCCGTACCTACCGGCCTCAGACCTCGTCTCGGGTCAGTGCCAGGAGCCGGTCCAGGACCCGGGGGCCGCCCGCGCGGACGCCGTCGTGCTCGAACTCGTCCGTGACCCAGGTGCGCAGGCCCCGGACGGCGTGCGCGGTCTCCAGGGAGTGGGCCGCGTCGACGTACATGTCGTCGTGGTACACCGCCGCCGCGACCGGCACCTCGTTGGCGGCCAGGCGCGCGGGGTCGTAGAGGGGCTGCCAGTCGGTGCGGGCGGCGAGCAGTTCCGCGGTCTCGCGCAGGGGGCGCAGTGCCGGGTCGCAGTCGAACATCCAGGGGTGGACGGACTCTCCGGTGAACAGCACCGGCCCGTCGCCCGCGAGGGTCTTCGCCGCGTCGAACTGGGGGAACTCCGCGCGGACGCGTTCGGCCGACCAGTCGGTGGGCCGGCCGTCCTGGCCGTAGATCGCCTCGTGGACGAGGGCGTAGAGCGGGTGTCCGGCGTAGGACAGCAGGCTCTGGGCCTCCTCCTGGAAGGCGTCGGAGAGTTCCGGGCCGCCCGGGGTGCGCACGAAGGCGTCCTCCAGGAGGAAGTGCAGACGGTGGCTGCCGTCGCCGCCGCCGAGGAGGATGCCCAGCGACTGGAAGGCCTCGGCGGTCAGCCGGTAGCCGTTGGGCAGGACCACGTCGTGCTGGAGGAGGTGGTCGGCGATGCGGCGGGCGCGTTCGACGTCCTGCGGGTAGCGGGCGTAGTGCGCGGCGGTCTTGCGTTCGATGCGCGGGTAGGCGGCCCGGTAGACGTCGTCGGCGTGGGCGTGCAGGGAGGGCAGGCCGCCGGTCAGCACGGCCGCGGCCAGGCCTTCGGGGGCCGAGGACAGGTACGTCACCGTGCAGAAGCCGCCGAAGCTCTGGCCGAGGACGGTCCAGGGGTCGCCGCCGGTGACCTGCGGGCGGATCGCCTCGCAGTCCCGGACGATGGAGTCGGCGCGGAAGCGGGCGAGGTAGTCGGCCTGCTCGGCGGGGCCGCCGCGCAGGGGCAGCGTCTGGCGGTTGGCGGGCGTGGAGTGGCCGGTGCCGCGCTGGTCCAGGAGGAGGACGCGGTACTCCTTCAGGGCGCGGCCGAGCCAGGCCTGCCTGCCGACGAACCGGTTGGCGCCGAAGCCGGGGCCGCCCTGGAGGTAGACCAGCCACGGCAGGTCCTGGCGTGACTTGTCGCTCGCGACGACCTCCCGGCCGTACAGCCGGATCGTTTCTCCAGCCGGGTCGTCGTGGTCGAGAGGCACGGTGAACCGGCGGTCGGTGAGGACGACACCGGGCTGGCGGTAGCTGACGGTCAACAGAGCTCCCCGTACGGACGGACTGGGCCGTCCCAGTTCAGCACATCCGCCGCGGCCGGACCCGACCGGGGATCATGAACAGCTACTGAACGGCCACTCAGCGCCCGGGCAGGCTGGAGCGCCGGACGACCAGCTCGGGCTGGAGCACCACGCGCCGGTGCTCGTGCGGCTTGCGTCCAGCCTCCGCCTCCGTCTCGGTCTCCTCGAGCAGCAGTTCGGCGGCGAGCGCGCCCAGCGTGACGGCGGGCTGACGTACGGACGTGAGCGGGACGGCCGCGGCGGCCGCGAACTCGATGTCGTCGTAGCCGACGATCGCGAGCTCGTCGGGGACGGTGACGCCGGCCGCGTACACGGCCTGGAGGACACCGAGGGCGAGCAGGTCGTTGGCGCAGAAGACGGCGGTCGGCCGGTCGGCGAGGCCGAGCAGCCGGGCGCCCGCGTCGCGTCCCGCGGCGACGTCGAGCCGCTCGGTGGGCAGCTCGCGCAGCGCGTCGGGGCCGAGGCCCGCCTCGGCGAGCGCGTTCAGGGCGCCGGTGCGGCGGTCGCGGACCTGGTTCAGGCCGGGCGGCCCGCTGACGTAGGCGATGGAGCGGTGTCCGGCGTCGACGAGATGACGTACGGCCAGCGCGCCGCCCGCCACGTCGTCCACGGAGACCGAGCACTCGGTGGTGCCCTCCGCCACCCGGTCGACCAGGACGAAGGGGATGTTGTGCCGGCGGAAGCCCTCGATGTTGCGTCCGGTGGCGTCGGCCGGGGTGAGCAGCACGCCCCGCACCCGCTGCTCGGCGAAGAGCGACAGGTACTCGGCCTCCTCGCCGGGGTTCTGCGCACTGTTGCAGACCATCACGCCCAGGCCCGCCTCGCGCGCGGCCCGCTCGGCACCGCGTGCGACGTCCACGAAGAAGGGATTGCCCATGTCGAGGACGAGCAGCCCCATGATCCGGCTGCGGCCCGCGCGCAGCTGGCGCGCGGACTCGCTGCGGACGTAGCCGAGCCGGTCGATCGCGGACAGCACCCGGGCCCGGGTCTCGCCGGCGACCGTGTCCGGACGGTTGATGACGTTGGAGACCGTGCCGACCGAGACTCCGGCGGCGCGGGCGACGTCCTTGATACCCACCGACTGGACCATCGGGCGGGGACCTCCAAGGGGGAACGAGGAGCGGCGGGAAAGCCTTCACATTACCGTCATGACCGGCACGAACGTCTTTCGATCGGACGGTCGGCACGGCGTCTTCTCCTACGGAACCGCGGGTCAGGAGAGGTGGAAGACCTCTGTCAGGGGTCTCATGGCCTCGTCGGGTGCGGCGCCGTCCAGCGACTCGAAGAACGGCGCCATCTCCGCCTGCCAGCGGGCGTTGACCTCGGTCGCCTCCATGCCGGCGCGGGCGGCGTCGAAGTCCTCGGTCTCCAGATAGCCGACGAGCAGGCCGTCCTCGCGCAGGAAGAGCGAGTAGTTGCGCCAGCCGGTGGCGGAGAGCGCGTCGAGCATCTCCGGCCACACGACGGCGTGCCGTTCGCGGTACTCGTCGAGGCGGTCCGCCCGGACCTTCAGCAGGAAGCACACGCGCCGCATCGACAGCCTTCCGGTGCAGGGGTGTTCGGGTTCGGGACGGCCGGGCGGATCAGAAGTCGAACTGGTCGATGTTCTTCGCGTCGAACACGGTCGGCTTGCCCAGGCTGATCACGCCGTCCTTGCCGATGGTGTACGAGCCCATGGCACCGGCCGTGAAGGTCTCGCCCTCCTTGCCGGTGATCTGTCCGGAGGCCAGCGCCACGGCGGTGCGCGCGGCGAGCTCGCCCAGCTTCGCCGGGTCCCACAGCTCGAAGCCCTCGACGGTTCCGTTCTTGACGTACTTTCGCATGTCGTTGGGGGTGCCCAGGCCGGTCAGCTTGACCTTGCCCTTGTACTTGGAGCCGGAGAGGTACTGGGCGGCCGCCTTGATGCCGACGGTCGTCGGGGAGATGATCCCCTTCAGGTTCGGGTACTCCTGGAGCAGGCCCTGGGTCTGCTGGAAGGACTGCTGAGCGTCGTCGTTGCCGTAGGCGACCTTGACCAGCTTCATGTCCTTGTACTTGGGGTCCTTCAGCTCCTCCTTCATGAAGTCGATCCAGGTGTTCTGGTTCGTCGCGGTCTGCGCGGCGGACAGGATCGCGATCTCGCCCTTGTAGCCGACCTGTTCGGCGAGCAGTTGCACCTCGGTGCGGCCGAGGTCCTCCGCACTGGCCTGGGAGACGAAGGCGTTGCGGCAGTCGGCCTTGGTGTCGGAGTCGTAGGTGACGACCTTGATGCCGTTCTTCATGGCCTGCTTGAGCGCGGTGCACAGGGCGCCGGGGTCCTGCGCGGAGACGGCCATCGCGTCGACCTGCTGCTGGGTGAGGGTGTTGACGTAGGAGACCTGGCCGGCCGTGTCGGTGGCGCTGGACGGGCCGACCTCCTTGTAGCTGGAGCCCAGTTCCTTCAGAGCCGCTTCGCCGCCCTTGTCGGAGGAGGTGAAGTAGGGGTTGTTGACCTGCTTGGGCAGGAAGCCGACGGTCAGGCCCTTCTTGGTGGCCGCGTTCGGGTCGGCCGTACCGCCGGTGGCGGCCGAGCCGCTGTCACTGGCGACGTCCTTCTTGGTGGTGCCGCCGCAGGCGGTGACGGCCAGGGCGAGGGAGGTGACGGCGGCGAGGGCCGCACAGGTACGGCGGATCGACGACTTGCGCATGGCGACAGTCCTTTACGAGGGTCGGCGAAGCGGGTTGCGGAGCGATCGTGGGCAGGGGCTACGGCGCCGGGGTCGAGGTGGCCCGGCGGCCCGCTCGTGCCGCGGAGATCTGCCGTGCGACCCGGGGGCCGAGCACGGAGACGACCAGCAGGACGCCGGTGACGACGATCTGCGACTGGGCGGAGACGTTCAGCAGGCTCATCACGTTCTGGAGCGCGCCGAGCAGGAAGACTCCCGCGACCGCGCCGCCGAGCGTGCCCCTGCCGCCGTCGAAGTCGATGCCGCCGAGCAGGACGGCCGCGACGACGGAGAGTTCGAGGCCGGTGGCGTTGTCGTAGCGGGCGCTGGCGTAGTGCAGGGCCCAGAAGACGCCGGTGAGGGAGGCCATCAGGCCGGTGACCGTGAACAGGATCAGTTTCTGCCGCTTGACCCGGATGCCGGCGAAGCGGGCGGCCTCCTCGCTGGCGCCGATCGCGAACAGGGCGCGTCCGAACGGGGTGGCGTGCAGGGCCACGACGGCGATCGCGAGCAGCACCAGGAAGGGCAGGAAGGCCTGTGGGAGGAAGCTGTCCCCCATGCGTCCGGCCGCGAAGTCCAGGTACTGGGTGGGGAAGTCGGTCACCGCGTCGGAGCCGAGCACGATCTGCGCGACGCCCCGGTAGGCGGCGAGGGTGCCGATGGTGACGGCGAGCGAGGGCAGCCCGAGCCGGGTCACCAGCAGGCCGTTGACCAGTCCGCACACCACGCCGAGCAGCAGGCACAGCGGGATGATCGTCTCGATGGTCATGCCCTGGTTCCACAGGGCGCCCATCACGGCGCCGGACAGTCCGGCCGTGGACGCCACCGACAGGTCGATCTCCCCGGCGACCACGAGCAGGGTCATGGGCAGCGCGACCAGCGCGATCGGCAGGGTGTTGCCGATGAGGAACGACAGGTTGAGGGCGTTGCCGAAGCCGTCGACGAAACCGAAGGAGAACAGCAGGACCACGATGAGCAGGGCGCCGACGACCGTGTCCCAGCGGACGGCGCGCGCGAGAGCGGAGTCAGCCATGGCGGGCGTTCCTCTTCTTCAGGGCCAGGGCCACGCGCAGCGCGACGATCCGGTCGACCGCGATGGCGAGCAGGAGCAGGATGCCGTTGATGGCGAGCACCCAGACGGAGCTGACACCGAGGGCGGGCAGCACGCTGTTGACGGACGTGAGCAGCAGGGCGCCGAGCGCGGCGCCGTAGACGCTGCCGGAGCCGCCGGTGAAGACCACACCGCCGACCACGACCGCGCTGACGACGGTGAGTTCGTAGCCGTTGCCGGTGCCGGAGTCGACGTTGCCGAACCGGGCCAGGTACATCGCGCCCGCGAGGCCGGCCAGGCCGCCGCAGAAGGTGTAGGCGGCCAGGATCCGCTTGCGGACCGGGATGCCGGCGAGCCGCGCGGCCTCCGGGTTGGAGCCGAGCGCGTACAGTTCGCGCCCACTGCCGAAGTGCTTGAGGTAGTACGCCGTGGCCACCAGGACGACGAGCGCGATCATCGCGAGCCACGGCACCGCCGAGAGGCCGCCCGCGCCGAAGTCGACGAATCCGCCGGGCAGGTCGGCCGCGGTGATCTGCCGGGAGCCGACCCAGATGGAGTCGACGCCGCGGATGATGTACAGCGTGCCGAGGGTGACGACGAGGGCGGGCACCTGGCCGAGACTGACGAGCAGTCCGTTGAGCAGTCCGAAGCCGACGCCCAGCAGGATCGCCAGGGCGATGGCCACCACCGGGTTCCCGCCGCCCTGGAGGTAGACGCCGGCGGCGAAGGCGCTGATGCCGAGGGTCGAGCCGACCGAGAGGTCGACGTTGCGGGTGATGACCACCAGCGACTGGCCGGTGGCGACCAGCACGAGGATGGTCGCGTTCAGCAGCAGGTCCTTGATGCCCTGCTCGGAGAGGAACTCGCTGTTGCCCAGCTGGGTGACGACGATCATCACCAGGAAGACGACCAGGATGGCGAGTTCGCGCATCCGGAAGACGCGGTCGACCAGCCGGGTGCCGCTGGACTTGGACACCTCGCCGGCGGGGGCGGGGCTGGGCGCGGTCACCGTCATGCGGCGGCCCTCCCCGTGGCTGCGGCCATCACGGACTCCTCGGTGGCGTCGGAGCGGGGGATCTCGGCCGTGAGCCGGCCCTCGTGCATGACCAGCACGCGGTCGGCCATGCCGAGGATCTCGGGCAGGTCGGAGGAGATCATCAGGACGGCCACCCCGTCGGCGGCCAGCTGGGACAGCAGCCGGTGCACCTCGGCCTTGGTGCCGACGTCGATGCCGCGGGTGGGCTCGTCGACGATGAGCACCTTCGGGCCGGTGGCCAGCCACTTGGCCAGGACGACCTTCTGCTGGTTGCCACCGGAGAGGGTGGCGACGGTGTCGGCGATCCGGGCGTACTTCACCTGGAGTCTCACCGCCCAGTCGAGGGACCGGCTGCGCTCGGCGCCCCGGTCCATCAGCCCGGCCCGCACGGTCGTGCGCAGTCCGGTCAGGCCGATGTTGCGCTCGATGGACATGTCCATCATCAGGCCCTGGGCGCGCCGGTCCTCGGGGACCAGGGCGAGGCCGGCCGACATGGCGGCGGACGGGGCACCGTTGGTGAGCCTGCGGCCGCCGACCTCGACCTCGCCGGCGTCCCAGCGGTCGATGCCGAACACGGACCGCGCGACCTCCGTGCGGCCGGCCCCGACCAGTCCGGCCAGTCCGACGATCTCGCCGCACCGCACCTCGAAGGAGACGTCGGTGAAGACGCCCTCGCGCGTCAGCCGGCGCACGCTCAGCGCGACTTCGCCGGGTGGCACGTCCTGCTTGGGGTAGAGCTCGTCGAGATCGCGTCCGACCATCCGGCGTACCAGGTCGTCCTCGGTCATGCCGTCCAGCGGCTCGCTGGAGATCAGGGCGCCGTCGCGCAGGGTGGTCACCCGGCGGCAGATCCGGAAGATCTCCTCCAGCCGGTGCGAGATGAACAGGACGGCGGCGCCCTGGTCGCGCAGGGTGCGCACGACGCCGAAGAGGCGTGCCACCTCGCTGCCGGTGAGGGCCGCGGTCGGCTCGTCCATGATCAGGACCCGGGCGTCGAAGGAGAGCGCCTTGGCGATCTCGACGATCTGCTGGTCGGCGATGGACAGTCCGCGGGCCGGGCGGTCCGGGTCGAGGTCGACGCCCAGACGCTTCATCAGGGCGGCGGTCGCCGCGTGGGTGGCCCTGTGGTCGATCCGGCCGAGGGCGCGCCGGGGCTGGCGGCCCATGAAGATGTTCTCGGCGATCGACAGGTCGGGGAAGAGCGTGGGCTCCTGGTAGATCACGGCGATACCGGCGTCCCGCGCGTCGCCGGGGCCGTGGAAGACGACGGGCTCACCGTCGAGCAGCACCTGGCCGGCATCCGGTCGGTGGACCCCGGCCAGTGTCTTGATGAGGGTCGACTTGCCCGCGCCGTTCTCCCCGGCGAGGGCGTGCACCTCGCCGGGGAACAGCTCCAGGGAGACGTCCCGCAGGGCGCGTACGGCGCCGAAGGACTTGGCGATGTCCTTCAGCGCCAGCACCGGGGCCGGACCCGTGTCGGACGGGTGGGTCATTGGGGGCTCCTCGACGACGCCGGCGGGATGACCCTCACCGCGTCGTGAAAGGTTTCAACTGGGTTGCCGGGACGTTAGACACGTACGGCATGTCACGTCAATGGGTTCGTATCGAAAAACTTTCGATAGCCAGAGGTCACGTCCGGGTCACGAAGAAGCGTCCACGCCGGAGGGGTTGACACCCGTTCGGAGGGCTCATAACTTCGGCTCCTGAATCGTTTCATTCAACGCGTTCTCTTCCGACGTCGCAGGAGCCCTGAAGTGACCGATCTCGCCGCGGTGAAGGCCGCGCTCAAGACCCAGGCCGTCGAGACACCGTCGTGGGCGTACGGGAACTCAGGGACCCGCTTCAAGGTCTTCGCCCAGCAGGGCGTACCGCGCGATCCGCGCGAGAAACTGGACGACGCCTCCCGGGTGCACGCGTTCACCGGCGTCGCCCCGACCGTCGCGCTGCACATCCCCTGGGACCGGGTCGACGACTACACCGCCCTCGCCAAGCACGCGCAGGACCGCGGGGTGCGGCTGGGCACGATCAACTCCAACACCTTCCAGGACGACGACTACCGGCTGGGCAGCGTCTGCCACCCGGAGGCGGCGGTCCGGCGCAAGGCCGTCGACCATCTGCTGGAGTGCGTCGACATCATGGACGCCACCGGGTCGCGCGACCTGAAGCTGTGGTTCGCCGACGGCACGAACTACCCCGGGCAGGACGACATACGCGGGCGGCAGGACCGGCTGGCCGAGGGGCTCGCCGAGGTGTACGAACGGCTCGGCGACGGGCAGCGGATGCTGCTGGAGTACAAGCTCTTCGAACCCGCCTTCTACACCACCGACGTCCCGGACTGGGGGACGGCGTACGCCCACTGCCTCAAGCTCGGGCCGAAGGCGCAGGTCGTGGTGGACACGGGCCATCACGCACCGGGCACCAACATCGAGTTCATCGTCGCCACGCTGCTGCGGGAGGAGAAGCTCGGCGGCTTCGACTTCAACTCGCGCTTCTACGCGGACGACGACCTGATGGCCGGCGCCGCCGATCCCTTCCAGCTGTTCCGGATCATGTACGAGGTGGTGCGCGGCGGCGGCCTCGCCTCCGACATCGCCTTCATGCTCGACCAGTGCCACAACATCGAGGCGAAGATCCCGGCGATCATCCGGTCCGTGATGAACGTGCAGGAGGCCACGGCCAAGGCGCTGCTGGTCAACCGGGAGGCGCTGACCGCCGCGCAGCGGGCCGGGGACGTGCTCGGGGCCAACGCCGTGGTCATGGACGCCTACAACACCGACGTCCGGCCGCTGCTCGCCGAGGTGCGGGAGGAGATGGGGCTGGACGCGGATCCGATCGGGGCGTACGCCCGGTCCGGGTGGGCGGAACGGATCGTCGCGGAGCGGGTGGGAGGGGAGCAGGCCGGCTGGGGCGCGTGAGCGTCCGCCGCGTCCTGTCGTTCGCGGACCCCGGGCCGGATGTGCCGGTCCGCGGTCCCCGCGCCCCTCACGGCGCCCCCTTCACGTACGTCCCAGGAGTTAGGAACATCCATGGCACCCCACCCCGAAGCCGACGCGCTCCTCGCCCGGTCCCACCGACTCGGGTCCGACCCGCGCAACACCAACTACGCCGGCGGCAACGCCTCCGCCAAGGGGAGCGACACCGATCCCGTCACCGGTGGCGACGTCGAGCTGATGTGGGTCAAGGGGTCGGGCGGCGACCTCGGCACGCTCACCGAGGCCGGACTCGCCGTCCTGCGGCTGGACCGGCTGCGCGCTCTCACCGACGTCTACCCGGGTGTCGAGCGCGAGGACGAGATGGTCGCCGCGTTCGACTACTGCCTGCACGGCAAGGGCGGCGCCGCCCCCTCCATCGACACCGCGATGCACGGACTCGTCGACGCGGCCCACGTGGACCATCTGCACCCCGACTCCGGGATCGCGCTGGCGTGCGCCGCGGACGGGGAGAAGCTGACCGCCGAGTGCTTCGGCGACACGGTGGTGTGGGTGCCGTGGCGGCGGCCCGGCTTCCAGCTCGGGCTGGACATCGCCGCGGTCAAGGCAGCCCACCCGCGGGCCGTCGGCTGCGTCCTGGGCGGGCACGGCATCACCGCGTGGGGCGACACGTCCGAGGAGTGCGAGCGCAACTCGCTGCACATCATCCGCACCGCTGAGGCGTTCCTCGCCGAGCGGGGCCGGCCGCAGCCCTTCGGGCCGGTGATCGAGGGGTACGAGGCGCTGCCCGAGGGCGAGCGACGGGAGCGGGCCGCCGCCCTGGCGCCCCACGTCCGCGCCGTCGCGTCCCAGGACCGGCCGCAGGTCGGGCACTTCGACGCCTCCGACACCGTCCTGGACTTCCTGGCCCGGGCCGAGCACCCACGGCTGGCCGCGCTCGGCACCTCCTGCCCGGACCACTTCCTGCGGACCAAGGTGCGCCCGCTGGTCCTCGACCTGCCGCCGACCGCCCCGCTCGACGAGGTGATCGCGCGGCTGACCGAGCTGCACGCCGAGTACCGCGAGGAGTACGCCGCCTACTACCGGCGCCACGCCCTGCCGGACTCCCCCGCGATGCGCGGCGCCGACCCGGCGATCGTGCTCGTGCCGGGCGTCGGCATGTTCTCCTTCGGCAAGGACAAGCAGACCGCCCGGGTGGCCGGCGAGTTCTACCTCAACGCGATCAACGTGATGCGCGGCGCCGAGGCCGTGTCGTCGTACGCGCCGATCGAGGAGTCGGAGAAGTTCCGCATCGAGTACTGGGCGCTGGAGGAGGCCAAGCTCCGGCGGATGCCCCCGCCCCGGCCGCTCGCGACGCGGGTGGCGTTCGTGACCGGCGCCGGCAGCGGGATCGGCAGGGCCATCGCGCACCGGCTGGTCGCCGAGGGCGCCTGTGTAGTAGTCGCCGACCTCGACGCCGGTAACGCCGCCGCGGTCGCCGCGGAACTCGGCGGTGCGGACAAGGCGGTGGCGGTGACGGTCGACGTCACCTCGGAGGAGCAGATCGCGGACGCCTTCAAGGCGGCGGTGCTGGCCTTCGGCGGGGTCGACCTGGTGGTCAACAACGCCGGAATCTCCATCTCCAAGCCGCTGCTGGAGACGTCCGCCAAGGACTGGGACCTCCAGCACGACATCATGGCCCGCGGCTCCTTCCTGGTCTCGCGCGAGGCGGCGCGGGTGATGATCGCCCAGAAGCTCGGCGGCGACGTCGTCTACATCGCCTCCAAGAACGCCGTCTTCGCCGGTCCGAACAACATCGCCTACTCCGCGACCAAGGCCGACCAGGCCCACCAGGTACGGCTGCTGGCCGCCGAGCTGGGTGAGCACGGCATCCGTGTCAACGGCGTCAACCCGGACGGGGTCGTCCGCGGCTCCGGGATCTTCGCGGGTGGCTGGGGCGCCCAGCGGGCGGCCGTGTACGGCGTGCGGGAGGAGAAGCTGGGCGAGTTCTACGCGCAGCGGACCATCCTCAAGCGGGAGGTGCTCCCCGAGCATGTCGCGAACGCCGTCTTCGCGCTCACCGGCGGCGACCTGACCCACACCACCGGGCTGCACGTCCCCGTCGACGCGGGTGTGGCGGCCGCGTTCCTGCGATGAGCGGCCCGGCCCGTACCGCCACGACCGACACGACGAAGGTGTACGCCGCGGTCGACCTCGGCGCGTCCAGCGGGCGCGTCGTGGTCGGCCGGGTGGGCCCGGACTCCCTGGAGCTGGCCGAGGCGCACCGCTTCCCCAACCGGCCCGTGCGGGTTCCGGAGGGGCTGCGCTGGGACGTCCTCGGGCTGTACGCGGGGGTGCTGGACGGACTGCGGGCGGCCGGCGCGCACTGCGGTGGACGGCTCGACTCCGTCGGCATCGACAGCTGGGCCGTGGACTACGGCCTGCTCGACGCGGACGGCGCGCTGCTCGGCAACCCCGTGCACTACCGCGACGCCCGCACCGAGGGCGTCGCGGAGAAGGTGTGGTCGAGCGTGCCGCCCGCCGAGCTGTACGCGGCGACCGGCCTGCAGTACGCGCCCTTCAACACGCTGTACCAGCTGACGGCGGACCGGGCCTCGGCCCAGTTCGCCTCGGCGAAAAGGCTGTTGCTCATCCCGGACCTGCTGGCGTACTGGCTCACAGGTGAGCAGGGCACCGAGCTGACCAACGCCTCGACCACCCAGCTCGTCGACCCCCGAACGCGTGAGTGGTCGCACGGCCTCGCGGCCCGGCTCGGCGTCGACCTGAGCCTGTTCGCGCCGCTGCGGCAGCCCGGTGACCCGGCGGGTCTGCTGCGGCCGGAGGTGCTGGAGGAGGCCGGGCTGAGCGGGCCGGTGCCGGTCACGGCGGTCGGTTCGCACGACACGGCGTCGGCGGTTGCCGCGGTGCCCGCCACCGGCGAGCGGTTCGCGTACATCTGCACCGGCACCTGGTCGCTGGCCGGTCTCGAACTGGACGCGCCGGTCCTGACCGAGGAGAGCCGGGCCGCCAACTTCACCAACGAACTGGGGCTGGACGGCACGGTCCGCTATCTGCGCAACATCATGGGGCTGTGGCTGCTCCAGGAGTGCCTGCGGGCCTGGGGCGACCCGGACCTGGGCGAACTGCTGCGCGAGGCCGCCGGGGTGCCGGCGCTGCGCTCCGTGGTGGACGCGGGCGACGCGGTGTTCCTGGCGCCCGGCCGGATGCCGCAGCGGATCGTGACGGCGTGCCGGGACTCCGGCCAGCCGGTGCCGGCGAGCCGGGCCGAGATCACGCGCTGCATCCTCGACTCGCTCGCCCTCGCCCACCGCCGTGCCGTCGAGGACGCCCGGGACCTGGCCGACCACCCGGTCGACGTCGTGCACATCGTCGGCGGCGGCGCCCGCAACGCCCTGCTGTGCCAGTCGACCGCCGACGCCTGCGGGCTGCCGGTGGTGGTCGGCCCCACGGAGGCCGCCGCACTCGGCAACGTGCTGGTCCAGGCCCGCGGGCACGGACTCGTCGGCGACCTCGCCGACATGCGGCGCCTGCTGGTCCGTACGCAGCCGCTGACCCGCTACGAACCGCGGGGCGACCCGGCACGGTGGCGGGAGGCGGCGGCCCGGCTCGCCGCACGCTGAGCCGGGCTCTGCCCTCGGGCCCCACTCCGCCACTAGGCTTGACTCATCCGATGACCAATGACTAGGAGCCGCGATGCGTGTCGCTCTGTTCCTGACCTGTGTCAACGACACGCTCTATCCGGACACCGGCCGCGCGGTGGTGAAACTGCTGACCAGGCTGGGCGTCGACGTCGACTTCCCGATGGCCCAGACGTGCTGCGGGCAGGCACACTACAACACCGGGTACCGGCATCAGGCCGAGCCGCTCGCCCGGCATTTCTCCGATGTCTTCGGGGAGTACGAGGCGATCGTGACCCCGTCGGGGTCGTGCGGGGCGATGGTGCGGGAGCTGTATCCGCGCATGGGCGAACGGGCCCGGGCCGAGGGGCGCGGCGACACCCTGGCCGCCGCACTGGCGCCGGTGGTGCCGAAGACGTACGAGCTCACGGAGTTCCTGGTGGACGTGCTGGGGGTGACGGACGTCGGGGCGTACTACCCGCACACGGTGACCTACCACCCGACCTGCCACGGGCTGCGGAGCCTGGGGCTGGGCGACCGTCCCCGGCGGCTGCTCCAGGCCGTCGCGGGGCTGGATCTGGTCGAGCTGCCGGGCGCCGACGAGTGCTGCGGGTTCGGCGGCACCTTCGCGCTCAAGAACCCCGACGTCTCGGCGGCTATGGGCGCGGACAAGGTGCGCAACGCCGAGTCGACGGGCGCCGAGGTGCTGTGCGCGGCGGACAACTCCTGTCTGATGCACCTCGGCGGGACCATGACCCGGCTCGGCACCGGGATGCGGCCGGTGCACATCGCGGAGATCCTGGCGAGCACGGAGAAGGAGCCGGCGGCATGAGCGGGACGTTCGTGGGGATGCCGGCCTTCCCGAAGGCCGCGCACGAGGCGGTCGGCGACCAGACCCTGCGCGGCAATCTGCGGCACGCCACGCACACCATCCGCGCCAAGCGGGCCAAGGCCGTGGCCGAGGTGTCCGACTGGGCGGAGCTGCGCGAGGCGGGCAAGCGCATCAAGGACCACACGCTGCGTCATCTCGACCGCTATCTGGTCCGGTTGGAGGAGGCGGTGACGGCGGCGGGCGGCATCGTCCACTGGGCCGCCGACGCCGACGAGGCCAACCGGATCGTGGCCGGCCTGGTCAAGGAGACCGGCGAGTCGGAGGTCGTCAAGGTCAAGTCGATGGCCACGCAGGAGATCGGCCTCAACGAGGCCCTGGAGGCGGAGGGCATCCGCGCCTACGAGACCGATCTCGCCGAGCTCATCGTGCAGTTGGGCAAGGACCGGCCGTCGCACATCCTCGTCCCGGCCATCCACCGCAACCGGGGGGAGATCCGGGAGATCTTCGCCCGCGAGATGGGCGCGTGGGGACGGCCCGCCCCCGAGGGGCTGACCGACACGCCCGCCGAACTCGCCGAGGCGGCCCGGCTGCACCTGCGGGAGAAGTTCCTGCGCGCCAAGGTCGGGATCTCCGGCGCCAACTTCATGGTCGCCGAGACCGGCACGCTCGTGGTCGTGGAGTCGGAGGGCAACGGGCGGATGTGCCTGACCCTGCCGGAGACGCTGATCTCGGTGGTCGGAATCGAGAAGATCGTACCGACCTGGCGGGATCTGGAGGTATTCCTCCAGACGCTGCCCCGCTCCTCCACGGCCGAGCGCATGAACCCCTACACGTCGACGTGGACCGGCACCACGGACGGCGACGGGCCCCGGACCTTCCACCTGGTGCTGCTGGACAACGGCCGCACCGACACCCTCGCCGACGAGGTCGGTCGCCAGGCCCTGCGCTGTATCCGCTGCTCCGCGTGCCTGAACGTGTGCCCGGTGTACGAGCGGGCGGGCGGCCACGCCTACGGCTCGGTCTATCCGGGGCCGATCGGCGCGATCCTCAGCCCCCAACTCCGGGGCACCGGGAGCGAGATCGACGCCTCGCTGCCGTACGCGTCGACGCTGTGCGGTGCCTGCTACGAGGTCTGCCCGGTGGCCATCGACATCCCGGAGGTGCTGGTGCACCTGCGGGAACGGGTCGTCGAGGGCGGCCAGGTGACGCGGGCGGGCAACAAGGTCGTACTGAAGCCCGCGAAGGGGCACGCGGCCGAGCGGGCCGCCATGCGGGCGGCGCGCTGGGCGTTCGGCCGCCCGGCCGTCCTGCGGACAGGACAACGGCTCGCGTCGCACACCCGCGGACTCCATCCGCGGACGCTGCCGGGCCCCGGCAGGGCCTGGAGCGCGACCCGTGACCTTCCGCCGGTGCCGGCGGAGCCGTTCCGGGACTGGTGGCAGCGCACGGACGGCGGAAAGGACGGGGCCGAGTGAGCAGCAGGGAGCGGATCCTGGGCCGGGTGCGGCGCGCGCTCGCGGACGTGCCACAGGACGATCCGCCGTACGAGCGGGCGGTCGAGCGGGACTATCTGCGCGAGCACGGCGGCCTGGGCGTCGAGGCGACGGTGGAACTGCTGGCGGAGAACCTGGCGGACTACCGGGCGATCGTGCACCGCTGCGCGGCGGACGAACTGGCCGCGCTGATCGGGCGGCTGCTCGCCGAGCGCGGGTCCCGGCAGGTGCTCGTGCCCGCGGGACTCCCGCCCGAGTGGCTGTCGGCGGCCGGCTCCACCCGGGTCGCCGACCGTGCCGTGAGCACGCCCCATGAGCTGGACGCGGTGGAGAGCGTGGTGACCGGCTGCGCCCTCGCCGTCGCCGAGACCGGCACGATCGTCCTCGACGGCGGAGCGGACCAGGGCCGCCGCCGGATCACCCTCGTCCCCGACCACCACATCTGCGTCGTGCGGGTGCCCGACCAGGTGGTCGCGTCCGTCCCCCAGGCGCTCGGACGCCTGGACCCGACGCGCCCGCTGACCTGGATCTCCGGCCCCTCCGCCACCAGCGACATCGAACTGGACCGGGTGGAGGGGGTGCACGGCCCGCGCACCCTGGAGGTGGTGCTGGTGAGCGGAGAGTGACGGGCACGGTTAGCGTGAGGGAATGATCCGGTTCGATCAGGTCACCAAGCGCTATCCGGACGGGACGACGGCTGTGGACGACCTCTCCTTCGAGGTGTCCGAGGGCGAACTCGTCACGCTCGTGGGACCGTCCGGCTGCGGCAAGACGACGACCATGATGATGGTGAACCGGCTGATCGAACCGACGGCGGGCCGGATCTTCGTCGACGGTGAGGACATCGCCGGGGTGGACCCGGTGCGGCTGCGCCGCCGGATCGGCTACGTCATCCAGCAGGTGGGCCTCTTCCCGCACCGCACGGTGCTCGACAACACGGCCACCGTGCCGACGCTGGTGGGCTGGAAGCGGGGGAAGGCGCGGGCACGGGCGGCCGAACTGCTGGCGCTGGTGGGCCTGGATCCGAAGACGTACGGCCCGCGCTATCCGCACCAGTTGTCGGGCGGTCAGCGCCAACGGGTCGGCGTGGCGCGGGCCCTGGCCGCGGACCCGCCGGTGCTGCTGATGGACGAGCCGTTCGGCGCGGTCGACCCGGTGGTGCGGGAGCAGTTGCAGGACGAGTTCCTGCGGATGCAGGACACCGTGCGCAAGACGGTGCTGCTGGTCACGCACGACATCGAGGAAGCGGTACGGCTCGGCGACCGCATCGCCGTGTACGGGCAGGGGCGCATCGAGCAGTTCGACACGCCGGGCGCGGTGCTCGGCACGCCTGCCACGCCGTACGTCGCGGAGTTCGTGGGCGCCGACCGGGGGCTGAAACGCCTGTCGGTGACCGAGATCCAGCCGGACGACCTCCAGCAGCCGCCGGTCGCCCGCCCCGACGAGCCGGCCGAGCGGGCGGTGGAGCGGCTGCGCGCGCAGAACACCCGGTGGGCCGTCGTCCTGGACGCGCAGGGCGATCTGCACGGCTGGGTCGGCATCGACGATCTCGCGGCCGGCGGCTCGGTCGGCGACCACGCCCGCCGGATGAGCGCGTGGGTAGCGGTGGGCGCGCCGCTGAAGCAGGCCTTCGGGGTGATGCTCCAGCACGACGCGGGCTGGGTAGCGGTCCTGGACGGCTCCCGTCTCCTCGGCGTCCTCACCCCGGCGAAGCTGCACGAGGCGCTGCGCCGCTCGGTGGACGCCGACGCGCGGGGCGTGCCGCGGGGTCAGGTGTCGTTCGACTCGGTCGCCGACGCCTAAGGGCTGTCCCGTAATCCCCGGCGGGCGCACGACGACAGCTACGGCACCTCGCCGCGTTGTCGGATCGCCCGCATACGCCCAGTATGCGGACGACCCTCCGCCTTGCGATGCACCGCATCTGACGCCGCGCGCTGATCCACCCGGGATTACGGGACAGCCCTTAGGGCGGGTTTCGGGGCCGGCACGACACGAAGGGGCCGGGTGCGCGACGCGCACCCGGCCCCCGCCGTACCGGTCAGACCAGTTCGCGGGCATCCTCGCGGCCCGGGACGGACGGCTCCGCCGCGGTGGTCCGGTCACCGTGGCCCGGCCACCAGGCCGCGCGGCCGATCAGCGCGGTCAGGCTCGGCGTGAAGAACATCGCCATGACGAACGCGGCGACGACGATGCCGAAGGAGACGGCGAAGCCCATCTCGCTCAGGAGCGAGTTGCCCGCGAGCATCATCGTGGCGAAGGTCGCGGCCAGGATGAACCCGGCGGCGGCCACGGTCGGGCCCGCGTGCCGCAGGGCCTCGCCCGCCGCCTCGCGTGGCTCGCGGCCCTCGCGGGCCTCCTCGCGCAGTCGGGCGATCATCAGGATGTTGTAGTCGGTGCCGATGGCGATCACGAAGAGGTACATGATCACCGGCAGCAGGAACATCAGGCCGGAGTGCCCCTCGCCCTTCTGGAAGATCAGCACCGTGGCGCCGAGGGTGGCGCCGAAGCCGAGGCCGACCGAGGCCATCAGGTACCAGGGGGCGACCACGCTGCGCAGCAGCAGACCCAGGATGATCATGATCAGTACCGCGGCGACCGGGAAGACCGTCTTGTAGTCGTGTTCGACGGCGGTGTTGATGTCCTTGTAGATCGCGGAGGTGCCGCCGACCACCGCCCTGGTGCCGGACGGCGCGTTCGCGTGCGCGGTGTCCCTCACCTTGCCGACCGCGCTGATCGCCTCGTCCTTGGCCGCGTCGTACTTGAGGGTGACGGCGATGTTGGCGGTCTCGCCGTCCTTGCTGAGCGCGGCCAGCCGGGAGTCGGCGACGCCGTCGACCCCCTTGAGCTCGGCCACGAACGCGGGCAGCGCGCCCTCGTCCAGGGGCTTGCCGTCGCTGCTGGTGACATAGACCTGGGTCGGGTCGGCGGCACCGGCCGAGTACGCCGCCTGCATCCGGGTCTGGACGACCATCGACTCCTTGGTCTTGGGCATGGAGCCCGCGGCGAGGTCGAAGGTGGCCTTGAAGCCGAGCGCGCCCAGCGCCAGCGCGACCATCAGTACCCCGGACACCGCCGCGACCAGTGCGGGACGCCGCCGCACCAGGTGGCCGAGCGCCGCGAACCGGGCGTTCTCCGGTTCCTTCTGCCACGACTTGGACGGCCAGAAGACCTTCGGACCGATCAGCGAGACCACCGCCGGGATCAGCGTGAGGCCCGCGATCAGGGTGGCACCGACCGCGATGGCCAGCGCCGGCCCCATCTGCCTCAGGAAGCCGAGGGAGGACAGGACCAGGGCGAGGAACGCGATGATCACGGCGCCGGCGGCGGAGGCGATGGCCTCGCCGACCCGGCCGACCGCGTTGATCATCGCTTCCTTGGGCTCGTCCCCGGCGCGCAGCCGTTCCCGGTAGCGGAACATCAGGAACAGGAAGTAGTCCGTACCGACGCCGAACAGCACCACGATCAGCATCGCCGAGATCGAACTGTTGGCCTGGAGGCCGAAGAGCTTGGTCGCGTAGGCGATCAGCCCGTTGGCGACCGCGGAGACCAGGCCGATCAGCACCAGCGGCAGCACCGCCAGGATCGGCGCCCGGAAGATGATCAGCAGCGTGACCAGGATGATCACGAAGGTGCCGATACCGACCAGCGCGTTACCGCGCTCGGAGGATTCCTGCTGGTCCAGGGCCTGCGCGGCGGAGCCGCCGACCTTCACGTCCAGCCGGGTGCCGGCGGACAGTTCCTTGGCGTCCTCGCGCAGCGTCTTCGCCGCGTCGGCCTGCTTGGGCTGGCCGGCGTTCCGGCTGTCCATCTGGACCAGTGCCAGGTCGTACTTGCCGTCCTTCGACGGGGTTCCGGGGACGACCTTCTGCACCTCGTCGATGCCCTTGGCGCCCAGCCCGTCGGTGACGCGCTGCACGTCCTTCAGATCCGCGGGCGTCAGCTTCTGGCCGTCGGTACGGCTGTAGAGCACGATCGCGGACGGGGTGAAGGCACTGGGGAACGCCTTCGACTGGAGTTCCAGGGCCTGGATGGACTCGTAGCTCTTGGGCAGGAAGCTGCTCTGGTCGCTGTTGGAGGGAAGGCCCGGTGCCGTGGCGACGATCGCGAAGGCGGCGATGACCCACGCCACGATCGTCCAGATCGGATGGCGGACGACTGCACGTCCTATGCCGTGAAACATGCGGTGTTGTCTCTCTTCGCGGGGGGCTGGCGGGGAGATGTGGTGTGGCCGGGTGCCGGACCAGGGTGAGCAAAGAGCCCGGCGTGCGTCGAGCCCTCCACCGTGGCGCGTGTACGAGATCACCCGAGGTCGGGAGACGGGCTCTGAGCGCTGGTGGTGCTGTTGATCGGCGAGCGCGACCAACGTAGCCGATCGGGGGCGCTACCGGCGCGTCAATTGAGCGCGCTCCATTGGTCGTTGCCGATCCGGGAGCTGGAGAGGCGCAGGTCACGCGGTGTCTAGGCCGGTACTCAGACCTTGGCGCGGCGCACGTCGATGTTGCCCCAGCGGGTGCGGGCGCGGACCTCGACGGTGTCCTCCGTCCGCTCCGGGGGTGCGGTGTCGGCCAGTGTGTTGCGCACCTGCCCGCGCTCGGAGCTGACGTCGAGCCAGGCGGCGGTGCCCTCGCGGACACCGACCTCGATGGCGCCGTAGGACGTCTCCAACTGGACTGTTCCGCGGGCGACTTCGCCCACGCGCAGGGCACCGTGGGCGGTGGTGGCGGCCACCGAGCTCTCGGCGCGCGCGATGTCGATGTCGCCGTTGGCGCCGCTCACCCGCACCTCGCCGGTCGCGGCGCCGACGGTCGTGGCGCCGTGCGAGTTCTTCAGGACGGCCGCGCCGTCGACGGTTCCGACGCGCAGGCTGCCGGAGCTGGTGGTGATCTCGGCCGTGCCCACGACCCGGTCGACGGTGATCGAGCCGTGGGCGGCGGTCAGGCTCAGCGGCCCGGTCGTGTCCAGGCGGACATCGCCGGACGAGGTCTTCACCCGGACCTCGCCGAGCCGGCCCTCGCCGAGCACCTGGACCCAGGAGCCGGTCATGTCGACGCGCGAGCCCGTGGGCAGGTCGACCGTGACGTCGACGGCTCCGCCGGGTCCGACGAGATGGCGCTGCTTCGTCCTGACGGTCAGGACGCCACCCGCGTAGGTGACCTCGGTCTGCTCGGCGGCCCGCACGTCCTTGTCCCGCTCGGGGTCGCGGGGCCGCACCTCGACCACCGTGTCTAGGCGGTCGCCCGCGGTGAACTGGATGGAACCGGCGTCCACATGGGCCGTGGCCGAGATCGGTTCCGGGGTGTCGAAAGAAGGCATGGCTGTACCGTCCTCATGGGTCCTTGGGCCGTCCCCGCTGGTGGGACGTGGTGAGGGTGACGTGGGGCGGGCGCGGCTAGCGCACCCAGCCCGTGAAGCTCTGTCCTAGGGTGCGGGCCCTCTCCGCCGTACGCGGCGTGCCGCCGCCGTCGACCGCGGCCGACACGGCTCGCACCAGCCACGCGTTGACCGACAGGCCCTCGCGGCTCGCCGCCTCCTCGGCGCGGGCCTTGAGGTGGGCCGGCAGACGTAGGTTGACGCGGGCGGTGCCGCCCTCGTCGCCGTCGGCGGGTGCCTGCGCCTTGACCGGTTCGACGGGCGGGACGCCCGCTTCCACGAGACCGCCGGCGGGCGGCGGCGTCACCACGAAGTCGGGGTCGAGCCCGCGCAGCCGTACGTCGACCGAGCCGGGGGCGAGTTCGCGGGTGATCTCGTCCATCGCGGCGGAGAGCACGTTCAGCATGGTCAGACGGGTCGCCGACTCCAGAGGAGCGGTGAGCCGTTCGGCCAGCCTGCGGGCATCCTCACCGCCGGCTTCGGCGGCCACCGCGAGCTCACGGCGGAGGGTGTCGACATACGGGGCAAGGTCCATGACGCCATGGTGGCACCATTGTGGCGTCACACGCAAGTCATCAGGCGACAGAGGGTGGCGCAGTATGGCACCACGCAGTACCACCTGACGCCGCGCGGGCGCCGTCCGTGCGAAGTCGCGCGGGCGCCGTCCGCGCGACCGGCCGCACGCTGCGGACAAAGGGGCGGCGGCTCGGCGGGGGGGGCGGGCGATGTCAGGAGTAGACGAGCGGGCAGCCGCGGCGCAGGGAGTGCTGGGCGGCGCGCAGGTACAGCGCCACGTAGTAGGACGTGGCCAGGTCCTCGCTCCACGGGCCCGGTCGGGTGGTGGCCAGCTCCTTCGCCGGGCCGTCCAGGAACCAGAGGGTCAGTTCGAGGTTGTCGCACCTCTCCGGTATCGCGTCGACCGGCAGTTCGAGGGCCACCGCCAGCCGCTCCGCGAGGGCCAGGACCTGCGGGGCTCCGGCGACCAGCGTCTCGTCCGCGTAGGCGGAGCCGACGGACAGCCGGACGTCGTCCTCCAGCGAGAACGGCACCAGCACCGACCAGCCCGCCAGGGTCTCCCCCTCGTCCCGCGCCAGGTGCGCCTCGCACAGCGCGCCGAACCCGGCCATGGAGGGACTCAGTTTCTCCTCGAACCGAAGTCCGGCGCCCGGCACGAAGTCCGACTCCTCGGGGAGGGACGCGTACGGCGGCAGCCCGCGCCGTCTCAGCTCCTCGTTCAGCGCCGAGGCGGTCTCCCCGTACTCGCCCTCCTCCGCGCCGAACCACTCCTCGGCACCGACACTCACCAGGTAAAGGCCCATGACGGCAACGTACAGCGCGCCACTGACAGTCCCCCGGGGCACGCGACCGGGCAGACGGTCGGTCGCGAGGGAGCGAGGCCGGGCGAGCGTGCGGACGGGCGGTCCCGTGCTCACTTCAGCAACCCCTTGTCCTTCAGATAGGTGCGCGCCACGTCCGCGGGCAGCCTGCGCCAGCTGTCCACCTGCTCGTTCAGGGATGCCAGGTCCCGTGTGGTGAGGACGTCGTTGAGCCGGCCGAGCGCGCGCGTGACCTTGGCGTCGCCCGCCCGGGCGCGGTTGACCACGGGGACGACGTAGTCCGCGTTCTGGAGGTGCTTGTCGTCGGCGAGGAGCACCAGACCGAAGTCGTCGAGCGTGGCGTCGGTCGTCGTGGTCAGCAGCATCTGGTCCCGGCCGCTCTGCACGGCCAGCTTCGCCTGGGTCGTGCCGACGCCCTTGGGGTCGACGGCGACGACGTCGATGCCGTACGTCCTCTTCAGCCCGGGTGCGCAGTAGGGCCGTTGGACGCATTCGTCGCCCGCCGCGAGCCGGACCTGCAGACCGGAGGCGCCGAGGTCGCCGAGGGTCTTGAGGTGGTGCCGCCGCGCGTAGGCGGCGGTGACGGCGAACGCGTTCTGGTCGACGGCCTTCCCCGGGGCCAGGACGGTGAGCCCGCGGGGCGTGGCCAGCGCCCGCAGGGCCTTCATCGTGGCGCCGAGGTCGGGCGAGCCCACCGGGCGGGCGTCGGGGCCGTGGGTCTTGGCGTTGAGCCAGTCGGCGAAGGTCGCCGCGTACTCGGGTACGACGTCGATCTGGCCGGATTCCAGGGCGGGTTCGTACAGCTCGCGGTTGGCGACGGTGAGCATCGACGTCTTGTATCCGGCCTGGTCCAGCAGCAGGGCGTACATCTGGGCGAGCAGGTCGCTCTCGGTGAATCCCGCCGAGCCGATGGTCAGGTCGTGGCTGTCGCCGGGCGGTGCGGTGACCGCGCCGCGGTGCTCCAGGGACGGGCCGGTGGTGCAGCCCGCCGCCCCGAGCAGGAGCAGCAGCAGCGCGGCTGCCGGGGCCGTACGGTCTCTCACCGCGTGCCTCTGCTCCAGGCCGGCGCCATCCGTTCGGCGACCTCGAAGACCGCCTCGACGACCAGCGCGAACACGGCGACGAGCGCGGCGCCCGCGACCACCTGGGGGGTGCTGGCGAGGTTGAAGCCCGCCGTGATGATCCGGCCGAGCCCTCCGCCGCCGGCCAGCGCCGCGATGGTGGCGGTGGCGACCAGCTGGACGGCGGCGATGCGCACCCCGTTCATGATCATCGGGCGGGCGAGCGGCAGCTCCACCCGGAACAGCAGCTGCGGGCCCGTCATCCCCATCCCGCGGGCCGCCCCGACGACGCCCCGGTCCACCTCGCGCATCCCGACGTAGGCGTTGGTGAGCAGGGGCGGTACGGCGAACAGCACCAGCGCGACGACCGTGGGGCCCTCGCCCCAGGTACCGATCGGCGTGAGCAGCAGCAGGACGAGGACGGCGAAGGTGGGCACCGCGCGGCCGACGTTGGAGATGTTGACGGCGAGCGCGCCACCTTTGCCGAGGTGGCCGAGGACGAGGGCGACCGGCAGGGCGATCAGACAGCTGATCACCAGGCAGACGATGGTGAGGGCGAGGTGCTGGAGCAGCCGGTGCCAGATGCCGTCGGCGCCCGACCAGTGCGCGGGGTCGGTGAGCCAGTCCCAGACGTCGGTCAGGGTCGTCATCCGCGGGCCGTTCTGGTCCACGGGGTGATGAGCCACTGCGCGCCGAGCAGGAGCAGGTCGGCGAGGACCGCGATCACCACGCACAGCACGGACGCGGTCAGCACCTGTGCCTTGAAGTACGTGTTCATGCCGGCGTAGATGAGATTGCCGAGGCCGCCGTGGCCGACGATCGCGCCCACGGTCACCAGCGAGACCGCCGAGACGGTGGCGATGCGCAGCCCGGCCATCGAGGCGGGCAGGGCGAGCGGCAGTTCGACGGTGAGCAGGAGGCGGACAGGGCCGTAGCCCAGGCCTCGCGCGGCCTGCCGGGTCTCCTCGGGGACGGCCCGCAGCCCCGCGAGGATGTTGCGGACCAGCAGGGTGAGGGAGTACAGGACCAGTCCGGCGACGACGAGGGTCGCCGAGAGTCCGTAGAGGGGTAGCAGCAGCGAGAACATGGCCAGGGACGGGATCGTGTAGAGGACCGTCGTCACGCCCAGCACGGGTCCGGCGGCCCAGCCCCAGCGGCGGGCCAGGACAGCGAGCGGTACGGCGACGGCAAGCCCGATGACCACCGACACGGCGGTCAGCCGCAGGTGCTGGAGCACCGCGTCGAGGAGGATCTCGCCGCGGCTGGAGAGGTACGCGCCACAGATCCACTCGTTGCGCGCGAGGCAGTCGTCCGGGGGCGCGGTCACGCGTCCATTGCACCGGCCGGCGCACGGGGTCGGCTCGTTGTGGTGACCCGTACGGGCGGCGGTCGCCGCCTGGCCGAGGGGGTCCGGCGGGGCGCGTGCGCTACTTCACGCCCGCCGCGTCCAGCAGCGTCCCGACGGTCGCCGTCATGAGCCCGTCCAGGGTCTCGATGCCGGCGCCGGAGCGGGCGCTCGCGCCGTCGAAGAGCAGCATGAGCTGCCGGGCCAGCAGCTCCGGGTCGCGGGCGCCGCCCCGCTCGGCCTGCTCGCGGAAGGCGCCTTCGGCGCGCTCCTTCATGGCGCGGGCGACCGCGCTCGCCGGATGCGCCGGGTCCTTCAGCTCGACCAGCACGGCCAGATAGGGGCACCCCTGGTAGTCGGGTGCGACGGAGGCCAGCTCCAGGCGGCGGAACGCGTACAGGATGCGCTCGCGCGGGGTGGTGGCCTCTTCGGGGCCGGGCGCGAACAGCGCCTCGTACCGCGTGCTGCGGCGCTCCAGGCTGGCCGCCAGCACCTCTTCCTTGCTGTCGAAGAGCTGGTACATCGACCGCTTGGAGACCCCGGCCGTCCGGCACAGCGCCTCCACGCCGATGGAGACACCGTCGCGGTAGAAGAGATCGGCCGCCGCGTCGAGGAGCCGGTCCCTGGTGGAGGGCTTGTCGGTCGTGGTCATACGTCGAGGTTACCGCGCCGCCGGCACCGAGAAAACCGATCGGTATTCTGTCGACCGCACGCCGCGCCCGTGCCGCTCGGACGCCGGTGTCTGCGCCGCTCCGACGCCGTGCCTCCGCTGGTCGGACGCCGTGCGCCTGCCCGCCGGTCCGTGGCCCGCCGCCCGTCCGTCCGTCGTGGTGTGACCAAAGGACGGATGACAGCGGCACTGAACAAGCGCTTAGATAGTGACCCAGAGGCTCGCTCACGACCACCGGAGGCCCCCGTTGTTCACATCCGTCGACGATGTCTCCGCCCGCCTGGCCGAGACCGGCTACCTCGCCTCCCCCGCCGTGGCGACCACCGTCTTCCTCGCCGATCGCCTCGGCAAGCCGCTCCTGGTGGAGGGCCCCGCTGGTGTCGGCAAGACCGAGCTCGCCAAGGCCGTGGCCCAGGTGGCCGAGGCCCGCCTCGTACGCCTCCAGTGCTACGAGGGCGTCGACGAGTCGCGGGCGCTGTACGAGTGGAACCACGCCAAGCAGCTGCTGCGCATCAGCGCCGGGCGGGACGAGACGTGGGACGAGACGCGCACGGACGTCTTCAGCGAGGAGTTCCTGCTCCCGCGCCCACTGCTGACCGCCATCCGCGGCGACGAGCCGACGGTCCTGCTGATCGACGAGACCGACAAGGCCGACATCGAGGTGGAGGGCCTGCTGCTCGAGGTGCTCAGCGACTTCCAGATCACCGTCCCTGAGCTCGGGACCATCACGGCCACCCGCCGCCCGTTCGTCGTGCTCACCTCCAACGCCGGTCGCGAACTGTCCGAGGCGCTGCGCCGGCGCTGCCTGTTCCTGCACATCGACTTCCCCGACGAGGAGCTGGAGCGGCGGATCGTACGACTGAAGGTCCCCGAGCTCGGCGAGGCACTCACGGAGTCGGTGGTGCGGGTGGTCGGCGCGCTGCGCGCGATGGACCTGCGCAAGGTCCCGTCGGTCGCCGAGACCATCGACTGGGCGCGGACCCTGCTCGCGCTCGGCGCCGACACCCTCGACGAGAAGGTCGTACGCGACAGCCTGGGGGTGCTCCTCAAGCACCAGGACGACGTCCTCAAGGCGGCCGCCAAGCTCGACCTGGACGCCGTATGACCGACACCGCGGATGTGGTGACGCGGCTGACGGGGTTCGTCGCCGCGCTGCGCGCGCACGGTCTGCGCATCGGCACCGGTGAGACGGTGGACGCGGCACAGGCGGTCGCGGCACTGGGCCTGGCGGACCGGGAGCTGCTGCGGGAGGGGCTGGCCGCGACGCTGCTGCACGGCACGGGGCAACGGCGCGTGTTCGACCCGGTCTTCGACCTGTACTTCCCGAGGAGCGTCGGGGCGCCCGACACGGGCCCCGCGAACCGGGAGGACCTGCGCGACCGGCTCGCCGCGGCTCTCGCCGCCGACGACGTGACGCTGCTCGGACGGCTGGCGGCCGAGGCGGTCGACGGCTTCGGCGGCTACGGGAGTCCGGGGTCGGACGGCTGGTCGTCGTTCCAGGCCCTCGAGCGGCTCCGTCCGCAGACGCTGCTGGCGCGCGTCCGCGACAGCCTGCGCGCGCAGGACGGTGGTTCCGGGTTCGCCGACCGGCTGCTGGACGACGAGATCCGGCGGCGGATCGAGGCGTTCCGCGGGCAGGTGGCGGTGGAGGCGCGGCGCCGGGTCGCCGAGCGGCGCGGCCGGGACGAGATCGCCCGGCGGGCGGTGGCCCCGACCGCCGACCGCGTCGACTTCCTGTACGCCGGGAAGGACCGGGTGGCCGAACTGCGCCGGACCGTGCAGCCGCTGGCCCGCAAGCTGGCCACTCGGCTGGCCGCCCGTCGCCGCCGTGCCGCCCGCGGCACCATCGATCTGCGGCGCACACTGCGCGGTTCGCTGTCCACGGGCGGCGTGCCGATGCGGCCGGTGCTGCGCCGCCGTCGGCCGGTCCGCCCCGAACTGGTACTCCTGTGCGATGTGTCGGGCTCGGTGTCCGGCTTCTCGGACTTCACGATGCTGCTGGTGCAGGCGCTGCACGAGCAGTTCAGCAAGGTGCGGGTGTTCGCCTTCGTCAACCGGATCGACGAGGTGACCGGGCTGCTCGTGCGCGGCGCGGCCGACGCCGAGGGCCTGAGCTCGCGGATCCGCGCGGAGGCGACGCTGACCGGCTGGCACGGCAGCAGCGACTACGGCGTCGCGCTGGGTGAGTTCGCGGAGCGCTACGAGGCCGCGGTCGGCCCGCGCACGACCGTGTTCGTGCTCGGTGACGCCCGTACGAACATGAGCGACCCGAACCTGCCGGCCGTACGGCGGATCGCCGCACGGGCCCGCCGCCTCTACTGGCTCAACCCCGAGCCCCGGGGCCAGTGGGGCACCGGTGACTCGGCCGCGCCCTCCTACGCCGAGCTGGTCGAGATGCACGAGTGCCGCAACGTCCGGCAGTTGGGCGCGCTGGTGGGGCGGCTGCTGCCGGTCTGAGCCGGGGTGCGCCCCGGTGGCGTCGCGTCGGTGGGCGCACCCGGCCCGGGTTCGTCAGGCCGGGTTCCCGCACAGTGCGGCGAAGCGCTCGGCGTCGATGTTGCCGCCGGAGACGATCACGCCGACGCGGGGCGGCAGCGGGCCGGCGTGACCCGCGAGCAGGGCGGCCAGCGGGGTGGCGCCGCTCGGCTCGACGACGGTCTTGAGCCGCTCGAACGCGAACCGCATCGCGCCCTTGATCTCGTCGTCGGAGACCAGGACGATGTCGTCGACGAGCCGGCGGTTGACGGAGAACGTCAGCTCGCCGGGGGTGTGCAGGGCCTGGCCGTCGGCGATGGTGCGCGGCACCGGGACGGTGACCCGGTGGCCCGCCGCCAGCGAGCGCCTGGTGTCGTCGCCGGTCTCCGGTTCGACGCCGGTCACCCGGATGCCCGGGCGCAGCCCCTTGGCCGCGGTCGCACTGCCCGCGATCAGCCCGCCGCCGCCGACCGGCGCGATCAGGAGATCCAGCTCGCCCACCTCTTCGAGGAGTTCCAGGGCCGCGGTGCCCTGTCCCGCCATGACGTGCGGGTGCTCGTAGGGCGGGATGAGCGCGAGGCCCCGCTCGGCGGCCAGTGCCTCGGCGATGGCGACCCGGTCGCCGGTGTAACGGTCGTAGGTGACGATCTCGGCGCCGTAGGCGGCGGTGGCTTCGCGCTTGGAACGCGGGGCGTCCTCGGGCATGACGATGACGGCGGTGGTGCCCAGTTCCCGGGCGGCCAGGGCGACCGCCTGCGCGTGGTTGCCGGAGGAGTAGGCGGCGATGCCCCGGGCGAGCTGCTCGGGAGTGAGCCGGGAGGCCGCGTTGTAGGCACCGCGGAACTTGAAGGCGCCGACGCGCTGGAAGTTCTCGCACTTGAGGAACACCTCGGCGCCGACCCGGCCGTCGAGGGTCCGGGAGCGCAGCACCGGTGTGCGGTGGGCGACGCCCTTGAGCCGGGCTGCCGCGTCGAGGACGTCGTCGAGACTGATCGGCAGGGGTGGGGTGGTCACGGCTGTGCTCCCTCGTCGGTCCGGTCGGTGGCGGGCGCGGTCGTGCCGGCTCTCGCCTGGGAGAGGTAGGTGTAGGCGGAGGCCCGGGAGATGCCGAGCCGGGCGGCGACCTGCTCGACGGCGCGCCGCACCGCGAAGACACCGCGTTCGTCCAGGCTGCGGAACAGCTCCAGGCGCCGCGGGCGGTCCAGCGCGGCCCACGGCTGGTGCCGGCGGAGCTGGTGCGCGTCGAGGATGGCGTCGACGACCGAGTCGATGTCGTTGCCGTAGGTGGTGACGGGCGGTTCGACGGCGGCGTCCCCGAGGCCGGCCAGCGCGCCCAGCAGGGCGTGGGCCTGGCCGACGGCGGTCACGTCCACGTTGACGCAGAGCGCGCCGAACACCGTGCCCGTGGAGTCGCGCAGCACCATCGTGGACGCCTTGACGAGGTTGCCGGAGGCCGTGCGGGTCAGGTAGTTGAGCTCGTCCGTCGCGTCGTCGCCGCGGGCCAGGACCCGCATCCCGATCTCGCTCATGGCCCCGCCCACCGCGCGTCCGGTGACCGCGCCGGCGACGGCGACCACCGACTGCTCCGGGCGCCGGTAGTCGTGCAGCACCACCTCGCACACCGGCCCGAACGTCGCCACCATCCCGTCGAGGACGGGGGTCAGCGCCCCGAGGATCGCATCCCGCTCCCGCTCACGGTCCTGTTGCCGGTCCAGGGCCTGGTCGGCCACTTCGAACCCCTCCCCTGGAATCTCCGCGCCCTCTGGAATCTCCGTCCATACTCTGTACGAAAAATCTAACCAGAGGTCGTACGGAATCGGCAAGACGGACTTGCGGACCTCGTGGTCAGGAGGCGGGCCGGTCGCCCTTCTCGGTCCGGCGGATCGCGGAGCGCAGGGCGAGCGCCACCGCCAGCTCGACCAGGCCGAGCAGGACGAGCCACAGGCCGAGCAGCCGGGTCAGGGCGACCGCGGAAGCGGTGGGCAGGGCGAGCACCACGATGCCCGCGGCCACCCCGAGCGCGCCGGCGCCGGCCAGGACACCGCGGTGCGGCAGCGCCTTGACGGCGATCGCCGTGTAGAGGGTGAGCATGCCGGACACCAGCCAGGTCACGCCGACGATCAGGGAGAGCGCCGCGATCGTCTGCAACGGATGACGCAGACACAGCACACCGGCCAGTACGAACAGCACCGCGAGCAGGACCCGGGTGAGCCGATCGCCGTGACTCTCCCGGGCGAAGGCCGCCACGAACCGGAAGACGCCGGTGAGCAGCAGGTACAGGCCGATGATGACGGCCAGGACGTGCAGGGTCTCGTCGGGCCAGACCAGGATCAGGATGCCGGGCACCAGGGTGACGAGCGCCGACCCCAGCGCCCAGAGCCAGGACGAGCCCAGCGCGGCGAGCACCTGCGCGGGGTCGTCCCCAGGGTCCGGGACACGGTCCAGGCCCGGGCGCGCTCCTGCGGAGGTCTGCTCCGGGTCGGCCGGTGTGCCCGGTGCTCCCGGTGCGGTCGGACGAGGCGGTACGGTCATGGCTCCTCCTCGCAGGCCGGCCACCGGCCATCGGCCGACGACCACCTGTCGGGCGTACCCCCGACACGACGGTCCGGCAGACCACTCGCCCCTCCCCCGCACCACCACCCACCAGGATCACCCGAACCGGATGCCCCCGCCACACCGCCCGCGAGGAGCCGCGCGTGCCGGCACGTCGAGGCGTGAGTGCGGAGGGCGCGAAGGCGTGAGGGCGTCAGGGTGTGAGTGCGGAGGGCGCGAAGGCGTGAGGGCGTCAGGGCGTGAGTGCGCCAGTGCGTCAGTGCCACTTTCAGCGCGACGATCAGCAGCCCGATCACGAGGTTGACCGCGCCCGAGAGGGCGGCCATGCGCCAGGAAGCGCGGGCGTGCCGGGCGGCGGCCGTCGACCAGCCCACCAGCCCGGCCACCGCGACGGTCATGGCCAGCCAGAGCGTGCCTTCCAGACCCAGGCCGAACAGCGGGCTGACGACCACGGCGGCCGCGGGCGGCACCGCCGCCTTGACGATCGTCCACTCCTCGCGGCACACGTGCACGACGGTGCCCCGGTTCAGTGGCTGCCGGGCCAGCCGGGCGCCGAACAACTGTGCGTGCACATGCGTGATCCAGAAGACCACGCCGGTGCCCAGGAGCAGCAGCGTCAGTTCGAACCGCGGGAGCGGGCCGAGCGTGCCGACGCCCGCGACCACGGAGGCGGCGAGCAGTGATCCGTAGACGCCTCCCGTGTAGTCGGCCTGGGCCCGGCGCCGCGCTCGGCGTGCCCCGCGCGTCTCCGGGACCTCGGCCCCCGTGCCGGCCCTGGTCCTGACCATGGTGTCCCTCCGGATGCTCGGGAAGCCGGGCCGGTCCACGGGGTCGTCGCCCGGCCGGCCGGGCGACGCGCGGTCGCGAGGAAGCCGACAAGGGTGGCATGACCCGCCTGACGCCAGGATCGCCGTGTTCCGGCCGTTCCGCCGCACCACGGCGTACGACCCGGTGACGGCGTCGGGCGGGCCGCGCTCCGTCCGGCCCGGTGTACGAAATCCCGCACACCGGCCAGGACGCGGCCGAACCCCGTGACTCCGGGACCCGGCGGCGCCACTCGTGGCAGGCTTCGCAGACGGGGCGGGAGGGAGAGCGGGAGAGAGACGAGGGAGGCGACCGGTCAGGTCATGTCCGGATTTCGTGCGCGGCCATTGGACGACACCACCTGGGCGGACTTCGCCGCCCTGGTCGAGCGGCACAACGGCGTGTGGGGCGGCTGCTGGTGCATGTCGTTCCACGCCGAGGGGGTGGGGCGCGGCAGGACCGCCGCGCAGAACCGGTCGGACAAGGAACGCCGGGTCCAGGAGGGCCGGGCGCACGCCGCGCTCGTCTACGACGGGACGGACTGCGTGGGCTGGTGCCAGTTCGGGCCCACCGGCGAACTGCCCCGGATCAAGCACCGGCGTGCCTACCTGAAGGGGGTGCACGCCGTGCCGGACTGGCGGATCACCTGCTTCTTCGTCGCCCGCGGGCACCGGCGCGCCGGGGTCGCCGCCGTCGCCCTGGAGGGCGCGCTGGGCGAGATCGCGCGGCTCGGCGGCGGCACCGTGGAGAGCTATCCGGAGGACGTCGAGGGCCGTACCGTCTCCGCGTCGTTCCTGCACAACGGCACGGTGTCCCTGTTCGAGAGCCACGGGTTCCGGCGGACCCGACGCCTCGGCAAGCATCACTGGGTGGTCGTCAGAACCGTTTCCTGACCGGACGGACCCGCGCGAAAGCCGAAGCGAGAACCGTGCGAGAACCGTGCAAAGTCCGGCGGAGAAGCCGCACGGCAGCCGCGCGGCTTGCCCAACGAGGGTGCGTCCGTGCGGTTGCCTCGGTCGGGCAGCCACTCCCGGTGCCGCACGCTCCGGGAGCCGCTGCCCGCCTCGGGCCCCGGTCAGCTGGTCGCGCCCACCACTCCTGTCCTGGATCCGGTCGTCGCCCACGAAGCCGCCGCGTCGAGGCCGTCCCGGATGTCGGCGTCCACGTCGCGCATCAGGTCGGCGACCCGCTTCGGCTGCGAGACGGCGACGGGGCCGGCCGGACAGGGGCGGACGTCTGCGATCCTGACCCATGTGCCGATCGCCCCCGTGCCCGTCAGCCCCGACGCCCCCATCCCGGTCCACCCGCCACTGCTCACCCAGCAGTGGCTCGACCTCACCTTCGTCCACTGGGCCGTCGAACCGGGCGCCGTGGCGCGGCTGTTGCCCGCCGGCACCTTTCCCGACACGCACCACGGGACGACGTACGTCGGACTCGTCGCCTTCCGGATGCACCGGGTCGGCTGGTTCCGGCTGCCGGGCGTGCCGTACCTGGGAAGCTTTCCGGAGACCAATGTGCGCCTCTACTCGGTGGACGGGCACGGGCGGCGCGGTGTCGTCTTCCGGTCGATGGACGCCTCCCGGCTCATTCCGGTGGTGATGGGACGCGCCGCCTTCCGGCTGCCGTACGTGTGGTCCCGGATGACGGTCCGGGCCGAGGGGCGCACCGTCGCCTACACGAGTTCCCGCCGCTGGCCCGGGCCACGCGGCGCTCGCAGCCGGTTGACGGTGCGCGTCGGTGAACGCATCGAGGAACCGACCGAGTTGGAGCATTTCCTCACCGCCCGCTGGGGCATGCACAACGCGTTCCTGCGGGGTGAGGCCGAGTCGTCGGCCTATCTGCCCAACGACCACCCGCGCTGGCCCCTGCACCGCGCCGAGCTGCTCACGTGCGAGGAGAACCTCGTGGCGGCCGCCGGCCTCCCGGCGCCCAGCGACGCACCGGTCAGCGTCCTGTACTCCCCCGGCGTCCCGGTGCGCCTCGGCCGCCCGACCCGCCCGGCGGGCATTCCCACACCCTGACGGCGAACGCGCGAGGGAGAACCGGGCGCGGGTCATCCCGCCCGCGTCCGGCGGTCAGGACGGCGCGTCGTCGCAGCCGGGTGAGCCGGACCGCACTGCAGCCGGGCCCGCCCGGGTACGGCGGTCTCCCGGGCAGCGGGCGGCCACACCCGGACAGGTCTGCTCGGACAGCAGGGACGGCCGACGGCACGGCACACTGCCGGGCGAGCTCGACATGCGGCGGGAGCCATCGGCATGTGGCGGAGGCCACGGCGCCCTCGGGGCCGACGTGATGTCGCCGCCGGGGATCCGGGGCCAGCGTGTCCGGTCCACGCTTGTCGGCACGTCGTACAGCTCGGATGCCCTGAGCTCGCAGACCTCTCCCCGCTCATCGCGGCGACCACCCGATGGGTGACGTTCTCCTACCCCGCCGGCGGCGGGGCGCTGGACTCCGCGCTCTGTCAGGCCCAGGCCCGACAGGCGGTCACGGTCGCCGCCTGGCTGCGATATCCGACGCCGATGGACGCGGCGCCGGTCACGGTCGCGGGGCCCGGCGGGTCGGCGCGGCTCGACTGGGCAACGGGCGCCGACGCGGCGGCCCACGCGAGCGGGCCCGACGAGCCGGGCGCCTGGCGCACTTGGGTCGACGAGGTCGTCGCGAGCTGGGCGGCGTGCCTGCTCACCGATCGCGAGCTGGCCGACCGGGCGGTGGCCGCGCCGGCGGACGGCGTCCACACCACCGGGCCACCGGTCGACTTCCGGCGTCTGGTCGCACCCGAGTGCGCGACCTGCGCGGCCGCGCCGCGGCGCCACCCGGATCTCCTCGCCCCGGTCGCCGCGCTGCACGCTCCGGGCTTGCCGACCGCCTCGCCCCTGGACCGGCACAGGCCGCCAGATCCCGCGAGCCCCCGGCCGAACCGGCGAACCGGCGAACCGACGAACCGACGAACGGGCGAACGGGCGAACGGGCGAACGGGCGAACGGGCGAACGGACTTCAGTCCAGCTTTCCGCGGCCGGACAGCGCGTCACGCAACCGGTCGACGAGACCGGCTCCGGGCGCCAGCATCTTGTTGGCCGGCGGCTTGTCCGGCGCGGAGGGGTGCGGGCGGGTCGGCGCCACCTTCTTCGCCCGGCGGACCTTGTCGCCCAGATCGTCGAGTGTCTCCGGGGTGGCCGCCACACGCAGCATGGGGAAGAGGTTCTGCTCCTCGTCCGCGATGTGCGCACGGATCTCGGTCATCAGCATCCCGATGAGCCGGTCGAACTCCGGGTCCCCGGCCTCACAGCTCTCCAGGTCCTTCATGATCTGCTCGGCCCTGGAGTGGTCGTCGGTCTCCCGGTCCGCGATCGCGTTCCCGTTGGCCAGGTACTTGCGTACGGCCGGGTAGAGGTACTCCTCCTCGGCCACCGAGTGCCGTACCAGTTCCATCGTGACCTGATCTGCGTAGACCTTACGGTCCTTGTCCCCGAACGACAGCGCGCCGATCTTCCCGAAGAGTTCCTCGACCTCCCGGTGGTCCGTCATCAACTCGTTGATGACATTTCCTCCGTGTCCCATCTTCACTACCTCCGGTCGGCTCGGCCCGGACCTTCCCTGTACGGACCACGGTGGACCTTCGAGTGCCCTCGGCGGGGGTGGGCTAACACGCGCGCCGCCTCTCCGCCTGGCCGCGCGGCTGTGCGGAGTTCGGCCGTCGCGCGGCTTCACCTGTCGATATCTGACGGACCGACACCTGTACACACGTCAGAACGCGTCCTTCACTGGACTGTTCATGGAACAGGTCTGCCCGTCGTCAGGCGTGCTCACCGCTCGAAGGTGCCGTACATGGTGGCCCTGGCGATCGCATGAGTGAACAGGAGGAAGTCCATGTAGGCAGGGGTCGACGCCTCGGACACCTCCAGTTCCTCCACACCGACCGCGTGGACCACGAGGAAGTAGCGGTCCGGGCCGTTACCTGGAGGCGTCGCCGGACCGAGATACCGTCTGTAGCCGGCGTCGTTGGGCAGCGTCACCGCGCCGCCGGGCATGTCGCCGCCGTCTCCCGCCCCGGCCGGAAGGTCGGTCAGGGAGGCGGGAAGGTTGGCCACAGCCCAATGCCAGAAGCCCGAGGCGGTGGGCACGTCGGGGTCGAACATCGCCACCGTGAAACTACGCGTCTCCTCAGGAAACCCGGACCAGCTCAACTGCGGTGAGACGTCCGATCCGCCGGCTCCCAGGATGCCGCTCACCTGCTCGACGGCCAGTTGCTCACCGTCGGCCAGGGACTTTGAGGTCACCGAGAAGGTCCTGAGCGGCGGCATGAAGTCGTAGGGACCGTAGGGTTTGATCACGACGATCCTCCGCATCCGCGGCCAGTGAGCGCCTCCCCCTTACGGACGGCTGATCGTTGCGACAGCCATGAATTCAACGCTATGGCTGCTATTACCCGGCTGCAACCCGTTGGCCGGCCCACCCCCGCCCGACGCGACGCGACGGCACTGAACGGGCCGCGCGCCGCGGATTCGGTGCCACACGGCGGTAAGTCGTATCTGGATGCGGGCGACAGCGGTCGTTGACCGGAGGTCCGGCGGAATTCGGGCTGCCGCGCCCCGTACTTGCGCGCCAGGCTCCGGGTGCACGGCTACGGCGGGCGTAGGACCCTGGTGACATTCGAAGCGGCGGCCGCCGTGACCGGCGACGGAGCCCGAATTCCGTCAGTCAGTACGGTGCGCACCGCTGCTCGCCGGCGGAAGCGAGTTCGAAAGCGAGGCACTCCCCCATGCAGATGCGAGCTGCTCGGATGTACGGATACAACGAACCCCTTCGCGTCGAAGAGGTTCCCGTGCCCGAACCCGCGCCGGACGAGATACTGCTGAAGGTCGCCGCGTCAGGCATGTGCCGAAGCGACTACCAGCTCGTCGACGGCTACTTCAAGGGCCCGTTTCCCGTGGACTTCCCCTACATACCCGGCCACGAGGTCACCGGGCGAGTGGCCGGGCTGGGCAGCGCCGTACCGAGATCGGTGGGCTACTCAGAGGGCGACATGGTCGTGGTCAACCCCAGCTGGGGCGACGGCACGTGCCGTCAGTGCCGCGAAGGCAACGAACAGCTGTGCAGCGGCGACGGCAGATGGGTGGGCTTCGGCCCTCCCGGCGGCTTCGCCGAGTACATGGCCGTGGAATACCGCCATGCGATCCCGGTCTCGGAAGAGGCGGCCAAGGCCCCTGAGCTCCTCGCCCCGATGACCGATGCCGGCATGACCCCGTACCGAGGCATGAAAAAACTCCGCGACGCGGGGAAGCTAGGACCGGGCCGCACCGTCGCGGTGACGGGCATCGGCGGTCTGGGCAGCTACGGGGTCCAGTACGCGAAGCTGCTCGGCGGCGGAGCGACCGTGGTGGCCCTGGCCCGCAAGGACAGCAAGCTGGACGTGGCGAAGGAGAACGGCGCGGACCACGGGATCAACGTCAAGGACAAGTCCGCCGAGGCCATCCAGGACGAGCTGGAAAGGCTCACCGGCCGCAGGACGATCCACGCGATCCTGGACTGTGTCGGCAGTGAGGCATCGATCTCCATGGACTTCGACCTGCTGGGCCCCGAGGGCGCGGTGGTCGCCGTCGGTCTCATGGGTCACCGCGTCCAGCACAATCAGTTCCCGTTCGTGGGCACGGAGTTGTCCTACCTCGGTTCCTTCTGGGGCAACCATTTGGATCTCGTCGAGGTGCTCTCCCTCGCCGAAGCCGGCCTCGTCAAGCACAACGTCACCAAGGTCAAGCTCGAAGACATCAACGAAAACCTGGAGACCCTGGGCCGCGGCGACATCGTGGGACGCCAGGTCATCGTCTTCGAATGAGAATCGCCGCCACGGTCCCCGCCGTGGCGGACGCCGTGCTCGAACCACTCGCGAACCCACGGGTCAACGCGCCCGTGCCCGCGGCTTCAGCGGCACCGACGGCAGCTCCGGCGCGGGCAGGGGCGCCCCGTCGTAGCCCGGCACCTCGCCGAAGCGGGGGCCGCCGAGTTCCTTCATCCAGTCCTCCCGGGCGCGGGCGATGTCCTCGTGGTCGCGGCCGATGAAGTTCCACCACATGACGATCTCCTCCTCGAACGGCGTTCCGCCGAGCAGGATCGTCCGGGCCGTCACGTCCGACTCGTTGACGAGCGTCAGCGTGTCGGCGCCGGTGGGCACATACCCCAGCTCGGCCGGGTTCAGCGAGGTGTCGGCCACCCGGACCCGCCCCTGGTCGACGAGGACGCCGTGCTCGAAGCCGGCGTCCACGGCGAGGGTGAGCGTGGCGTGGGGTTCGAGGGTGATCTCGGCGCCGAGCAGGGGGGTGAAGGTCCGCACCGGTGAGCTGGTTCCGGCGAGGGTGCCCAGGAAGACCCGGATCTGCGACCCGTCGGTCCGTACCGGTTCGGGCACGTGGTGCTGGAAGTCCCGCTCGGCGTGGAGGTGCTCCCCGGGCAGCGCCACCCAGAGCTGGACGCCGTGCAGGACGGTGGTCCGCGCGGTCGAGACCTCGGAGTGGCTGATGCCGTGTCCGCCGGTCATGAGGTTCAGCTCGCCCGGCCGTACGTAGGCGTGGCTGCCGAGGCTGTCGCGGTGCTCGATCTCCCCGCTGAACAGCCAGCTCACCGTCTGCAGTCCGGTGTGCGGATGCGGGGGGACCTCCATGCCGCCGCTACGGGCGACGTCGTCGGGGCCGTAGTGGTCTGCGAAGCACCAGGCTCCGATCAGGGACCGGGTGCGCTGCGGCAGCGTGCGCCGCACGGTCATCGACCGCGGGCCGCCCAGCGGCACGTCACGCGGGGTGAGTACGTCGACGGGTGCTGCCTCGGAGTCGCTCATCGGGGCCACCTCGTCCAGACCTGGTAGTTTCGCATTCAACCAGTCTATTCTGATCACAGGACGATTGGCCGCACCACCACGTACGTGACGGAGCAAAGGAAGCCGGAACACGGCTTCTGGAGGAGTGCAGGTTGAGCAGCCCCACGCCGGGGTCCGCGGCCCAGCGGATCTTCATCGACAAGCAGAGCCCCGAGGCCTACCACGCGCTGGTGCAGACATCGGACACGGCCCGCGCCGTCGCCGCCGACGCCGGGCTCGACCGCACCCTGGTCGAGCTGGTCAACCTCCGGGTGTCGCAGCTCAACGGGTGCGCCTACTGCCTCGACGTGCACACCAGGGCCGCCCTGCGCGCGGGCGACACGACGCGGCGCCTGGGGGTGCTGGCAGCCTGGCGGGAGACCGAGCTGTTCACACCCGAGGAACGGGCCGCCCTCGCGCTCGCGGAGTCGACGACCTTCCCGGCCGACGCGGCCGCGCAGGAATCCGCCTGGGCCGCCGCCCGGGACACGCTCACCGACGACCAGATCTCCGCGGTGATCTGGGTGGCGATCACCATCAACGCCTTCAACCGCGTCTCGATCATGAGCAGGCACCCCGTACGGGCCGACCGGTGAGCCCGACGGCTCGACCGGTCGGCGGCGTGTCACCGTAGAGCCGCCGGAGCCCGTTGCGGAGCCCGGTGGATGCCGACCTCGGAGCGAACACCCGCCTGACCGCCATGCGGTCCGTGCGGTCCGTGCGGTCCATGCGGTCCATGCGGTCCATGCGGTCCATGCGGTCCATGCGGTCCATGCGGTCCATGCGGTCCATGCGGTCCATGCGGTGGGATGATCGAGGCGGGTGTCGGCGGGCGCCGAAACGGTCCGTCCGAGGCGTTCGTCGGGGAGAGTGAGCATGGACCTTCGGCAGATGGAGGTCGTCGTCGCGGTCGCCGAGGAGGGCGGGTTCACCGCGGCGGCGCGTCGGCTGCACGTGGTGCAGTCGGCGGTGTCCGGCACGGTGCGCGCGCTGGAGAAGGAGCTGGGGATCCAGCTGTTCGACCGCACCACGCACCGGGTGGCTCTGACCACGGCGGGCGAGGACTTCGTCCCGGCCGCGCGTGCCGCGCTGCGGGCCGCCGAACAGGCTCGGGAGGCGGCGGCCGCCGCCCGGGGCGAGCTGCGCGGACATGTCACGGTCGGCACGATGCAGGGAGTCTGGGCCGGGCTGCATCGCGCCCTCGCCACGCTGCGGGCCGAGCATCCCCGGGTCATGGTGCGGCTGCGGCAGGCGGCGGTCACCGACCTACGGCAGGCGCTGCGCGACGGCTCGGTCGACCTCGCCGTCGTGGCCCTCGACCGGCAGCAGCAGCGGGGCCTGGTCACCCGGCTGCTGGCGCGGGAGGAGATGGTGCTCGCCGCGTCGCCCGCCCGCGCCTTCGCCCGCGCCGACCAGGTGACGTTGGCGGAGACGGCCGACCTGCCGTTCGTCGACTTCACGCCCGGCTGGGCGATCCGGAACTCGGTGGACCGCGCCTACCGGGCCGGCGGGGTCGAACGCAGCCCCGCCTTCGAGGTCAACGACATCGTGGCCGCGTCCGAACTGGTCCGGCACGACCTCGGGGTGTGCGTCCTGCCCGAGTCGATCGCCACCCGCTTCCCCGACCTGACCCTGCGCCGCTTCACCCGGCACGCACCGCGCTGGAACGTGCTCGTGGTACGTCCCGGGGGCCCGGTCCTTCCGGCGGTCGCCGAGCTGATGCGCCACATCGGCTGAGGCGCTCACGTACCGCGTCGGCCGAGGCAGGAACGGCCTGAGCCTGCCCTCAACCCGCCGCACGGTCGGCCGTTCGTCCGGCCGCACGACGTGACGCGCGCCGCTCCGTCGTCCAGTAGAACAGGGCGAGCACCGGCAGGCCGGCGCCCAGGACGGTGACCGCGCTCCAGCCGGCCGCGTGGTAGGCGATCGAGCCGAGCTGCGATCCGAGCGCGCCGCCCACGAAGAAGGTCGCGATGAAGGCGCTGTTGAGGCGTGCCCGGGCCGAGGAATCCAGCCGGTAGATGGTGTGCTGGCCGAGGATCAGCGTGGTCTGCACGGCCATGTCGAGCAGTACGGCGGCCAGCGCTACGAGGACGATCTCGTGCTGCCCCGGACCGGCCAGCGCGAGTCCGGCGGCCGCGACGACGAAGGCGGCACCGGTCACCGGCCGCGCCAGACCGCGGTCGGCCCAGCGGCCCGCCAACGGTGCCACGGCCGCGCCCGCCGCGCCGACCAGGGCGAACAGCCCGACGCCGACCGCGCTGTAGTGGTACTCGGGCCCGGTGAGCAGGAACGAGACGGTGGTCCAGAAGGCGCTGAACGCGCCGAACATCGCGGCCTGGTAGAGCCCGCGGCGCAGCAACACCGGGTGGGTGCGCACCAGTCGGAGGGTGGAGCGCAGTACGTGGTGGTAGGGGATGTCGGTGGTGGGGGCGTGCCGCGGCAGGGCTCGGTGCAGGGCCACGGCCAGCAGCGCCATGAGGACGGCGGAGCCCAGGTACACCGCCCGCCAGCCGACGGCGTGGGAGACCAGGCTGCTGAGGGTGCGCGAGAGCAGGATGCCGGTGAGCAGACCGCTCATCACGCGGCCGACGATCCGGCCCCGGGCGTGATCGGGAGCCAGGCCGGCCGCGAAAGGGACCAGGATCTGGGCCACGACCGAGGTCGCCCCGCTGACCAGGGAGGCGATCAGGAGCATCGGGAAGCCGGTCGCCGTACCGGCCGCGACCAGGGCGAGGGTGGTGACCGCCAGCAGGACGGTCACGAGGCGGCGTTTCTCCAGGCGGTCGCCGAGGGGCACCAGGAAGATCATGCCGACGACGTAGCCGATCTGGGTGATCGTGATCAGCAGGCCGACGGTGGCGGTGCTGGTGTGGAAGACGTCCCGCAGAGTCGACAGCAGGGGCTGGGCGTAGTAGAGGTTCGCGACCGTCAGACCGGAGGCGACGGCCAGCAGCGCGACGAGCCTCCCCGGCACGGGGGACGCGGAGGACGCGGAGGACGTCTTCGCCGGCTGCGGGGTGTCGTGGGCCGCGGCGCTGTTCGTGGGGTGGGAACCGGTATCCGTGGACATGGAGCGCCCTTCTCGGACTCGGGCTTCAGCGGGGGCGAGCGGCGGCTTCGGCGCTCACACGGGTTGAAGCGCCCGGGGCCGGAGCATGCTTCCCCTTCCGCGGCGATGACCCGGGATGACGGTCATCTCATGTGGAGATGACTGGAGGGACACCGCGGGGAAGGCGCGGACGCCCATCGGGCTGTATCCCGGGCTGCGCCCGGTGCGGGCGACCGCGAGCAGACGTTCGCGGTCCGGCTCGCGCAGTCCCTGGCCGTCGGCGAGCGCGGCCACGGTCGGCAAGGGAATCCCCAGGAGAAGGCCGGGCGACACGGAGCGGCGCAGGGGTCACGGAAAGTAGCAGCGGCCCCGGTGCCCCCTGCCCCCGCGTGCGCCGGATCCGACCTCCCTGCACGCTGGAGGGATGGACGGCGGCACAGAGCCGGAGGAACTTCCGTGACGCGTGGCGATCGGTGCGGGCAGCTGGACGAGACGGCTGCGTCGATGCTGGAGGCCCTGTTCACCCGGTCCCCCGTCGGACTGCACCTGCTGGACACGGACCTGCGGGTCGTAAGGGTCAACACGGCGACGCCGGCCATGCGCGACATCGCCCTGGACGACGTGATCGGGCGACCGTTCCGCACCGTGTACGGCGTGATGCTGGACGACGACATCGAGGCGCTCATCCAGCGGGTGCTGGACACCGGGGAGCCCCTGCGGCAGCGCATCGTCCGGGCACGGCTCAAGCGGGATTCGTATCGGCAGCACCATTTCGAGATCACGGCGCTGCGTCTGGAGAACACGCACGGCAAGGTCCTCGGCGTGGCCGTCACCTCCGTCGACGTCACCGAACGGGAGCGGGCCCGGGGCCGCACCCGCGTGCTGGAAGCCGTCCGCCGGAATGTGGGAGGGACGCTGGACTCGGCGGTGTCCTGCACGGAGCTGGTCCGTGCCCTGGTGCCCGAGTTCGCCGACATCGCGATCGTGGAGGTGGTCGACGCCGTGATGCGCGGCGACGAGCCGCCGCTCGCCCCGCTGCCGCCGGACACGCCCCTGCTGCGCGCCGCTTTCCGCAGCATGGCCGCGCACCCTCCCGAGGCCCATCCGGTGGGTGACGTCCACCGGCTGCCGGGGCCCACACCCTTCACGCAGGCCATGGCCGATCTGATTCCGCGGGTGGTGGCCCTGAGCCAGGACGCCCCCTGGCTGGCCGTCGACCCGTCACGGGCCGCGGCCATCCGCACCTCGGGCTCCCACACGCTGCTCGCGGTTCCCCTGACCCTGCGTGACACGGTCCTCGGGCTCGTCAGCCTCTACCGCGCCGGCCGGTCGCCCGCCTTCGACGAGGCCGACCGGCAACTCGCGGTCGAACTCGCCGCCCACATGGCCCTGTCCATCGACAACGCGCGCCGCTTCACCCGGGAACACAGTGTGGCCGCCACGGTCCAGCGTCAGCTGCTGCCCCGGAGCCCGGAGACCCACAACTCCCTGGAGACCGCCTATCTGTGCGTCACGGGTGCCGACCCCGGCGCCTGGTACGACACCATCGCGCTGTCCAGTGCCCGCACCGCCCTCGTCGTCGGCAACGTGTCCGGGCAGGGGCTCAACGCGGCGGCCACCATGGGCCAGCTGCGCACCGTCGTGCGGTCCCTGTCCACGTTCGACCTCGCCCCCGACGAACTCCTGGCCCGGCTGCACGACACGGCCGCCCATCTGGCGGCCGAACGGGCGGACCTGCCCCAGGGGGATCCCCTGCGCCGCGAGGCGCTCACCGCCGACTGTGTGTACGCCGTCCACGACCCCTTGACCGGTCGCTGCACGATGGCGTGCGCCGGACGGCTGTCCCCCGTACTGGTCCGGCCCGACGGCACCGTCACCGCCCCGGACGCCCCGACGGGCCCCTGCCTGGGCTCCGAGGAGGACGCGCCGTTCGCCGCCGGTGAGTTCGCGGTGCAGGACGGCAGCGTCCTGGTGTTCGCCAGCGATCCGCTGCTGACCTCGTACCTCGCGGAGTCCTCCCGGCCGCTGCGGGCCCTGCCGGACTACGCCGACCGGCCCCTGCAGGATCTGTGCGACGACATCGTCTACGCCCTCCCACCCGGGCTGGGGGCGGGCGACGCGGCGGTGATCGTGGCGCGGGTCCGGTCCTTCCCGACCGACCGGATCGCCGTCTGGCGGCTCGACTCCGAGCCGTCCGCGGTGGCGCTCGCCCGGCGCTGGACGCGCGCGCAGCTCGCCGCGTGGGGGATGGACCAGGAGACGGGGTTCAACACCGAACTCATCGTCAGTGAGCTGGTCACCAACGCCATCCGCTACGGCAGCCCGCCGTTGGAGGTCCGTCTGGTCAACGACCGCACCCTGACGTGCGAGGTGCGTGACTCCGGCGCGGCCGCGCCCCATCTGCGCCACGCCCGTACGGTCGACGAGGGCGGCCGGGGGCTGTTCATCGCCGCGCAGCTGGCCCAGACCTGGGGCACCCGCTACACGGCCGGGGGCAAGACGATCTGGACCGAGCAGTCGTTTCCCGGCCGCACGGGCCCTGGCTGACGGACGTCCGCGCCACGCCTCCCGGGGGCCGGCGCGGCGGACCGGGGGCCGGCGGCAGGTCACCTTCGTGGTCCCCGACCTCGCCGACGGCCGTCCCGTCGTCCCGTCCGCCGGCCCTCACCCGGCGAGGGCGTCCGGCGTCCTCACTGCCCGGGCGCGGGGTCCGCCTGTCCGGGCGGGCCCGCCGCGGCCGGCGCGTCCACCACGTCCACGTCACTCGCCCGTACATAGGCGAGCCGGTGGCCGAACTGGATCTCGAAGTACTCCTCGTGACCCTTGACCACCGGATTCGGCGACTCGACGAAGTACGACCTGTCCACGTAGGAGCCGTCGAGGCGGGACTGGGTCACATACCGCTGGCCCGCGAGGAGCTCGTACGGCAGGGGCGACTCGTCCGGCTCCTCCATCCCCTCGGGGTAGGCGTCCTCCTCCGGGAGGGCCCGGCCGAACACCGGGATCTCGCTCAGGCCTTCTCTCGGCGTCACCATGCGGCCGCTCGCCCCGACGGCCGTCGGGTGCTTCTTCGGGTTCTTGAACCATGCCTTCTCGCCCTGGAACCAGATCGCCGTCCAGTCGCCGCTGCGGTCGGCGACCGCGAAGGTCTGGCCGGCGGAGACCCGCGATCCCAGGTCGTTGACGTCCTCGGTGGAGTCGTCGCCCTCCGGGCGCCGGCCCGGGTCCTGGATCAGCGCGGACTTCTCGGACGGCTCGGTGTACAGGCGGACGGCGCTGGAGCCGTGCGGCGCGCACGGCACACCGTCCCCGGCGCACCCCGTGAACCGCGGCTTGTGGGTGGCGAAGTCCGGCAGGACGGTCACCATGTCGCTCTGCTGCGGGCCGGTGGCACGCAGGGGGGCGCCGAGCAGGTCGAAGTAGTGCCGCCAGTCCCAGTAGGGACCGGGGTCGTCGTGCATGTCGGGAATGCTGTCGGCGGTCGGGGACGGCACGTTGTCATGGCCGAAGATGTGCTGCCGGTCCAGCGGGATGCTGTACTTCTTCGCCAGGTAGCGCACCAGGCGGGCCGACGATTGGTACATCTGTTCCGTGTACCAGGTGTTGGGATGCGTGAGGAAACCTTCATGCTCAATGCCGATCGAACGGGCGTTCACGAACTGGCTGCCGGAGTGCCAGGCCATGTCCTTGGTCCTGATGTGCTGGGTGATCTGACCGTCCTTGGAACGGATGGAGTAGTGCCAGGACGCCTCCGTCGGATCCTGCACGGTCGCGAACATGTTCGGCAGATACGCCTCGGTGTCGTGGATGACGATGTACTCGATCTTCTGGTCCCGGGGCCGGTCGGCCAGGTCGTGATTGCCGTACCCGGCGCCGTCGTCGAACTCGACGTACGGCGCGCTCAGCCAGGAGCAGTTCAGCTCCGGCGGGCACTCGACGTCCTTCTGGGCGCGCGGGGCCGCCGCGCGGTGCGGGCGCACGCGCGGGCTGGCGGCGAGGGTGACCTTCTGTCCCGCGTCGGTGGTGCGGTGCGCGCCGGTGCGGATCACCGCGAACACGTCGTTGGCGTACGTCGCCGCCGACACCTTGTCCTCCGTGCCCGGGAACCGCGCCACCGCCTCCCACCAGTCGTCGGTGTCGTCGCTGAGGGGCTTGCCGAGCTGTCGTTGCGTCTCCGCCAGGAGGGCCGCGCCGGCCCGCACGTTGGCGGCGGCGTCCGTCCTCAGCTGCTCCTCCGTGACGCCGATCAGCCGGGCGGCCCGCTGGAGGTCCGCGGGCTGCACGGTGCGGCCGCCGGGGGCGTTCGCCTCGGGTGAGGACTGCGGCCCCGCCGCCATCGCGCCCGGCCGGACGCTCTGGGGGCGCGCCGCCTTGGCGTCCACCAGGTGCATCGGCCCGTAGCCGCCGACGACGCTCGGGGCGCCGGGATGGGAGTCCCAGCGCGACTGGAGGTAGGCCACGCCCATCAGGACGTTGCGTGGCACGTGGTACTCATCCGCCGCGTCGATGAAGACGTCCTGCAGGCGCCGGTCGGCCGCCACGCCACCCAGCGGACCGGTCAGCAGGGGCACGACGAGCGCCGCCGACGCGGTCACACAGATCAACAGACGGCGTCGGCGTACGACGCTCGGGACTCGGGGGGCGGCAGGTCTTCTCATCATTGCTCAGGACTCCAACCATGCTCGTCGCAACCAGGACAAAGGAGTTGCCCTCTACGCCACCCCTCGTACGCTTCCGTGTCCGACGTGCCACGTCGCGCCAACTGTCACCGGCGTGGACCAGCCGCCCGGCACAGGCCACCCGGTCGGCGGCAGTACGGGCGTTGCGGCGGCTCAGTCCTGGACCGGGTCGACCGCCCAGTCGGGGTGCCCCGGCATGGGCGGGGTGGACGGCCCGTACAGCCACGGCGTCAGGAACGGGGCGAGGTCCTCACCGGCGACCGTCGAGGCGAGCGCGACGAAGTCCCGGGTGCCCGCGGCCCGGCCCTGATACTTCGTCACCCAGGCCCGCTCGATCCGGTCGAAGGCCTGCTCGCCGACCTTCTCCCGGAGGGCGTAGAGCACCAGCGCCGATCCGTCGTACCGCATCTGCCGGAAGAGCGTGGGCTCGGTGGGTTCGGCGGGCGCCCCGTCGTCGTGACGCCACTGGTCGTGCTCCTCGTACGCGGCCCGCATCGCGTCCTCCATGGCTGCGCCGCCGTGCGTGTCGGAGTAGAGCCGTTCGTAGAAACGGGCATGACCCTCACTCAGCCACAGGTCGGACCACCGTCTGATGGCGACGCTGTCCCCGGTCCAGTGGTGGGCCAGCTCGTGCACGAGGTTGCGCTCGGCGTCGACCCGGTCGCCGAGCAGGTCGGCCCTCGGCAGGACGGACAGCGACTGCGACTCCAGCGCCACCGGCAGGTCGGTGTCCCCGACCAGCACGCCGTATCGGCGGAAGGGGTAGGGGCCCAGGCGCTGTTCCAGCCAGTCCAGGTGCCCGGGGGTGAGCGAGCGGTACTCCTCGGTGTCGGTGACCAGCCCGTCCGGGACCACGTCGCGCACGGGCAGCCCGCGCGGGCCGGTGCTGTCGACGAAGGCGAACTTCCCGATCGCCAGCTGGATCAGCTGGGCCGCGACCGGCTGCTCGGAGTCGTACGTCCACCGGACCCGTCCGTCGGGACGGCTCGCGCGCTCGACGAGCCGTCCGTTGGCCACCGCGCTGAGCCCCGGTGGGGTGGTGACGCGGAAGGTGACGGGCGCCCGCAGACTCGGGTGGTCGTTCGCCGGGAAGATCATCTTGGCGCCGTCGGGCTGTGCGTACAGCACGGTTCCGTCGGGCGTGGGCACCCAGCCGTACTCCGCGATCGCGTCGCCGCGGTGGCGTCGCTGGGTCGGATCGGCGGTGTAGGCGACCCGCACGGTGAAGGCGCGGCCCTGCGGGATCGGCTTCGCGGGGGTGACGACGAGTTCGTCGCCGTCGCGTACGGCGTTCGCAGGTGCGCCGTCGACGGTGACCGTGTGCAGGGTGTTGCCCGCGAAGTCGAGGTCGAAGCGGGACAGGGCCTGGGTGGCGGTGGCGTCGACGGTGGCCTCGGCCGCGAAGGGGGTCCGTGGTGCCCGCCAGTCGAAGGCGAGCGTGTAATGGCGGACCGTGTAGCCGCCGTTGCCGTCGAGCGGCATGAGCGGGTCTCCGATGCCGGGGGCGCCGGGGGACGGGATCGCCGAGGGGCCGGGGCGGCCCGGGGAGCGGTGGCCGCCGTGGGGGACGCCCCCGACAAGCCCGACAAGCCCGACGAGCACGCCGACTCCGGTGATCCCGGCGGCACCGGCGAGGGCGGTGCGGCGGGTGACGAGACCGCGGCGGCGCCCACGGCGGCCCGGTTCTCCCGTGGTGATCTCCATGCCGGCACTATGTCAGCAAATATTTCTATAGCGACATATGTTCCTGTATCACCTCTCTGCCGCCCGCTCGCACGGACTACACCTGGGCCGCCCGGTTCAGCGCGCCCTCCCCCGCGGCTTCAGCGGCACCGACGGCAGTTCGGGGGCCGGCAGCGGGTCGCCCTCGTAGCCCTTCACCTCGCCGAACCGGGTGCCCTCCATCCAGTCCCGGCGAGCCCGCACGATCTCTTCCTCGGTCCGGCCGATCCAGTTCCAGAACATGATCAGCTCCTCCTCGAACGGCTCACCGCCCAGGAGCATCAGTGCCGCGTCCGACTCGGCGCGCAGCGGCAACTCGCGCCGGCCGCAGCCGAGGTAGAGCATCGAGCCGGGCAGCAACGGCACGCCGTCCACCCGGGCCTCGCCGGACATGGACAGCACGGCGTACTCGAAGTCCGGCTCCACGGGCAGACGCACGTCCGCGCCGGCGGCGAGGGCCAGGTCCGCGCCGACGATCGGGGTGTACGTCGTCCCGGGCGAGGTCACGCCGTCGAGGCCGCCGAGGATCAGCGTGGCCTTCAGTCCCGGCGCGGTGACGACGGGCAGCTCGGCGTGGTGTTCGAAGTGCGGGTCGGTGTGCCGGTCGCTGTCGGGCAGGGCCACCCACAGCTGCGCCCCGTGCAGGAAGCGGGCATGCGACCTGGGGCTCTCCTCCGAGTGACTGATGGCCCGGCCCGAGGTCATCAGCCCCAGTTCGCGGGGGCGGATCGTCTGGAGGCTGCCGGTGGAGTCGCGGTGGAGCACCTCGCCCTCGTGCAGCCAGCTCACCGTCTGAAGCCCCATGTGCGGGTGCGGGGGCACCTGCATGCCGGGCTCGTCTGCGATGTCGTCGGGGCCGTAGTGATCCACGAAGCACCAGGCGCCCACCATGCGCCGACCCAGGTTGGGCAGCAGCCGGCGGACCTCGGTGGACTCGCCGAGCCTGACGCGGCGAGGGCTGAGGAGTTCGCGTACCGGCTCCGCCACGACGAAACCACGGCCGCCGCAGACGGCGGGAACCGGCTCGCGATCAAGATTGCTCATACCGCCCAACCTAGCCCCGGCGGGCCCGCCCCGTCAGTCCGTCGTTCGGGCTCCGGACCCCGCCTACTCTGTGTCGTCCGAGCGCCGGACGACCATCCGCAGGAAAGTGGCAGCTATGACAATTGACAGAACCAGCGGAAAAAGTGAGGGTGGCGGCATGGCGACGAGAACCCCGGCCCCCGGACTGCGGGAGCGCAAGAAGGACGAGACCCGGCGCAACCTGCGCGAGGCCGCGAGCCGCCTGTTCCGCGACCACGGCTTCGCACAGACGACGGTCGCCGACATCGCGGCCGGGGCGAACGTGTCCGAGCGGACGTTCTTCCGCTACTTCGACAGCAAGGAAGCCCTGCTCCTGCCGGACGGTGCCGAGCTCTACGCCCGGATCGAGACCGCGTTCCTCGCCCGGCCGGAGAGCGAGAGCGCCCTCCAGGCGACCTGCGGCGCGCTGAGTGACGTGGCCGCCTACTTCGCCGGCAGCAGTCTGACCGCGCTGGGGCATCCGATCGACGAGGTGCGCGAGCACGCGCGGGTCGCCCTGGCCCATCAGTTCGCCGAGTTCGAGGAGCGGCTCACCGAACTCGTCGCCCAGCGCATGCCCGCGCACACGCCCGACGCCGACCTGCGGGCGGCCGTGATCGCCAACTCCGCCCTGTCCGCGGCACGGGCGGTCCTGCGCACCCTGCGCAACCGCCGCCAGGCCGGTCTGCCGGTGGAACCCGAACGCCTGCTGCCCGAAGCCTTCGCCATCCTGTCCTCGATCGGAGCCACCACACCGTGAAGAACCCCCGTCGCGTCATCCTCATCACCGGCTGCGCCGTCGCCGCCGTCGCGGCGGCCGGGGCGGCCGATCTCGTCGTGGAGCACAAGGTGGAGCGGCGCGTCGCCGAGACCGCCGCCTGCCGCCTCGACGCCAAGGACGTCTCCGTGGATCTCGCCGACACCCTCGCCGGCCTCAGGACCCTGACCGGCAGCGTGGGCACCGTCCACGTCAGCGCCGAGGGGGTACGGCGCCAGGGGACCGAGCTGAGCATCGACGCGTCCCTGCACGACGTGTCCACGGACGGCGGCTCGTCGGGCGGCACCGCGACGGCCACCGTCCCCTACGCCGGACTGGGCGGACGCCTGCCGGACGACGGCGGCGACCTGAAGCCCGGCACCGACGGCACCCATCTCACCCTCACCGGCACCGCGGGCGCCGCCGGGATACCCGTCACCGTGGTGACGGACCTCTCCACCACCTCGCACACCCTCACCGTCACGCCCGCGAGCGTCGACGTCTTCGGCCGCGACCTGTCCGTCCAGGCGCTGTCCGCGCTGCCCGGTGCCTCCCAGCTCGCCGACCGGCTCAAGCCCCGCACCGTGGACATCGGCTCGCTGCCCGCCGGCACCGTGCTCACCGGCGCCCACGCGGGGGACGCCGGGCTCGCCCTGGAGTTCCGGCTGTCGCCCGACACCGGGAAGACCTCCGCCAGGGGGTCCGCGGCCGCGGCCTGCACCGCCGGGGGGCGTACAGCCTGAACCGGCCGGGGGGACCGGAGGGCGCGGCAAAACTGTCGCCCATGCCAATTGACAGTCCTGCCAGTTTCGGGTTGTGTCAGCCCTGCCACTTCCGCGGTGGCGGCCCTGTCGCGCCCTACTGGAGGCCCGGTGTCCTCTCCTTCCTCCTCTCCCCCCGCACCTCCGTCTCCCGCTCCTCCCGCATCTCCTTCTCCCACCCCCCGCACCCTGCGCCCGTCCGCGCCGCACCGCACCGGCGCCTTCTGCGCCCGGCACCCGCTGTGGGTGATCGCCGCCTGGCTCCTGGTGCTGGCCGCCGCGCTCCTGGGCCAGCACACGGTCGGGGCGACGTACAGCGACGAGGTGAATCTGCCCGGCAGCCGGACCCAGACCGGCGCCGACCTGCTGAAGGCGTCCGACCCGGCGCTCGCCGACCCCAACGGGAAGGTCGTCTTCCATGTCGGCTCCGGCAAGCTGTCCGCCGGCACGGACGGGCTCGCCACCTCACTCGAGCGGCTGCGGGACCTGCCGCACGTCACCGCCGTCTCGACGCCGGTGACCAGCACGGACGGCGCCACCGCCTACGCGACGGTCTCCTTCGACCAGGACCTCAAGGCGCTCGGCCTCGAGTACACCGACCAGCTCGACGAGGCGACGGCACCCGCCAGGGCCGCGGGCATCGACGTCGGCTACGGCGGCGACCTGCACACCATCGCGCGTACCCCCGCCAACGACCTCGCCGCCGAGCTCACGGGCCTCGCCGCCGCACTGCTCGTCCTGCTGCTCGCGTTCGGCAGCATCGCCGCCGCCGTCATGCCGCTGGTGACCGCGATCATCAGCGTCGGCGTCGGACTGGGTGTCGTCGGCATCGTCGCCGGCGCCCTCACCTTCGCCACCTCGGCGCCGACGCTGGCCACGATGCTCGGGCTCGGCGTCGGCATCGACTACGCCCTCTTCCTGATCACCCGGTTCCGCCAGGACCTGATCGACGGGTACGACACCGAGACGGCCGTCGGCCGCACCACCGCCGGCAGCGGCAAGGCCGTCCTCGTCGCGGCCCTCACCGTCTCGGTGGCCCTGCTCAGCCTGTACGCCAGTGGCCTGAGCCTGATCGGCCGGCTGGGGATCGCCGCCACCACTGCCGTCCTCGTCACCGCCCTCGCGGCGCTCACCCTGGTACCCGCCGCCATGGGGCTGGTGGGACACCGGGTCGACAGGCTGCGTGTGCGGCGCCCGGTCGCCGAGACCTCGGGCGACCACGACGGCTGGCACCGCTACGCGCGCCTGGTCGCCCGTCACCCCGGGAAGTTCCTCACCGCCGGGCTCGTCGTCGTGGGACTCTGCGCGATCCCGCTGTTCTCCATGCGCCTGGGACACATCGACGCCGGCGCCGACCCGGCCGGCAGCACCACCCGCACCGCCTACGACTGGATCGCCCAGGCCGACGGACCCGGCTACGGCCCGGGTGCCGACGGCCCGTTCACCGTCGTGGTCGACCTCCGGCACGCGACCCAACCCGCCGAACGGACAGCCCGTGCGCTGACCGACGGCCTGGAGAAGACGTACGGCGTCGCCCGCGTCACCCCGCCGCACCTCACCGAGGACGGCAGGATCCTCGTCACCACGCTCACTCCCACCACCGGCCCCCGGTCCGCGAAGACCGGCACCCTGTTCGACACCCTGACCGACCGCACGCTGCCCGGGACACTGAAGGGCACCGGCGCGACGGCCTACCTGACCGGCAGCACCGCCGGTACGTTCGAGTTCCGTGACACCGTCACCGAACGCCTGCCCCTGATCATCGGTATCGTCCTGGTCTGCGCGTTCCTGCTGCTGATGGTGGCCTTCCGCAGCCTGGTGATCCCGCTCAAGGCGGTCGTCCTCAACCTCCTGACCACCGGCGCCTCGTACGGCGTCCTCGTCGCGGTCTTCCAGTGGGGGTGGGGCGACCGCCTGCTCGGCCTGAGCGAACCCGTGCCGATCGAGTCCTACGTGCCCATGATGATGTTCGCCATCGTCTTCGGCCTGTCCATGGACTACGAGGTCTTCCTGCTCTCCCGTATCGCCGAGGAGTGGCACGCCACGCACGACAACGAACGGTCCGTCGGCACGGGCCTGTCGGTGACCGGACGGGTGATCAGCTGCGCCGCGATGATCATGACGGTCGTGTTCCTGTCCTTCACCGGGTCGCCGACCGTCGTGGTGAAGATGCTGGCACTCGGCCTCGCCATCAGCGTCATCCTCGACGCCACCGTCGTCCGTCTCGTGCTGGTGCCGTCCCTGATGTTCCTGCTGGGGCGCGGCAACTGGTGGCTCCCCGGGTGGCTGGACCGACGGCTGCCGCACCTCGCCGTCTGACCCCTCGGGACTCCGCCCCAAGGTGGTGGAATATTGAACTACCTTGCTCCGTTGTCGCCCCCGAAGGAGGTCACGAGTGGACACGACGTACTACGACCACGGAACGACGGCGGAGCGCTGGGAGCGAGCCGGGATGTTCTTCGACGCCAAGGAATACGCCGCCGCCGCGCGCGTACTGGGCGGGCTGGTCGAGGAGGTGCCGGAGCAGACCGCCCCGCGGCTGCTGCTGGCCCGCGCCTACTACCACTCGGCCCAACTGCGCCGCGCGGAGACCGAGTTGCGCGTCATCGTGGAGCGCGACCCGGTCGAGCACTACGCCCGGCTGATGCTGGGCCGCACCCTGGAGCGCCAGGGCCGCCACGAGGAGGCCGCCTCGCACCTGCGGATCGCCTCGGCGCTCGCGGGCGACTTCGAGCAGGTCTGAGAACGGACCCGCCACAGCTCCTGGTCCTGCACGCCGCGACAACGGCGTCGCCACGTGCAGGACCAGGAAACACCGGGCGCGCCGACCCGCCCCCGGCCACCTCACCTCACTCGGCCGCCGCCCCGCTCGCGGAGGTCCGCCGCGCCCGCCGGTGCGCGATCTCGCCGAGGACCACGTCGGCGACGACGAAACAGGCCAGCGGAATGCCGAGCAGCGGCACGAGGTAGCCGAGGACGGCGACCGCCGCCAGCCCCGGGACCAGGACGTACGGCGGCACCTGCTGCCAGGCGCCACGCGGGACGGGCCGACCGAAGGCCGAGCCGCGGCCGCGCTGCCACCACATGCGGTAGCCCCACACGATCAGCAGCACCAGCGACAGCGCGAGCAGCATCAGCACGATCTGGTTGGCCAGTCCGAACAGGCTGCCGGAGTGCAGGTCGATGCCCCAGCGGGTCAGCTTGGCGAGCACCGGGTAGTCCGCGAACCGCAGGATGTCCGTGACCTCGCCGGTGGCCGGGTCGACCGCGACCGCGTCCTGCTTCGTGGGCCAGCCGCGCTGTATCTGCTTGACCACGTACGCGGAAGAGGCGTCCGCGGGCGGGACGATCTCCACCGGGTCGCTCAGCCCTTCGGCGCGCGCGGCGGCGAGGATCCGGTCGAGGCCGACGCCGTGCCCGGCGTCCCCGCCGGAGGCGGCGGCCGCGTCGTGCCCGGCGTGCTCGCCGCCGCCGGCCGCCGCGGACACCGACGGGGTGGCCTGGCCGAGCGAGGTGCGCAGTTCGTCGATGTTCGCCCCGGCGTACGTCGACCAGGTCAGGCCGGTCGCCGAGAGGAACACGAAACCGGCCGCGGCCCACACGCCGACGCTGCCGTGCAGGCTCAGCGTGCGGCGCCGCCCGCTGGTGCCGCGCACCTTGCGCAGGGCGCGGCGGCGCGAGAACCACAGCACCAGGCCGCCCAGCGCGACGACCCACAGCCAGCTCGCGGCGAGCTCGCTGTAGAGGCGGCCGCTCTCGCCGAGGTGCAGGTTGCGGTGGAGTTCGCTGATCCAGGTGCGCAGCGGCAACGCGCCGGACGAGCCGTACTGTTCGAGGGCGCCGCGCACCTTGCCGGTGTACGGGTCGACGAACACCGCGTAGGAGTGGCCGGCGTCGACACCCTCGACGCCGGAGAGCAGCACCCTGGTGGTCGCGTCCGGCTCCGGGGAGGGCCGTACGGCCGTGACGGTGCCCTCGGGGTGCGCCGTGCGGGCGGCGGCCACCTGCTCGGAGATGGGGAGCTCGGTGTCACCGACGGGCACGGTCAACTCGTGGGCGTAGACGAGCTTCTCGGCCTGATAGGAGCCGGCGTACAGCAGGCCGGTGACCGCGGCGACGAGCAGGAAGGGCGCGACCAGCACGCCCGCGTAGAAGTGCAGACGCAGGATCAGCGGGCGCAGGGGGGCTGCCCAGCCGCGCGGGGACGGGGCGGGCGCGGCGGGTTTCGGGACCTCGTCCGTGGTGGTCGAGGGAGCGGTGGTCATCGGCGGCTTCTCCGGCGGTCGGGGACGTGGGCTGCCATGACGGTGATCGTGGCGGTCCAGTAGTCGGAGCGGAACGCGGCCGAGTTCCCGGCATATCGAGTGGTGTGCGTCACACAGCGGTGCCGGTGGACGCGGAGCGCCGTGGCATGCTGGCTCGATGGCATCTCCGAGCGCGCGCACACCCCTTGTCGAACTGGTCGAGGAACTCCTCGTCACCGACGGCCCGTTGCCCATCGTCGCGGCGGGCGACCCGGTGCTGCGGCGCGGCACCGAGCGCTACGACGGCGAGCTGGACCCCGCGCTGCTGGCCCGTTTCGTCGAGGCGCTGCGCGTCACCATGCGCGCGGCGCCGGGGGTCGGCCTCGCGGCACCGCAGGTGGGCGTGCCGCTGCGGATCGCGGTCGTCGAGGACCCGGCGCCGGTGCCCGAGGAGGTGCGGCTGGCCCGTGGCCGCGTGCCGCAGCCGTTCCGGGTGCTGGTCAATCCGTCGTACGAGCCGGTCGGCACCGCCCGCGCCGCGTTCTTCGAGGGCTGCCTGAGCGTGCCCGGCTGGCAAGCTGTGGTGGCGCGGCCGGCCGAGGTGCGGCTGACCGGCGAGGACGAGCACGGCCGGGCACTGGACGAGGTGTTCACCGGCTGGCCCGCCCGGATCGTGCAGCACGAGACGGACCACCTGGACGGCATGCTCTACCTCGACCGGGCGGAGCCGCGTTCACTGTCCTCGAACCAGGCGATGCTGGAGCGCTGGGCGGCTGCGACGCCCGAGGAGGCCGCGAAGGCCCTGGGGTTCGAGCTGCCGGGCTGACCGGGTCCGCGGGCGCCCGGGGCGACTCCGCGGGCGACCGACCGTGGTCGACGCCCGCGAGACCCCTGCTCCCCATTCTCCGGCCGGATCAGCCCCGGTACGCCTCCAACAGCCGCAGCCACACCTCGCTGATCGTCGGATACGACGGAACCGCGTGCCAGAGCCTGCCGATCGGCACCTCTCCGGCGACGGCGACGGTCGCCGAGTGGATCAGCTCGCCGACGCCGGGGCCGACGAAGGTGACACCGAGAAGCACCTCACGGTCGAGGTCGACGACCATCCGGGCGCGACCGCGGTAACCGTGGCCGAAGAGCCCGGCGCCCGCCACGGAGGACATGTCCACGTCTACGGCGCGCACCCGGTGGCCGGCCTGTTCGGCTTCCACCAGGGACAGGCCTACCGCCGCCGCCTCCGGGTCGGTGAAGACCACCTGGGGGACGGCGCCGTGGTCGGCCGTCGCGGAGTGCGCGCCCCAGGGGTCCGTCTCCAGGACGGGCACCCCGGCCGCGCGGGCGGCGATCGCGGCGCCCGCGATGCGGGCCTGGTACTTGCCCTGGTGGGTGAGCAGGGCGCGGTGGTTGACGTCGCCGACCGCGTACAGCCACTCGCTGCCGGACACCCGCAGGCTGTCGTCGACCGGGAGCCAGGAGCCGGGCTCCAGGCCGATCGTGTCGAGGCCGATGTCGTCGGTGTGCGGGACGCGGCCGGTGGCGAACAGGATCTCGTCGGCCTCGATACGGTCGCCGGTGCCGGTGACGACCACGACCGTGCCGTTCTCCCGGGTCACCGACTCCACGGACGTGCCGGTACGGACGTCGACGCCCGCCTCGGTGAGTCCCTCGGCGACCAGTTCGCCGGCGAACGGCTCCATGCGGGGCAGCAGGCCCTTGCCGCGGACGAGGACGGTGACCTGCGAGCCGAGGGCCCGCCAGGCGGTGGCCATCTCGGTGGCGACCACACCGCCGCCCACCACCACGAGCCGTCCGGGCACCGCCTGCGCGCTGGTGGCCTCCCGGCTGGTCCAGGGCCGCACGTCGGCGAGGCCCGGCAGCGGGGGCAGCTGGGCGCGGGTGCCGGTGCACACGGCGACGGCGTGCCGGGCGGTGAGGACGTGCCGCTCGCCGTCGGGGCCGGTCACGGTCACCGTGCGGGGTCCCGCGAGGCGCCCGTGACCGCGGTGGAGGACGGCGCCGATGCCGTCCAGCCACCGCACCTGGCCGTCGTCCTTCCAGTGGGAGGTGTAGTAGTCGCGGTGGGCGAGGACCGCGGCCGCGTCGAGGGGGCCCTGCACCGCCTGGCGCAGGCCCGGCACACGGCGGGCGTCGGCGCGGGCGATGACCGGGCGCAGCAGGGCCTTGCTGGGCATGCAGGCCCAGTAGGAACATTCGCCGCCGACCAGTTCGCTCTCCACGACCGCGGTGGACAGGCCGGCCGCGCGGGTGCGGTCGGCCACGTTCTCCCCCACGGGCCCGGCCCCGAGCACCACGACGTCGTACGCGATGGATTCCGTTTCCGTCATGGGCACAGTCTGCTGGGTGGTGTGCCCGGAGGCCACACGGGTACGTGCGCCGCATACCCAGCGGAATACCTCCCCGTCCGGCCGTGTTGTGCGGACGGTTTCGCCCCCACACCAGAAAGAGGGATGTACGCATGAGCAGCACCGTGGAGCTGACCAAGGAGAACTTCGACCAGACGGTGACGGAGAACGAGTTCGTCCTCATCGACTTCTGGGCTGCCTGGTGCGGGCCGTGCCGTCAGTTCGCGCCGGTCTACGAGAAGGCCGCCGAGGCGAACCCGGACCTGGTCTTCGGCAAGATCGACACCGAGGCGCAGCCGGAGCTGGCCGCGGCCTTCGGTATCCAGTCCATTCCGACGCTGATGATCGTCCGCGACCAGGTGGCCGTGTTCGCCCAGCCCGGAGCGCTGCCCGAGCCCGCTCTCACGGACGTCATCGGCCAGGCCCGGAAGCTGGACATGGACGAGGTCCGCAAGAGCATCGCCGAACAGCAGGAGCAGGCGCAGGCGCAGGGCGAGTAGGGGCGAGCAGTTCCCGGCGGGGTCCCTGGGAAGAATCCCCGGGCGGGGAGGGGACGAGTCCCTAGAAGGGGTAGGGCGCCACGTCCGGGCGCACCGTCGTCCAGCGCACGTCGGTGAAGGCCTCCAGATTGGCCTCGCCGCCGAAGCGGGCGCCGGTGCCGGACGCGGCGACGCCCCCGAAGGGCGCCACGGCCTCGTCGTTCACCGTCTGGTCGTTGATGTGGACGATGCCGGTCGGGATCCGCTCGGCGAGGTCGAGGCCGCGGGCGGTGTCGCGGGTGACGATGCCCAGGGAGAGGCCGTAGGGTCCCTCGGCGGCCAGTGCCGCGGCCTCCTGCGGGGTGGCGAAGGAGCGCACGGGCGCGACCGGGCCGAAGACCTCCTGCGCGTAGGCGGGGGTGCGGTCGTCGGCGTCCGCGAGGACGGTCGGCCGGTAGAACAGTTCCTCGTGGGTGCCGCCCGCGGCGAGCTTGGCTCCCTGGGCGATGCTGGCCTCGACCAGGCCGTGCACCTTGGCGAGCTGGGTGGCGTCGATCAGCGGGCCGAGGTCGACCCGCGCGCGGTGCGGGTCGCCGACCGCGAGGGCGTCGGCCTTGGCGGCGAGCCGCGCGACGTACTCCGCGTACAGGGACCGGTGCACCAGGTGGCGGCCGGTCGTCATGCAGATCTGGCCCTGGTGGAAGAACGAGCCCCAGGCGGCCGTGGAGATCACCGCGTCGAGATCGGCGTCCTCCAGCACGATCAGGGCGGAATTGCCGCCCAGCTCCAGATGTGCCCGCTTCAGGTGCCGTCCGGCCGCCTCCCCGACGGCGCGTCCCGCCGCGGTGGAGCCGGTGAAGGACACGACGGGCACCTGCGGGTCGGCGACCAGCGCCTGCCCGGCCTCGGGCCCGCCGGGCAGCACGTGGAGCAGGCCCTCGGGCAGGCCCGCCGCCGCGAACACCGCGGCCAGGGCGAGGCCGCCGCAGACCGCCGTGCGCGGGTCGGGCTTCAGGACGACCGCGTTGCCGAGGGCGAGGGCCGGGGCGACCGAGCGGATGGACAGGATCAGCGGGGCGTTGAACGGGGCGATCACACCCACCACACCGACCGGGACGCGCCGGGTGTACGACAGCCGGGGCGCCTCGCTGGGCAGGACCTGTCCGGCCGGGCGGGAGGCCAGGGCGGCGGCCTCATAGCACTCCTGGGCCGCGACGTGCAGTTCGAAGTCGGCCTTGCCGGGGACGGACCCCGCCTCACGGACGATCCACTCGCGCAGTTCGTCGGCGTGCGCCGCGAACAGGTCGCCGGCCCTGCGCAGCACCCCGGCACGGACGAAGTGCGGCAGGCGCGCCCACTCCCCTTGGGCGGCGTGGGCGTCGGCCGCGGCCGTACGGACGTCCTCGGCTGCGGCCAGGGTGACCGTGCCCAGGGTGTCGCCGGTGGCGGGCTCGGTGACGGCGTACTCCGGCCCGGTGGTTGTCCGGGACTGCCAGGTCTTGGGGTCGAGCAACGGCATGGCGGCTCTCCGTTCGTGACCGGCGGGACTCGGTGCGGGAGTCCCGTGTGGTGCGCGGCCGGTTCGGCGGCCGCGCGGCGGGACACGGTGATCCGGCGCAGCCGTGCGAGCCGCATCCGGTGGTCGAACGCATCCCGATCTGGTTGAGCGCGCAACATCCTAGTCAGGGTCGTACGAAAAGAGTGCCGCCTGTCACACACGGACGAGAAGCGGCCGGCCTGTCCCACACGGGCCGGGACACGACCCGGAGCCGGCACCGGGCAGCCGCCGGGAGTCGGTGCGGCGCCACTCGGCGAGCGCGGCGTCCGGGCCAGGACGCGTACGTCGGAGACTGCCAGGTCGAGCCCCTTGGCGCCGGTCGGCGGCACGTGTGGGCGGCCTCCCCGGGCTCGATGCGGGGAGGGCGGACCGGGGAACGAACGGGGGGGCGAGCCCAGGGACGAACAGGCGGCGGACCCAGGGACGAACAGGCGGCGGACCCAGGGACGAACAGGCGGCGGGCCCGGGAATGACGTGGCCGGCGTCCCCGGTGAGCGACAGCGGCCGACGGCGGCGAGCCGGGGGCGCACCAAGTCCGCGCGCCATCGGTCGCGTCAGCTGGAGTCGCGGTGCACCACCGAGGCTCCCAGGACGCGGTGTGTCTCGGGCTCGGCGCCGGGGTCGCGCACCGCGCGGTCGACCAGTTCGGCGAGGTCGCGGCCGGACGGCAGCTCGATGTGGACCGTGCTCAGCCGGGGCCGCAGCAGCCGGCCGAGCATGAGGTCGTCGGCGCCGATGACGGCCGTCTCGCCGGGGATCCGGACGCCCTCGTCCTGCAGGGCGCGCATCAGCAGCATCGCGTACTCGTCGTTGTACGCGAACACCGCGTCGAGGCCGAGCTCACGCCAGCGGGCGGCGAGCCGGGCGGCGGACTCCTCCTCGTAGTCGAGGGGCAGCTCGACGACCGTGGCGTCGGTGCCGGCCAGCGCGTCGCGCACCCCGGCGAGGCGGGGCCGGGAGAAACCCTCCAAGCCGGTTTCGGTGGGGACGACGACACCCACCCGGCGGCGGCCGCGGGCGTACAGGTGGGCGGCGGCGGCTCGGCCGACGCCCTCGTGGTCCATGAGCAGGGCGTGCGCGCCCTCGACGGACTCGGGGCCGAGGGTGACCACCGCGCGGGCGCCGGAGCGCTTGAGCACGGCCACGCCCTGCGGGCCGAGACCGGCACCGGGGACGAGGACGGCGACCGGGCGGAGTTCGGCCCAGGCGCGGGCGGCCTCGTCACCGTGCACCCCGACGGTGCCGTACTGCACGACCGTGTAGTCGAACCGGCCGAGCGCCCACTGGAGTTCGTTGAGGAACTGGCTGTAGAGCGGACCGGCCTGGACGGCCGGCGCGGGCATGAGCACCATGCGGCTGTGCCCGGCGCGCAGACTGCGGGCCGCCGCGTGCGGGACGTAGCCCAGTTCCTTCGCGGCCTGATGGACGCGGCGGCGGGTGGGCTCGCTGATCCGTACGGCGCTGGTGTTGTTGAGGACGTAGGAGACGGTCGCGCGCGAGACGCCGGCCACTCGGGCCACATCGGCGCTCGTGGGGACGGCGCGCGGCGCGGGCGACGAGGGCGGGGGCGATTTCGGTATCTCCACCATGACGTACCGCATCTTGGCAGAAGCCCGGACGGGGATCCCGGGCGGGGGAAGGCCGTTGACGATGCAACCAACGGCGCGAGGGTGGGGCGCCTCGCGGGCACTCGATCCACGAAAAGCGCGAGGCGGACCTGTTCGTGGCCGGCGTACGTCACCCGGTCGGCGCGGAGGTCCTCGGGGGCGGCACGCTCTTCGCGCTCGGCGCGGGCCTGCTCGGGCACCGCCGCCCACGGCTGAGACCGGCTCAGCGGGGCGGCTCGGTACAGGTGACGCGGGCGACCATGTCCGTCCAGCCCGCCTCGAGACGCTCCAGGGGCATGCCACGCTGCTTGGTCAGATGGTGGATCAGCACCGGGTTGAGCTGCGCCATCAGCGTGTGGGCGAGCAGCTCGCAGTCCGCGTCCGGAACGGCCAGCCGCAGCAGCATGACGACATGCGCGTGTTGCACCTGGCGGGCCGGTACGGCGTAGCGGCGCTCCGGGGTCGACTCCGCCGCCAGCTGCAGGTCCAGTTCGTCAACGAAGCGGCGCAGCAGTGCCCAGCCGAACGCCCGCAGCCGCTCCACCGGCGGCGCTCCGGGCCCCAGCGGCGGCGGCCCGCCGAGGAACGCGGCCTGGAACTTCCGCTCGGAATGGTCGAGCAGCGCCGTGAGCAGGCCGGTGCGGTCGCCGAAGCGGCGGAAGACCGTCCCCTTGCCCACGCAGGCCTGCGCGGCCACCGCCTCCATCGTGACGCCCGCGGCGCCGTGCTCCGCGATCAGCCGAGCGGCGGCGTCCAGCAGCCGGGCCCGGTTGCGCGCGGCGTCGGCGCGCAGGCACGGCTCGTCCTCCATGACGCCCAGCTGCAACAACTCGGGCTCTTCGACCGGCCGTTCCGGTGTCGTGAAGGGCGGCAGCTGTGTGGACATGAACACAGCGTAAAGCATGCGGATGAAACTGGACCGCGGTCCGGTTACAGTGATACAGATTTAAACGGACCTCGGTCCGGATCGTGTCAGCAATGTTTCAGCATCTTGGGAGCCCCCACATGTCCGTTCGTATCCTCGCGCTCGTCGGTAGCCTCCGCGCCGGTTCGCACAACCGCCAGCTCGCCGAAGCCGCCGTCAAGCTCGCCCCCGCCGGCGCCGAGGTCGAGGTGTTCGAGGGCCTGGCCGACATCCCGTTCTACAACGAGGACATCGACGTGGAGGGCGACGTCCCGGCCGCCGCCGCGAAGCTGCGCGCCGCCGCCGGCGCCTCCGACGCCTTCCTGCTCTTCTCGCCCGAGTACAACGGCACCATCCCGGCCGTCCTGAAGAACGCCATCGACTGGCTGTCCCGTCCGTACGGCGCCGGCGCCTTCACGGGCAAGCCCGTCGCCGTGGCGGGCACCGCCTACGGCCAGTTCGGCGGCGTGTGGGCGCAGGACGAGACCCGCAAGGCCGTGGGCATCGCCGGCGGCACGGTGCTCGAGGACGTCAAGCTGTCCATCCCGGGGTCCGTCGTCCGCTTCGCGGAGACCCACCCGGTCGACGACGCCGAGGTCGCCGCCCAGCTGACCGAGGTCGTCGCCCGTCTGCACAGCCACGCCGCGGACGTCGCCGCCGCCTGACCGTCGTCACCGCTGCCGCGGGGGCCGGAGCCTTCGGGACCCGGTCCCCGCACGCGTGTCAGTCGAGCTCGGCCAGGAGCGGCACGACCGGGGCCACGAAGCGCTCGATCCAGGCGGCGGGCTCGCCCAGGCGCGGGGCGAGGATCACGGTGTCGATGCCGAGGCCCGCGTAGCCGTCGATGTCCCGCAGGAAGGTCTCGGTGTCGCCGGTGGTCGCGGGTTCGCCGGTGTACGCGATCGTCTTGCGGATCGAGTCGTAGGCGCGCCCCTCGTTCTCGCAGTGCCCGCGCAGCACGCCGAGCTTGTGCCGGATCTCCTCGGGCGAGGCGGCGATCAGGTTGCAGGCGTCCGCGTACCGCGCGACCAGCCGCAGCGTCTTCCGCTCGCCACCGCCGCCGATCATGATCTCGGGGTGCGGCACGCTGAGCGGCGCAGGCACGCACAGGGTCTCGGCGAGCTGGTAGTACTTGCCCTCGAACGGGCCGTCGTCCTGCGGGTCCCACATCTGCAAGCAGATCCGCAGCGTCTCCTCCAGCCGCTCGAAACGCTCCGCGACCGGCGGGAACGACACACCGAGCCCGTCGTGCTCCCGGTCGTACCAGGCCGCCCCGATGCCCAGCGTGGCCCGGCCACCGGAGACCACGTCCAGCGTGGTGGCGATCTTGGCGAGCAGTCCGGGATGCCGGTAGGTCACCCCGGTCACGAGCGCCCCCAGCCGCACGGTGGAGGTGTGTCCGGCGAGGTAGGCGAGGGTCGTGTAGGCCTCCAGCATCGGAGCCTCGGCACCGCCGTTGAACTCCATCTGGAAGTAGTGGTCCATGACCGACAGCCGGCTGACACCCGCCGCCTCGGCCGCGACGCCCGCCGCGGCGAGCTCGGCACCGAGCGCGGGCGCGCCCCCGGCGTGGTCGAACCGGTTGATGTGCACACCCACACGCATGTCCGTCTCCGCTCTCCCGGATCGTGTCCGACCCTTGTGACGCTAGGGCTTCGAGCGCTCTCGAAGTCAAGCGGAACCTGTCGGGCGGACGCAGGCGGAGCAGAGCCGGGCCGGGCCGGGCGAAGGCGACGGACATCGTTCACCGGGTAGTCAAATCTCATTCATAGGGGCGACGGCCGACCGTCTCGTCTGCAAGGGTGAAGCGATGCAGACCGCTTACCGAAGACTGCTCAAGTTGATGCCCCGACTGGGCTTGCAGGTGACCGATCTCGGCCCCGGTGCCGCTGTGGTCTCGCGGCGCGGCGGGCGGGTCCGGATCCCGTTGGGACCGGGTGCCGACGTGCTGGCCCGGGACGACGGCCGGTACACGGTGGCCGGGGCCGGTGAGGACACCTGGGTGGTCCGGCGCCGCAGGACCCGCGCCCAGCGGGAGGAGGGCGTCGCGCAGGCGACCTCCGTCCGCCTCGGCGACAGCGGAGCGCGGCTGCTCCTCGACCCGGCGGCCGGCAACGACGAGCGCAAGCTGCAACTCGCGGCGGCCGAGTACCTCTGCCCGCAGCACGTGGCCGCGATGCTGGAGCTCTACGGCGTGAACTGCGTCTTCGACGTCGGGGCCAACCGGGGCCAGTACGCCCGGCGGCTGCGCCGGTTCGGCTACACCGGCCGGATCGTCTCCTTCGAGCCCACGTCTGAGCACTTCGCCGTACTGGAGAAGGCCGCCGCGGACGACCCGGACTGGTGGGTGTACCGGTACGGCCTCGGCCGTGAGGACACCGCCAGCACCATCCACACGGGCTGGAACACGATGAACTCCCTGCTCCCGCCCAGCGAGTACGGCAAGGACCGCTATCTCCGGTTCGCGAAGAGCGACAGCGAGGAGATCGAGATCCGGCGGCTGGACTCGATGATGGAGAAGGCCCTCGACGGCATCGACGAGCCCCGCCCGTTCCTCAAGATGGACACCCAGGGCTACGACCTCGAGGTGTTCGCCGGTGGCGGGGACCGGGTCGCGGAGTTCGTCGGCCTGCAGTCGGAGGTCGCCGTGCTGCGGCTGTACGAGGGCAGCCCGCCGATGACCGAGGCGATCGGTGTGTACGAGGCCGGCGGCTTCGGGATCACGGGGATGTACCCGGTGACCCGGGAGGCACAGACCGGGCGCGTGATCGAGTTCGACTGCGTGATGATGCGCGCGGACGCGGTCCCCGGGACGGACTGAGCCGACCCCACCGCCGCGCTTCCCCCGGCGCCGTGGCTTCGCCAGGGCGGCCGGGGGTCAGCCGTGCGCGGGTGCGGCGAGCGCGGCGGCACGCTGCGCGAGCAGCCGGACGGCCAGCTCGCCCCACCGGACGTTGGCGCGTTCGAGGGCGAGGCCCGCCTGCAGGGTGAGGTAGGGGCCGATGCGCTCGCCGGTCGCGCAGTACTCGTCCTCGGAACGTCCGGCCAGGAGGCGCTCGCGGCCGCGTTCGTACCGGGCGAGCTTGGCGGCGGACCGCTCCGTGCGCCGGACGATCTCGGCGCGGACGACCTCGAGGTCGCCGAGGTCGACGCACTGCACCTTGACCAGCAGCTCGTCACGGATGGCGAGCGGCTTCGCCGGGTCCTCGGCGAGGAAGGCGCGAACGGCGTCGAGCCCGGCCTCGGTGAGCGAGAAGAGCCGCTTGTCGGGCCGACGCTCCTGCCGCACCATGCGCGCGGCGACGAGCCCCTCGCCCGCCATGCGTTCCAGCTCCCGGTAGATCTGCTGCGGGGTGGCCATCCAGAAGTTGGCGACCGAGGCCTCGAATCCCTTCGCAAGGTCGTACCCGGACGCCTCACCCTCCAGAAGGGCGGCCATCACCGCGTTACGCAGAGCCATGCGGCCCAAACTAACACCCGCTGATCAGCCGACGTCCGGGCCGAGCCGAGCCGCTCAGCGGACCGGCTCGCCGATGCCCAGCAGGTTCCCCTCGCTGTCCCGGAACCAGGCGCCGCGCTCGCCCCGGGCGCCCTTGCTCGGGTAGTTGCCCTCGACCTCGGCGATCCCGTCCCTGGTCCGCATCCCGGGTACGTCGACCTCTTCGAACACCACACCGCGCCGCCGGAGCTCCACGACGACCCTTTCGAGGTCGTCGACCGTCCACGCCATCTGCGTGAAGGTGCCGGGCGAGGCTCCCGTCGACCGGAAGAGCACGAACTCCGTGCCCCCGCACCGGTACAGCAGCCCGCCGGGCCGTTCGTCGACGGGCTCCAGACCGAGCTGTGCGGAGTAGAAGCGCCGCGCCCGGTCCAGGTCCTGGGCCGGGAGCCTGGTCGCCACGTGCACCGCCCGGCCCAGGCCCCCGCTGTCGTCAGCCGCGTTCATGTCCACCACTGTGCCGTGCCCGGCGACCGGGCGCCGGGAGGCCGGGACGGACCGCGCGTCGGTCAGGCCGCGAGGCGCTCCACGACCTCCTTGGCCTTGACGACCGCGTCCTGGTGGGCGCGCTCACGCGAGGCCTCGAACAGCGGGACGAGCTCGGACATCGCCGGGTTGTGCGGGGCCATCGTGAGCTCGGGGACGATGAAGTCGAGGTCCAGGGCGAGGGTGTCGCGCAGGACGGCCTCCAGGTAGTTCTGTACGTATTCGAAGCCCTCGCGCGGGGTGCCGGGGGCGTAGGAGCCGCCGCGGCTGGCGATCACAGTGACCGGGGTGCCCTTGATCCTGGACTCCTCCGTCATGGCGGTGCGACCCATCAGGATCACGTTGTCCAGCCACGCCTTGAGGGTCGACGGGATCGTGAAGTTGTACATCGGGGCGCCGATGACCACCGCGTCCGCCCGTTCCAGCTCCTCCACCAGCCGCACCCGCTCGGCGAAGGCCGCGGCCTGCTCGGGCGTGTGTGTGGCGGGGTCGGCGAAGCCGGCCGTGTGGGCGTCCGCGGTCAGGTGCGGGACGGGGTTCGTGGCGAGGTCGCGGTAGATCACCGTGCCCTGTGGGTGCTGCTCCTGCCAGGTCTTGCGGAAGGCGTCCGTGACGGAACGGGACGCGGACGCCCCGTGGGGGAACACGGACGAGTCGATGTGCAGCAACGTGGCCATGGGTGTCTCCAGACATACGGTGCCCACCGGGGGAGGTGGGCTGAGGTTTCGTACCTAGCTATAGATAACACAGGTACTTACTATTTTTCATCCCCGAATTTTCAGGCGGTATCCTGGGCGCATGGCGATCGACGGGGTCCGGAGCGAAGCGACCCACAGCCCAGCGGCGTGCTCACAGGTGGACGGCGGTATCACGCGCGTCTTCGGCCTGCTGGGCAAGAGGTGGACGGGTCCGATCGTGGCCGTCCTGCTCGGGGGGCCGGCGTACTTCGCCGACCTGCGCCGGGCCGTGCCCGGCATCAGCGAGCGCATGCTGTCGGATCGGCTGACGGAGCTCGGCACGGCCAAACTGGTGGTGCGCGAGGTCGACGAGGGTCCGCCACTGCGGGTCTCCTACGAGCTGACCGCGTCGGGGCGCGCGCTGGCGCCCGCCCTGGAGGAACTCCGACGGTGGGCCGAGACGCATCTGCCGGACAGCGAACCCTGCGGGGAGACGGCGGCGAACTGACCCGGTGGCCGTCCGGGCGTGAGGGGGGTCTGGTCACGTTGCGGCTTCCCCTCGGGCTCACCTGTTCGAGAATCCGAACGAGGTTCGGAGATTCGATCAGGGAGTAGGGGGTCCCCAGCAGCGTCAACGGTTCGCGCACGACCCGCTGAGCCCGGTGCGAAGCCTGTGGCGGTGACTGTGACCCGCCAACTCCCCGCCTCCGCGTGGGACGTTCCCTCACCGGTACGCCAGACGTTACCGTGCGGTAGAACTCGCAGTCCCGCAGGAGTCCCGGAGCCGTCCCGGAGGAGTCCCGTATGACGCTCGACCGTTCCGCCGGCCTGGCGGAGACCGCCCGCGCGCTGGCCTCCGGGGAGGTGACGTCCCAGTCCCTCGTCGAGGACGCGCTGGCCCGGATCGAGGCCACTCAGAGCACGCTCAACGCCTTCCGGATCGTCCGGACGCGGGCCGCGCTCGCCGAGGCCGCGGCGGCGGACGAGCGGCTGGCCGCGGGAGCGCGGCGCCCGCTGCTCGGGGTGCCCGTGGCCGTCAAGGACGACATGGACGTCGCGGGCGAGCCGACCGCGTTCGGCTGTCCGGGCGAGTTCCCGCCGGTCGCGGAGGACGGCGAGGCGGTACGGCGGCTGCGCGCGGCCGGCGCCGTCGTCGTCGGCAAGACCAACACCTGCGAGCTCGGGCAGTGGCCCTTCACCGAGGGGCCCGCCTTCGGCGCGACCCGCAACCCGTGGAACACCCAGCACACCCCGGGCGGATCGTCAGGGGGCTCCGCCGCCGCGGTCGCCGCCGGCCTCGTACCGGCCGCGCTCGGCTCGGACGGCGCCGGTTCGGTGCGCATCCCGGCCGCCTGGACCCACCTCGTCGGTATCAAGCCGCAGCGCGGACGCATCTCGACCTGGCCGCTCGGCGAGTCCTTCCAGGGCATCACGGTCAACGGCACCCTGGCCCGTACGGTCGCGGACGCCGCCCTGCTGCTGGACGCGGCGAGCGGCAACCACGCCCTCGACCCGCACCGGCCGCCCGAGCTCGACATCTCGACGGCGGTGGGCCGCGACCCCGGGCGGCTGCGCATCGCACTCGCCCTGAAGCCGCCGTTCACCGCGGCTCCCGCGCACCTGCACCCCGAGGTTCGCGCCCGCGTGGTCGAACTCGCCGAGCGGCTCGCCGCGTCGGGGCACTCGGTCGAGGAGGCCGATCCGCCGTACGGCCGGATCGGACTGACGTTCGTACCACGCGCCACGGCCGGGATCGCCGAGCGGGTCGCCACGGTTCCCTCCCCCGAACTGCTCGACCCCCGCACCCACGGCTCCGCACGGCTCGGCAGGCTGCTCGCCGGGGCGCCGCTGCGGGCCGCCCGGCGCGCCGAGGCGGTCCTGCACCGCCGGATCGGCGGCTTCTTCGACACGTACGACGTGGTCCTGGCGCCGACGACCGCCGCGCCCCCGCCCCGTGTCGGCGCCATGGCCGATCTCAGCGGTCTGGCCACCGACCGTGCCATCATCGCCGCCTGCCCCTACGCCTGGCCGTGGAACGTCCTGGGCTGGCCCGGCGTCAACGTCCCCGCCGGTTTCGTCGACGGAGGCCTGCCGGTGGGGGCTCAGCTGCTCGGCCCGGCGCACAGCGAGCCGCTGCTGGTGTCGCTCGCCGCCCAACTGGAGGCGGAACTGCGCTGGCACGAGCGGTGGCCGCGCACGGCCGCCCTGGACTCACCGGCGGCTTGAGGGCGTTGCGCCCGTACCCTGTGCCCATGGACGACGCGTCGATGGTGGGTCTGATGGGGCGGGTCAGCGGCACGGTCGGGCCCGGGCTGGTCGGCGAAGTGATCGTCCGGGTGCGCGGCGGGGCCGAACACTTCCTGGCGTACGCCGCCACCCGGACGGACCGGATCGAGCGGGGCACGGTGGTGATGGTGGTGGAGTACCTGCCGCCGCGCACGGTCTACGTCACGGCCGCGTACGACAGTTGAGCCCGCACCGCCGCAGGTGAGGGCCTTGTGTGTCAAGGTTGCGACAAGGATCCGTCAGCGTCTTCTCCCCGGGCTTGCGCAGGAGCACACTCCCTTCGTTCGGTGCCGAAAGGGCACCATCCAAAGGGGGCGTATGCCGATGGTCGTCGGCGTCGTTGCGGGGGTGGCGGTAGCCGCCGTCCTCGTTCTGATCGGTGTGTTCAAGATGATGTGGCGGGTCGCAGAACCCAACGAGGCACTCATCATCTCCGGGTCCACGCACAGGACCGAGGGGCTCGAGGCGGGCATGGGATTCCGTATCGTCACGGGGCGCGGCACCCTGGTGCTGCCCGGCGTGCAGGCGGTGCGCAAGCTCTCCCTCGACCTGAACGAGACCGAGTTGCACGTGGACTGCGTGACCCACCAGGGCATTCCGCTCAAGGTGCGGGGCGTGGTCATCTTCAAGGTGGGCGACGACTTCGTGTCGATCGCCAACGCCGGGCGGCGCTTCCTCGACCAGCAGAAGCTGATGTCGGAGCGCGTGCACAACGTCTTCGCCGGTCATCTGCGGTCCATCGTGGGCGGGTTGACGGTCGAGGACATGATCCGGGACCGGGAGAAGCTCACCGGGCAGACCCGGGCCGCCTGCGGTACGGAGATGGAGAAGCTCGGACTGATCGTCGACTCGCTCCAGATCCACGAGATCGAGGACCCGACCGGGTACATCCAGAACCTGGCGATGCCGCACGCCGCGGCCGTCCAGCGGGACGCGCGCATCGCACAGGCGGAGGCGAACCGTCTCGCCACCGAGGCCGAGCAGCAGTCGTTCGCGCGGATGGCGGAGGCCACCCGGGACAGCGAGATCCTCCAGGCCGGCTACCAGGCCGAACGCGACCATGCGGCGGCCAAGGCCCGGCAGTCCGGTCCGCTCGCCGACGCCGCCGCCCGCCAGCAGGTGGTCGTCCAGGAGACCCGGGTGGCGGAGTTGGAGGCCAACCGCCGGGAACAGCAGCTCCAGGCGGACGTCCGCAAGCCCGCGGACGCCAAGGCCTACGAGAAGCGCACCCTGGCCGAGGCCGAGCGCGACGCGCGCATCTCCGCGGCCCAGGCCAAGGCGAAGGAGACGGAGCTGGCCGCGGCGGCCGAGGCGACCCGGGTCAAGGCGGCCGCGAGCGCCGAGGCCCAGGCGACCGAGGCACGGGGTGCGGCGGCCGCCACGGCGACCCGGGCCACCGGTGAGGCCGAGGCCGCCTCGGCCCAGGCCAAGGGTCTGGCGGAGGCGGAGGCGACCAGGGCCCGGGGCCTCGCCGAGGCGGAGGCCATCAAGGCCCGAGCCGCCGCGCTCGCCGAGAACCAGGAGGCGGTCGTCGCCCAGCAACTCGCCGAGAACTGGCCGGAGATCGTCAGGGCCGGCGCGTCCGCCTTCGGCAACGTGGACAACATGGTGCTGCTCAACGGCGCCGACGGCATGGCCGAGTTGTTCGCCAAGGCGCTCACCATGGGCGGGACGGGACTGGGGCTGGCCCGCCAGCTGCTGGCTTCCATGAACCAGAACGGGTCGAGTCCGAAAGGGACTTCGCCGCTGAACGGGATCGCGAACCCGCCGGCGCAGAAGGTGCCGGTGGAGGAGGTCTGACGCCCGGGGCGTACGGCGGTCGGTCGCCGTACGCCCACGTCCCGTACGGTACGCCTCGTGACTGCGTCTACCGATGAGAACGTCCCGGGCCGTCAGGGCCCCACCGCGACCACCGAGGCCGACCCCCGCGAGGTCGGCGGGGTGCGCACCGAGTACGCGCCCGCGCACGACGGCGACCCCGATCCCGGGGAGATCGTGTGGACCTGGGTGCCCTTCGAGGAGAACGACGGCCGGGGCAAGGACCGTCCGGTGCTCGTCGTCGCCCGCGAGGCCGCGGGGACGCTGCTCGCGGTCCAGCTCTCCAGCAAGCGGCACGACGGCGACCGGGAGTGGGTGCCGATAGGCAGCGGGCCGTGGGACCGGTCGGGCCGCGACTCGTGGGTCGACGTGGACCGGGTGCTGCGGCTGCACGAGGAAGGCATGCGCCGGGAGGCGTGCGCACTGGACCGCATGCGCTTCAACCTGGTCAGGCACCGACTGCAGGAACGCTACGGCTGGAGCTGAGGGGCCCGAACCCCTTCCCGGCCACAGCTGAGCTGACGGGCCCGAACCCGTTCCTGGCCACAGCTGGAGCCCGCGTCCGGCGCCCCGTACCCGCCACGGCATTCGCCGCCGGCCCGGCGCTCCGTACGCGCTACGGCTGGAGCCGGCGGGTCGGGAACGCCCGCACGAAGGCCGTCCGGGTCGTCGCGCCCGGTGTGCGGTCCAGTACGCCGAACACCACGCGCTCGAAGGTCCCGGCGAACCGCCTGCCGGGGCCGAGCAGCGCCCGGAAGGCGCCCGCGACCTGCGCCGGGTCGTTGCGGAACACGCCGCATCCCCAGGCGCCCAGCACGAGTCTGCGGTAGCCGTGGGCCGCGGCCGTCTCCAGGACCCGTTCGGCCCGTACCGCCAGGGCGTGCGGCAGCTCGGACGCGCGCTCCGGTGCCGTGCGCAGCACGACGCCCCCGTTCGGCGCCGCCGCGGTCAGGAATCCGGCGACGAAGGTCTCGTCCAGCAGCCGCCCCCGGTCGTCCCGGAAGACCGGTACGGCCGGGGAGTGGATAACCCGGTCGGTGTAGAACGGGTCACGGTGGGCGCGGTGGTGGTCGTAGAACTCCCGGACCCCGAGCAGGCACGTGTACAGCGCGGAGGCGCGGCACAGGGCCTCCTCCTGGGCCTGGGCGCCGTTGAGGTAGCCGCCGCCCGGGTTGCGGGCCGAGGAGAAGTTCAGCACCGCGACCGGTCCGGCGAGCCGGCGGGCGGCCTCCAGGCTGCTCTCGCCGGTGACCTCGAAGACCGTGTCCACGGGCGAAGCGGCTGGTGGCACCCGCACCGGACCCGGACCGTACATCCGTGTGCCCTCGCGTGCGGCCTCGACCGCCGCAGCGATCGACACCTCGTGCCCGGCGGGCGCGCGATACGCCCCGGTGGCGACGATCTCCTGCGTGTCCCGGGCGATGCCGCGCAGGCGCGCGCTCATGGCGCGACCCCCGTACCCGCCACGAACGCGGCCTGCGCGATCTCCCCCGTGGACTCCCCCGTGGACTCCCCCGTCGTGCTCATGAACGCATCGTGAGCGATGCTGGTCCTGCCGTGCAACAGAGTTTCCCGGCCCCGAGAACATGCCGGGAGGGAAGGTTGCGTGCCCTGAAAGTGACGATGCGTACCCTTGTGCGATTCGACTCGACGGTCTTGGGTAGGACGAGCGCTGGCGCCGTCCCGTCGACCCGGGACCGGCGGACCGGTGGAATCTCAGGAGGATCCTGACATGTCCGATTCAATATGTGGCGGTGCGGAAGGCGACTGTACGCAGTCCCGGACCACCCTCACCGAACCCGAGGTGGAAGCCCTGGTCCGGGGCATCTGCTTCAAGACGGGACCACCCCGCACCCTCGGGGTCGAAGTGGAATGGCTCGTCCACGAGCTGCGCAGGCCGCAGCTCCCCGTCACACCCGAACGACTCGACGCGGCCTACGCCGCGCTGCGGACCGTGCCTCTGAGGTCGGCGCTCACCACTGAGCCCGGCGGCCAGCTGGAGCTGAGCTCGCCGCCCGCCGCCTCCCTGACGGAGTGCATCGACATCGTCTCCGCCGACCTCGACGCCGTCCGCGCGGTGCTCCACGAGGACGGTCTCGGCCTCGCGGGCATCGGTATCGATCCCTGGCGAACACCCAGCCGCTTCCTGCGCGAACCGCGCTACGACGCCATGGAGGCCTGCCTGGACCGTACGGGTCCGGCCGGTCGCGCCATGATGTGCAGCTCGGCCTCGGTGCAGGTGTGCCTCGACGCCGGGTACGAGGAACCGGGCGTCCTCGGGCACGGGAGACGCTGGCGGCTGGCGCACACCCTGGGCCCGGTCCTGGTGGCCGCCTTCGCCAACTCCCCCGTGGCCGCGGGCAAGCCCACCGGCTGGCTGTCCACCCGGCAGCTGATCTGGATGGAGATCGGCGCGGGCCGCGCGGGCGCGCCCCCGCTGGACGCCGAGCCGCGCTCCGCGTGGGCCCGGCACGTCCTGGACGCGCCGGTGATGTGCGTACGCCGGGACAGCGGCCCGTGGGACGTACCCGAACGGCTGACCTTCCGGGAGTGGATCAGGTCCGGGACGCCGAGGCCGCCGACCCGCGCGGACCTCGACTACCACCTCACGACCCTGTTCCCGCCGGTCAGGCCGCGTGGCCATCTGGAGCTGCGGATGATCGACGCGCAGCCCGGCGACGACGGGTGGATCGTGCCGCTCGCCGTGACCACGGCCCTGTTCGACGACCCGGAGGCCGCCGAGGTCGCCTACCGGACCGTGAAGCCGCTGGCCGAACGAGCCGTGGGCCTGCCCGCGCCGCACAACCCGCTCTGGGTCGACGCGGCCCGGTACGGGCTGGGCGACCCGGAGTTGCACGAGGCCGCCGTCACGTGTTTCGCGGCGGCCCTGGAGGCCCTGCCCCGGCTCGGCGCCGGCAACCGGGTCGTCGAGGCCGTGGCCGCGTTCACGGAGCGTTACGTGACCCGGGGCCGCTGCCCCGCCGACGATCTGCTCGACCGACTGCGCGACACGACGGACCGTCGCGCGCACGGGAAGGACATCCGCACATGACCGAGCCCGCCCTCGACGCCGAGAACCTCCGCGAGCGCGCGCTGACGTCGCTGATCACCGCCCGGGAGCGCACGACCCTGCTCACCGACTGCGTCGACGAGCCCGATCTGACCGCCCAGCACTCCCCGTTGATGTCGCCCCTGGTCTGGGACCTGGCGCACATCGGCAACCAGGAGGAGCAGTGGCTGCTGCGCACGGTCGCCGGCCGGGAGGCCATGCGGCCCGAGATCGACAACCTCTACGACGCCTTCGAGCACCCGCGCTCCGAACGGCCCACGCTGCCCCTGCTGCCGCCCGCCGAGGCCCGCGCCTACGCGGCGGAGGTGCGCGGCCGGGCCCTGGACGTGCTGGAGAGCACCGCGTTCCACGGGAACCGGCTGACGGAGGCGGGCTTCGCCTTCGGGATGATCGCGCAGCACGAACAGCAGCACGACGAAACGATGCTGATAACCCATCAGCTGCGCTCCGGCCCGCAGGCCCTGACCGCACCGGACCCGGAGCCCGCCCCGCTGGTCACGGGACCCGCCGAAGTCCTGGTCCCCGGCGGCCCGTTCACGATGGGAACCTCCACCGAGCCTTGGGCGCTGGACAACGAACGCCCGGCGCACCGGCGTGAGGTGGCCGGGTTCCACATCGACACCGCCCCGGTGACGAACGCCGCATATCTGGCGTTCATCGAGGACGGCGGTTACGACACCCGGCGCTGGTGGGCGCCGGAGGGCTGGGCGCACATCCGCAAACACGGCATCACCGCCCCGCTGTTCTGGCACAGCGACGGCAGGCAGTGGCTGCGCCGGCACTTCGGCGTCACCGAGGTGGTGCCGCCCGACGAGCCGGTGCTGCACGTCAGCTGGTACGAGGCCGACGCCTACGCCCGCTGGGCCGGGCGGCGGCTGCCCACCGAGGCCGAGTGGGAGAAGGCGGCCCGCCACGACCCGGCGGGCGAGCGCTCCACCCGCTACCCGTGGGGCGACGCCGACCCCACGCCGGACCACGCCAACCTGGGCCAGCGGCATCTGCGGCCGGCCCCCGCCGGCAGCTATCCGGCGGGCGAGTCGCCGCTCGGGGTACGCCAGCTGATCGGTGACGTGTGGGAGTGGACGGCGAGCGACTTCCAGCCGTACCCGGGGTTCCGGGCGTTCCCGTACAAGGAGTACTCGGAGGTGTTCTTCGGCTCCGAGCACAAGGTGCTGCGCGGCGGTTCGTTCGCCGTGGACTCGGTGGCCTGCCGGGGCACGTTCCGCAACTGGGACTACCCGATCCGGCGGCAGATCTTCTCCGGGTTCCGCACCGCCCGCTCGGAGGCCGTCTGATGTGCCGGCATGTGGCCTACCTGGGGGCGCCCGAGCCGCTCGGCCGCCTGCTGGTGGAGCCCCCGCACGCCTTGTACCGCCAGTCGTGGGCGCCCCGGCGGCAGCGGTACGGAACGGTCAACGCCGACGGTTTCGGGGTGGGTTGGTACGCGGAGGGGGACCCCGTGCCGGCCCGGTACCGCCGGGCCGGGCCCATCTGGGCCGACCTGTCCTTCGCCGACCTGGCCCGGGTCGTACGGGCCCCCGCGCTGCTCGCCGCGGTCCGCGACGCGACCCTGTCGGGCGCCGACGCGGAGGCCGCCGCGGCACCGTTCGGGACGGGCCCCTGGCTGTTCAGCCACAACGGCGCCGTGACCGGCTGGCCGCACTCGCTGGCCGCCGTCTCCCGGAGCCTGCCGCCCGAGGACCTGCTGTCGCTGGAGGCGCGCAACGACTCGGCGCTCGTCTGGGCGCTGGTCCTGCACCGGCTGCGCGCCGGTGACGAGGCGGGCCGGGCACTGTCCGGCACGGTCGTCGAGGTGGCGGCCGCGGCGCCGGGGTCCCGCCTCAACCTGCTGCTGACCGACGGCGAGACCATCACCGCGACCGCCTGGGGCGACACCCTCTGGTACCTGTCGCAACCCGGCCTCCGCACCGTCGTGGCCTCCGAGCCCTACGACGACGATCCGCACTGGCTTCAGGTCCCCGACCGCACGCTGCTCGCGGCGAGCCGCACGGAGGTGCTGCTCACCCCGCTCAAGGAGCCGAGCGCCGAGGCGGCACCCGCATCCCTGAAGGAGCCCTGTTCGTGAGCCCGTTCCAGATCACCCGCACCCTTCCCGAGGACGCCACGGACGCCGCCCTGCGCGCCGACGTCCTGCTCGGCCTCACCTCCGACCCCAAGACACTGCCGCCGAAGTGGTTCTACGACGCCCGCGGCAGCGATCTGTTCGAGCAGATCACCGAGCTGGACGAGTACTACCCCACGCGCGCCGAGCGCGAGATCCTGGCCACCCGGGCCGGCGAGATCGCGGCGGCGACCGGGGCCCGCACCCTGGTCGAACTCGGTTCCGGGTCCTCCGAGAAGACCCGGTACCTGATCGACGCCCTGACCGACCTGCGCACCTACGTGCCCGTGGACGTCAGCGAGAGCGCGCTCGACCAGGCCGGCCGGGCGCTGGCCGCCGAGCGGCCGGGGCTCGACGTGCACGCGCTGATCGCCGACTTCACCGGCGCGCTGACCCTGCCGGACACGCCGGGTCCCCGGCTGGTGGCGTTCCTCGGCGGCACGATCGGCAATCTGCTGCCGGCCGAGCGCGCCGGCTTCCTGGCGTCCGTACGGGCCATGCTCTCGCCCGGTGACGCCCTGCTGCTCGGCACGGACCTGGTCAAGGACGAACAGGTGCTGGTCCGGGCGTACGACGACGCGGCCGGAGTGACGGCGGAGTTCGACAAGAACGTGCTGGCCGTCGTCAACCGTGAGCTGGGGGCCGACTTCGAGCTCGACGCGTTCGACCATGTGGCCCTGTGGGACGCGCGGCACGAGTGGATCGAGATGCGGCTGCGCGCGCGGACCGAGCAGACCGTGAAGATTCCCGCCCTGGATCTCGCCGTCGACTTCAAGGCCGGCGAGGAGTTGCGCACGGAGGTGTCGGCGAAGTTCCGTCAGACCGGCGTCCGTACCGAACTCGCGTCCGCCGGGATGGAGTTGGCCCACTGGTGGACGGACGCGGAGGGCCGCTTCGCGCTGTCGCTGAGCACCGCGCGCTGAGCGCGGACCGCCGCCCGAGGGGGTCCGTCGGCGCCGGCCGGCCCGGCGTACCCCCTCGGCGGAAGGCAGGCCCGACGCCTCGCGGTCCGGCGCGGCGTGGGGCACCGTGGAGTGATCCGTGACATGTCCGTCACGGCGGAGAGGAGTACCCGCATGTCGAACCACACCTACCGGGTCACGGAGATCGTCGGCACCTCGCCCGAGGGCGTCGACCAAGCCGTCCGCAACGGCATCTCCCGCGCCTCGCAGACCCTGCGCAATCTGGACTGGTTCGAGGTGACACAGGTCCGCGGCCAGATCGACAACGGCACCATCGAGCACTGGCAGGTCTGCATGAAGGTCGGCTTCCGCATCGACGAGACGGACTGACACCGCCGTACCCGCGCGCCATCGCGGGTGTCAGGTCCGCCCCTCGTGCTCCTGGGCGGCCTCCAGCGCCGCCGACGGGACGCTCCAGCGCGCCCGGACGACGGTGAATCCCGCACGCTCGGCGTCGTCGCACACGAGTTCGTCGTCGTCCACGAGCACGCTGACCTCCCGGGTGCGCGCGAGACGCCGCAGGATCTCCAGTTTGGTGCGCCGGGCGGGCCTGCGGTCGTCGTTGCGCCTCATGTACACCCGCCCCTCGGGCAGCCCCTGCGCCGCGAGCCAGTCGAGCGTGTCGGGACGGCACCGCTCGGGCCGCCCGGTGAGATAGACGACCTCGCACTCCCGCGCGCTCGCCACGGCCAGGGCCACGCCCTCGGCGATCGGCGGGTCCTGCGGGGCGGCCGCGAAGAAGGCCTCCCAGTCGCGCGGGCTGCGCTCCAGGAACCGCTGCCGGTGCGCGGTGGAGGCGAGGGTGTTGTCCAGGTCGAACACCGCGAGGGGTCGTTTGCCGCTGTCTGTCACCCCGCCACCCTAGACACCCCACGTCGAACCGCACGGGCCGGATGGATCATCCTGCTCGCATGCCTTCCGTGCCCCCCGCCACCCGTACGTCCCTGACCGGCGCCGCCGGCCGACGCCCCTGCGCCCTGGTCGTCTGCCGGGGCTGCTGCTGCGGCGACCCGCGCAAGCACCCCGGCACGGACCACGTCCGGCAGCTGGAGCGGCTGCGCGCGGCGGCGGCCGAGCACGGCTTCCCGGTCCGTACGACCGACTGCCTCGGCCCGTGCGACCAGGCCGACGTCAACGTCGTACAGCCCTCGGCAGCGGGCCGGCCGGCGGGCGGGCGGCCCACCTGGATCGGGTTCGCCATGGACGACGACCGTACGGAGGAGGTCGTGGCGTGGGCCGCCGCGGGCGGCCCCGGCGTTCGCCGCGCCACCGGCCACGCTGGAGCCGCAGTTCGTCCGGCCCCCGCGCGACGCCCGGGTGCGCTCGCGCCGCTGGCCTCCGGGCCGGGGAATCCCGAGGGCCGCCCGGTGTTGAACCCGGTATGAGTTCCGTGATCGCCTCGGCCCGCTTCTCCGTCCTCGACCGCTCCCGCACCCGGGAGGGCCGGCCGGCCGCCGAGGCGCTGCGTGACACCGTGCGGCTGGCGCGGGAGGTGGAACGGCTCGGCTACCACCGGTTCTGGGTGTCGGAGCACCACGGCGTACCCGGGGTGGCCGGTTCCGCGCCGACCGTGCTGGCCGCCGCCGTGGCCGGCGCGACCCACACGCTCCGGGTCGGCACCGGCGGGGTGATGCTGCCCAACCACCGGCCGCTGGTCGTGGCCGAGCAGTTCGGCGTGCTGGAGTCGCTCTTCCCCGGGCGCATCGACATGGGACTGGGCCGGTCCGTGGGATTCACCGACGGGGTGCGCCGGGCACTGGGGCACGACAAGGACGACGCCGAGGAGTTCGCGGCCCAGCTCGACGAGTTGCTCGGCTGGTTTCGCGGCACCTCGCCGACGGGGGTGCACGCGCGGCCCTCGGAGGGCCTGACCGTGCCACCGTTCGTGCTGGCCATGGGCGAGGGCGCGGACATCGCGGCCCGCGCGGGCCTGCCGATGGTGATCGGCGATCTGCGCGACCGCGAGAAGATGCGGCGCGGCATCGACCACTACCGCGCCCGCTTCCGGCCCTCCCCGTGGGCTGCGGAGCCGTACGTCGTCGTCTCCGGCTCGATCGCGGTCGCCGCGACCCCGGAGGCGGCCCGGCGGCTGCTGGTCCCGGAGGCGTGGTCCATGGCGTACTCGCGCACGCACGGCAGTTTCCCGCCGCTGCCCGCGGCCGAGGCCGTCGAGTCCCGCACGATGACCGCGAAGGAACGCGGCTTCTACGAGTCCGGTCTCAGCGGGCACATCGCCGGCACCGAGGAGCAGGTCGCGCGGGAGCTGGAGACGGTTCTGAAGGAGACGGACGCGCAGGAGGTGCTCGTCACCACCAGCACGTACGACCGCGAGGCCCTGTTCGACTCCTACCGGCGGCTCGCGGGCATCGTGCGCCCGGGTGCGGCCGCCGGGTGACGGCGGCCGCGGGGCGCTCGGGGTCCTCGGCCGTCACACCTCGGCCGGCTTGTCCGCCTTGATCACGATGGCGCCGTCCGACGCGTCAACCACCGCCCGGTCGCCCGCCTCCAGCTCGCCCGCGAGCAGCATGTCGGCGAGCCGGTCGTCCACCTCGCGCTGGATGGTGCGGCGCAGCGGACGGGCGCCGAACTCGGGCTGGTGACCGATGTTCGCCAGCAGGTCGGCGGCCGCGTCCGTGACCTCCATGTCGACGTCCTGGGCGCTCAGGCGGCGCCTGGTGTGCTCCAGCAGCAGGTCCACGATCTCGCGCAACTGGGCGCGGTCCAGGCCGCGGAAGACGATGATCTCGTCGATGCGGTTGAGGAACTCCGGCCGGAAGTGCTGGTGGAGGATCGGCATGACCGTCTCGCGCAGCTGGGCGTAGTCCTCGACCCCGGCGGCGAGGATGCGGTCCGCACCGATGTTGGACGTCATGATGACGACCGTGTTCTTGAAGTCGACCGTGCGGCCCTGGGAGTCGGTCAGCCGTCCGTCGTCGAGGAGTTGCAGCAGGGTGTTGAAGACGTCGGGGTGCGCCTTCTCCACCTCGTCGAGGAGCAGCACCGCGTACGGCTGGCGGCGGACCGCCTCGGTGAGCTGACCGGCCTCCTCGTGACCGACGTATCCGGGCGGGGCGCCGACCAGGCGGGAGACGGTGTGCCGCTCCTGGAACTCACTCATGTCCAGGCGGATCATGCGGTTCTCGTCGCCGAAGAGGGCGGCGGCGAGGGCGCGGGCCAGCTCGGTCTTGCCGACGCCGGTGGGGCCGAGGAAGAGGAAACTGCCGACGGGGCGGTTGGGGTCGCTCATGCCGGCCCGGGCGCGGCGCACGGCTCGGGCGACGGCCGTGATGGCCTCGTCCTGGCCGACCACCCGCTCATGGAGGTGCTCCTCCAGCTTCATCAGCCGCTCGCGCTCCTCCTCGGTGAGCTGCGCGACGGGGATGCCGGTGGTGCGGGAGACGACCTCGGCGATGTCGTCGGCGGTGACCTTGGGTGTCTGCTCCTCCGCCCGGCCCACCTCGGCGAGCCGTCCCTCCGCCTCCTTGATCCGGTCGCGGAGCTCCTTGGCCCGCTCGTACTCCTCGTCGGCGACGGCCTGGTCCTTCTCCCGGTTCAGGGCGGCGACGCTGTCCTCGATCTCGCGAGTGTCGGCGAGCGGGGTCTTGGCGCGCAGCCGCACCCGGGCGGCGGCCTGGTCCATCAGGTCGATCGCCTTGTCGGGCAGGAAGCGCGAGGTGATGTAGCGGTCGGACAGCTCGGCCGCGGCGACGACCGCCTCGTCGGTGATCCGGACCTGGTGGTGGGCCTCATAGCGGTCGCGCAGGCCGCGCAGGATCTCGATGGTGTCGTCGACGGACGGCTCGCCCACCAGGATCGGGGCGAAGCGCCGCTCCAGGGCGGCGTCCTTCTCGATGTGCTTGCGGTACTCGTCGACGGTGGTGGCGCCGATCAGGTGCAGCTCGCCGCGGGCCAGGGCGGGCTTGAGCATGTTGCCCGCGTCCATGGCGCCCTCGCCGCCGCCGCCCGCGCCGACGACCGTGTGCATCTCGTCGAGGAACAGGACGAGTCCGTCGGAGTGCTCGCTCACCTCGTCGAGCAGCTTCTTCAGCCGCTCCTCGAACTCGCCGCGGTACTTGGTCCCGGCGACCATGCCGGCCAGGTCGAGCGAGACGAGCCGCTTGCCGGCGAGGGTCTTCGGCACGTCGTCGGCCACGATGCGCTGGGCGATGCCCTCGACGATGGCGGTCTTGCCGACGCCGGGGTCGCCGATGAGGACGGGGTTGTTCTTGCTGCGCCGGGAGAGGATCTCGATGGTCTGTTCGACCTCGTCATCGCGCCCGATCACCGGGTCGAGACGCCCGGCCCTGGCGTCCTCGGTGAGGTCACGGCCGAACTCGTCGATGGTCGGCGTGCTGCTGGGCCCCTTGGCTCGCTCGCCCACGGTCTCGGTCGGCAGCTTGGTGGGCTCCCAGCCGCTCTCGGCGAGGGCCCGCCCGGCCGTCGACTCGGGGTTGGCGGCGAGGGCGCGCAGCAGATGTTCGGGGCCGATGTAGGAGGAGTCCTCGGCGCGGGAGATCTGGTAGGCGTCCAGCAGCGCCCGCTTGGCCGCCGGGGTGAGGGTGGACGGCGCGCTCTTCTCGCCGGCGGTCCTGCCGGTGACGAGCCGCTCCCTGATCCGGTCGGGATCCGCGCCCGCCTCCGCGATCAGCCGCCGGGTCGAGTCGTGCGTGGTGGCGGCCGCCAGCAGGTGCCGCGCGTCGAGCTCCTCGCCGCCCTCCTCGGCGGCGAGGTCCCGGGCCTCGGCGACCAGCTCACGAGCCCGCTCCGACAGCAGACTGCCGATGTCGATGGACTGCACCCGCCGGGAGGGCGTGGCCTGTCCCGAACCGCCGAAGAACCGGGACATCAGCTCATCGAATTCCTCGAAGGGGCTGCGTCCGAAACCGAAACCGGGAGTACTCATCCGCACGGGCCTTCCATTGCGCCGACAACAGGCATCCGAGAGTTCCAAACTGGCACAAGCCGGGCACCCCCGCATCTGCGCCGGCCACCGGGAACCGCCCGCCGTGCTCGCATAGAATCGCGGGGTTTGTCCCACCACAGCCGAAGAGCGGCCGAAGAGCACTCGCCGCGCTGTCGAAGCGCAGTCGAAGATCCGTTACGGAGCCCCCGCATGCACAGCCCACACGACCCCTACGTCCGGGTCCGCGGCGCCCGTGAGCACAACCTCAGGGGCGTGGACGTCGACATCCCGAGGGACGTCGTGGCCGTGTTCACCGGGGTGTCCGGCTCCGGGAAGTCGTCGCTGGCGTTCGGAACGATCTACGCCGAGGCCCAGCGCCGCTATTTCGAGTCGGTCGCGCCGTACGCGCGCAGACTGATCCACCAGGTGGGGGCGCCGAAGGTCGCGGAGATCACCGGCCTGCCGCCCGCGATCTCCCTGGAACAGCGCCGTTCCGCCCCCACCTCGCGCTCCTCCGTCGGCACGGTCACCAACCTGTCCAACTCGCTGCGGATGCTGTTCTCCCGGGCCGGCACCTATCCGCCGGGCGCCGAACGCCTCGACTCCGACTCCTTCTCCCCCAACACGGCCGCGGGCGCCTGCCCGCGGTGCCACGGTCTCGGCCGGGTCCACGGGACGGCCGAGGAGCTGCTGGTCCCCGATCCGGCGCTGTCGGTCCGCGAGGGCGCGATCGCCGCCTGGCCGGGTGCCTGGCAGGGCAAGAACCTGCGCGACATCCTCGACACGCTCGGCTACGACGTCGACCGGCCGTGGCGCGAGCTGCCCGCCGAGCAGCGGCAGTGGATCCTGTTCACGGACGAGCAGCCGGTGGTGACGGTCCACCCGGTCCGCGACGCCGACCGCATCCAACGCCCCTACCAGGGGACGTACATGAGCGCCCGGCGCTATGTGCTGAAGACGTTCTCCGACTCCCGGAGCGCGACACTGCGGGCGAAGGCGGAACGCTTCCTGACCAGCTCGCCCTGCCCGGCGTGCGGCGGCAGCCGGCTGCGTCCGGAGGCGCTGGCGGTGACGTTCGCGGACCGCACGATCGCCGAGCTGGCCGCGCTGCCGCTGGCGGAGCTGGCCGGCACGCTCGACGGCACCTCCGCGGCCGCCCGGGTCCTGACCGAGGACCTCACGTCCCGTATCGCACCGGTCCTCGAGCTCGGCCTCGGCTATCTCAGCCTGGACCGCGCCACCCCGACCCTCTCGGCCGGCGAACTGCAACGACTGCGGCTCGCCACTCAGCTGCGCTCGGGCCTGTTCGGCGTGGTCTACGTCCTCGACGAGCCGTCCGCCGGTCTGCATCCCGCGGACACGGCGGCGCTGCTCACGGTGCTCCAGCGGCTGAAGAGGGCCGGGAACTCGGTGTTCGTGGTGGAACACCACCTCGACGTGGTGCGTGCCGCCGACTGGCTGGTGGACGTCGGCCCACGAGCCGGCGAGCACGGCGGACGGGTGCTGCACAGTGGCCCGGTGGCGGAGCTGGCCGGCACCGAGGAGTCGGCGACGGCGCGTTTCCTCTTCGACCGCTCCCCCGCCCCCGAACGCGAAGTCCGCGCCCCGCGCGGCCGGTTGACGGTGGGGCCGGTGACCCGTCACAACCTGCGCGCGGTGACGGCCGACTTCCCGCTCGGCGTGTTCACGGCCGTCACCGGGGTGTCCGGCTCCGGCAAGTCCACGCTCATCGGTGAACTCACCGGGGACCTGCCGGGCGTGAGCCGCCTGGTCGCGGTCGACCAGAAGCCGATCGGCCGCACCCCGCGGTCCAACCTCGCCACCTACACCGGCCTGTTCGACGTCGTCCGCAAGGAGTTCGCCGCGACCGACCTGGCCCGCGAGCGCGGTCACGGCGTCGGCCGGTTCTCCTTCAACGTGCCGGGCGGGCGCTGCGAGACCTGCCAGGGCGAGGGGTTCGTCGGCGTGGAGCTGCTGTTCCTGCCGAGCACCTACGCGCCCTGCCCGGACTGCGGCGGGGCGCGCTACAACCCCGAGACGCTCGAAGTGACGTACCGGGGGCGGAACATCGCGCAGGTGCTGGACCTCACCGTGGAGGCGGCTGCGGACTTCTTCGCGGACACCCCGTCCATCGCCCGCAGCCTGCGCACCCTGCTGGACGTGGGCCTCGGCTATCTGCGGCTGGGCCAGCCGGCGACGGAGCTCTCCGGCGGCGAGGCCCAGCGCATCAAGCTGGCGAGCGAGCTCCAGCGCGGCCGCCGCGGGCACACCCTCTACCTCCTGGACGAGCCGACGACCGGCCTGCACCCGGCCGACGTCGAGGTGCTGATGCGCCAGCTGCACGGGCTGGTGGACGCCGGGAACACGGTCGTCGTGGTCGAGCACGACATGTCCGTCGTCGCGGGCGCGGACTGGGTGATCGACCTGGGGCCGGGGGGCGGCGACGCGGGCGGCCGGATCGTGACGGCGGGCACGCCACGGGCGGTGGCGCGGGCGGAGGGCAGCGCCACGGCGCCGTATCTGGCGCGGGAGTGGTCCGGCCGCGCCTGATCCCTCCGCCCGCCGCGGGTCAGGGATGGGCGGCGGACCGCAGGCCCAGGCGGTGCTGCGCCGCGCGGGCCAGGGCCCGCCGGTCGTGGGCGGCGTCACCGCGCAGGACGGCGCAGGCCTCCACCTCGGCGACCAGCCCGCGTGCCGACACCACGCGCCACACGGAGGCGAGCAGCGAGTCGTCGCCGACGAACGCGGGGGCCGTGCTGTCCGCTCCGCCGGCGAGCCGGTAGCGGATGCGCACCGGCTGGACGGCCGCCCCCGCGTCGAGCGCGGCCTGGAAGGCGGCCCGGCGGAAGTCGCCCTGGGCGCGGCCGCACCAGGTGCTGCCCTCGGGGAAGACCGCGACGGCCCTGCCCTCCCGCAGCAGGTCCGCCATGCGCGCGACGGTGCCGGGGAGGGCGCGCAGCCGGTCGCGGTCGATGAACAGGACCCCGGCGGAGGCCGCCAGCGGGCCCGCCACCGGCCACCGCCGGATCTCGGCCTTGGCCAGCATCCGCGCCGGTCGCACGGCGGCGAGCAGCGGGATGTCGAGCCAGGAGATGTGGTTGGCCACAAGGAGCAGCCCACCGGTGGGCGCCGGGCTCCCGGTGACCCGGATCCGGACGCCCGCGGCCCGCACGATCACCCGGGACCACCGGCGCACCAGCTCCGCGGGGATCCACCGGCCGAGCGGCACCAGCGCGATGCCGGCCAGGAGGAGCACGACCATCGCCGTCAGCCGCAGCACGGCCCGCGGCACGGCGATGGCGGACCCCGCCGGCTCCACGCACGCCCCGGGGGTGCAGGGCGCGCTGGGCAGCCAGACGCTCATCAGGCCGGGACGAGCGAGAGGAAGTGCCGCAGATAACGCTGGTTGACCCGGCGCATCGACAGCAGCACGTACAGGTCGGCGACCCCGAAGTCGGGGTCGTGCGCGGGCTCGCCGCACACCCAGGCACCCAGACGGAGGTAGCCGCGCAGCAGGGCGGGCAGCTCGGTGCGCGGGGGCAGCGTCAGGTCCGTCCGCGGGGTCCAGGGCCGCAGCGGGCGGACCCGGAACTCCTCGGGCGCCAGGTGCTTCTCGCGCACCCGGTCCCAGGTGGCCGCCGCCGTGAGGCCGCCGTCGGCCAGCGGGATGGAGCAGCAGCCGGCCAGCCACTCGTGACCGCGGTCCACCATGTAGCGGGCGATCCCGGCCCAGATGAGGCCGATGACCGCGCCGTCACGGTGGTCGGGGTGCACGCAGGAGCGGCCGACCTCGACCAGGCCGGGGCGGATCGCGTCCAGCGGGGAGAGGTCGAACTCGCCCTCGGAGTAGAGGCGTCCGGCGATCGCGGCCCGCTCCGGCGGGAGCAGCCGGTAGGTGCCGACTACCTCCCCGGTGGCCTTGTCGCGTATGAGAAGGTGATCGCAGTAGGCGTCGAAGGCGTCCACGTCGAGACCCGGCTCGGGGCCGTCGAGGCGGGCGCCCAGCTCCCCGGCGAACACCAGGTGCCGCAGGCGCTGCGCGGCCCGGACGTCGTCCTGGTCGCGAGCGAGCGAGACCAGATAGCCGGATCCTCCGGCCGGGGCGGCCAGTGCGGGGGGCGAGGCGGGCATGGCGGTCATGACGGTCTCCTGTGCCGAGCGGAAGCATGAAAGAGGCGTGAGGAAATCTGCACCTCACTTCTTCCGCCCCCGGCTGGCCTCGACGTGTCCTGCGCGGGACCCGTGGATGTGCGGCTGCTGAATGCCGGGTTCGGCCACCGTCCGGCGCTCCCCGGCCGCACCGTCGCGCACAGGGTCGGACCGTCGGGACATTCCACGCCTACTGCCCCACAACGGTCGCCGTCGGGCCTGGTACACGGGTCACGACGGTCTGTCGGTGCCTGGCGGGACCGGGGATGAGCACCACTCCCGGCCCCGCCCGTCCGCACCTCGCCGGCGAACGTTTCCTGATCGCACCGCTGGTTTCCGGCCACGTCGCGGACACACGACCGCTGAGCGGGCCGACCGGAGTTCGTCGCGCCACCCCCACCGCCCGAGGGGCGCGGGGAACTGCGCGAGCGACCACCGACGACCCGCAGGAACCACACCTGCCCGCGGACTCCGCACCGCTCCTCCGCCGAACGGCACAGCGCTCAGCGTTCCGTGCTCAGCGTTCCGCGTTCCGCGTTCAGCGCTTGGCGGCCTTGCGGGTCGCGCGCAGCCACTCCTTGTTCATGCCGGTGATGGACATCAGCGGGATGCCCTTGGGGCAGGCGGTGGCGCACTCTCCGGTGAGGGTGCAGCCGCCGAAGCCCTCCTCGTCCATCTGCGCCACCATGTCGAGGACGCGGGTCTCGCGCTCGGGCGCGCCCTGCGGCAGCACGTTCAGGTGGTTGACCTTGGCGGAGGTGAACAGCATCGCCGCGCCGTTGGGGCAGGCCGCCACGCAGGCGCCGCAGCCGATGCACTCGGCGTGCTCGAAGGCGAAGTCGGCGTCCGGCTTCGGTACGGGCGTGGCGTGGGCCTCGGGCGCGGCGCCGGTCGGGGCGGTGACGTAGCCGCCGGCCTGGATGATCCGGTCGAGGGCCGAGCGGTCCACGACCAGGTCCTTGACGACCGGGAAGGCCGAGGCCCGCCAGGGCTCGACGTCGATGGTGTCGCCGTCGTGGAAGGACCGCATGTGCAGCTGGCAGGTGGTGGTGCGCTCGGGGCCGTGCGCGTCGCCGTTGATCACCAGGCTGCACGCGCCGCAGATGCCCTCGCGGCAGTCGTGGTCGAAGGCGACGGGATCCTCACCCTTGAGGATGAGCTCCTCGTTGAGCGTGTCGAGCATCTCCAGGAAGGACATGTCGGAGGAGATCCCGTCCACTTCGTACGTGGACATGGCGCCTTCGGCGTCGGCGTTCCGCTGCCGCCAGACGCGCAGGGTGAGCTTCATGCGTAGCTCCGCTGGGTGGGGTGGACGTACTCGAAGACCAGGTCTTCCTTGTGGAGGGTCGGGGCCTCGCCCGTTCCCGTGAACTCCCAGGCGGCCGCGTACCCGAACTCCTCGTCCCTGCGGGCCGCCTCTCCGTCGGGAGTCTGGGACTCCTCGCGGAAGTGGCCGCCGCAGGACTCGGCGCGGTGCAGCGCGTCGAGGCACATGAGCTCGGCGAGCTCCAGGTAGTCGACGATGCGGTTGGCCTTCTCCAGGGACTGGTTGAACTCCTCGCCGGTGCCGGGGACCTTGATGCGCCGCCAGAATTCCTCGCGGATCTGCGGGATGCGTTCGAGGGCCTTGCGCAGCCCGGCGTCCGTGCGGGCCATGCCGCAGAACTCCCACATGAGTTCGCCGACTTCGCGGTGGAAGGAGTCGGGGGTGCGGTCGCCGTCGACGGACAGGAGCAGGCCCAGCCGGTCCTGGGTCTCGGCCAGCACCTCCTGGACGACGGGGTGTTCGTCGGTCACCGGGTCGTCGGTGGCCAGCCGCGGGTTGCGGGCGAGGTAGTCGTTGATGGTGGCGGGCAGGACGAAGTAGCCGTCGGCCAGGCCCTGCATCAGCGCGGACGCGCCGAGCCGGTTGGCGCCGTGGTCGGAGAAGTTGGCCTCACCGATCGCGAACAGGCCGGGGACGGTGGTCTGGAGGTCGTAGTCGACCCAGAGACCGCCCATCGTGTAGTGCACGGCCGGGTAGATCCGCATCGGCACCTCGTACGGATCCTCGTCGGTGATCCGCTGGTACATGTCGAAGAGGTTGCCGTACTTGGCCTCGACGGCCTTGCGGCCCATCCGCCGTACGGCGTCCGCGAAGTCGAGGTAGACGCCCTGTCCGCCGGGGCCCACGCCCCGACCCTCGTCGCAGACGTTCTTCGCGGCGCGGGAGGCGATGTCGCGCGGGACCAGGTTGCCGAACGAGGGATAGATGCGCTCCAGGTAGTAGTCGCGCTCGTCCTCGGGAATCCTGTTCGGCGGCCGGTCGTCACCCCTGGCCTTCGGCACCCAGATCCGGCCGTCGTTGCGCAGCGACTCGCTCATCAGCGTCAGCTTGGACTGGTGGTCGCCGGTGCGCGGGATGCAGGTGGGGTGGATCTGGGTGAAACAGGGGTTGGCGAAGTGGGCGCCGCGCCGGTGCGCCCGCCACACGGCGGTCGCGTTGGAGTTCATGGCGTTGGTGGACAGGTAGAAGACGTTGCCGTAGCCGCCGGAGGCGAGGACGACGGCGTCCGCGAAGTAGGTGTCGATCCGGCCGGTGACGAGGTCGCGGGCCACGATGCCGCGGGCCCGCCCGTCGACGACGATCAGATCGAGCATCTCGGTGCGCGGATGCATCTCCACGTTCCCGGCCGCGATCTGCCGGGACAGCGCCTGGTAGGCGCCGAGCAGGAGCTGCTGGCCCGTCTGGCCGCGGGCGTAGAACGTACGGGACACCTGGACGCCGCCGAAGGAGCGGGTGTCGAGGAGGCCGCCGTACTCGCGGGCGAAGGGCACGCCCTGCGCCACGCACTGGTCGATGATCTCGACCGAGATCTGGGCGAGGCGGTGGACGTTGGACTCACGGGCCCGGAAGTCGCCGCCCTTGACGGTGTCGTAGAACAGCCGGTGGATCGAGTCGCCGTCGTTGCGGTAGTTCTTCGCGGCGTTGATGCCGCCCTGGGCCGCGATGGAGTGGGCCCGGCGCGGGGAGTCCTGGTAGCAGAACTGGACCACGTGGTAGCCCTGTTCGGCGAGGGTGGCACCGGCGGAGCCGCCGGCGAGGCCGGTGCCCACGACGATGACCGTGTGCTTGCGGCGGTTGGCCGGGTTGACCAGCTTGGCCTCGAAGCGGCGCTTGTCCCAGCGCTCCGCGACGGGCCCGGACGGGGCCTTGTCGTCCACGAGCGGCTCGCCCGTCGTGTAGTCCACGTAGGTGCTCATGTGTCAGCTCACCACTCCGGTCATGACGCCCACCGGTACGGCGATGAAGCCGGCCGTGAGCAGCAGTGCGAGAACGTCGGCGACGCTCTTCAGGGCGCGGTCGCGGGTGCGGCTGCCGACGCCGAGGGTCTGGGCGGCGCTCCAGAAGCCGTGCCGGATGTGCAGGCCCAGCGCGAGCATCGCGACGATGTAGATGACGTTGCCGTACCAGGTGGAGAAGGTGTCCACGACGTTCTCGTACGGGCGCCCCTCCTGGAAGCCGCCCGAGTGCACGGTGCCGGTGGTCAGGTCCAGCAGGTGCCAGACGATGAACAGGCCGAGGATGATCCCGCCCCAGCGCATGGTGCGGGTCGCGTAGCTCGCCCGCGGCTTGGCGTGCACGTACTTGGTGGGCCGTGCCCTGATGTCACGGCGGCTGAGCTGGTACGCGGAGACGGCGTGCGCGATCACGGCGGCGACGAGGGCGACGCGGATGAGCCACAGCGTCCACTCGTAGTGCATGAAGGGCTCGCCGACGGTGCGCAGCCAGTGGGCGTAGTGGTTGAACTCGCCCGCCCCGAAGTAGATCTTCAGATTGCCGATCATGTGGGCGACCAGGTACAGCAGCATGATCAGGCCGCTGACGGCCATCACCGACTTCTTGCCGACGGAGGAGTCCCACACGGTGCGTGCCATGGACGGCCGTCGGTCCGTCCGCGTTGCCAGAGCCATGGAACGAGACGCTACGGCCGGGGAGCCCGATCGGTCCAAGACATGGTCCGGCTTGATTCAATAGGACACATCTATCGTGCGGGTTATCCTGGAGCCATGCAGTTCCAGCAGCTCCAGTATTTCGTGGCGGTCGCCGAGACCCGGCACTTCACCCGGGCCGCGGAGACGGTCCATGTGGCGCAGCCCTCGCTGTCGCAGCAGATCAGGGCGCTGGAGCGGGAGCTCGGGGCGGATCTGTTCCTGCGCGCCCGGGGCAACATCACGCTCACCGACGCGGGCGAGGCGCTGCTGCCGCTGGCCCGGCGCATCCTCGCCGACGCGGACACCGCGCGCCACGAGGTGGGGGAACTGGTGCAGCTGCGCAGCGGCCGGGTGCGGCTGGGCGCGACCCCGAGCCTGTGCACCGGTCTGCTGCCGGACGTGCTGCGCGCCTTCCACGACCGCTATCCGGGGATCCGGCTGCTCATCGAGGAGGGCGGCTCGCACGACCTGGTACGGGAGCTGGCCCGCGGCGCCCTTGACCTGGCCCTGGTGGTCCTGCCGCTGCCCACCCCGTCACCCGCGCTGACCACGGTGGAGCTGCTGCGCGAGGACCTGGTGGTGGTGTCGTCGGCGGAGGCGCCCCGGCCCGGCGGCGGGCGGCGGACGGTACGCGTCGCCGACCTGGAGGGCGAGCGGCTGGTGATGTTCCGGCACGGCTACGACCTCAGGGAGCTGACCGTGGCCGCGTGCCGCGCCGAGGGGTTCGAGCCGGTCTTCGCCGTGGAGGGCGGCGAGATGGACGCGGTGCTGGGGTTCGTCCGAGCGGGGCTGGGCGTCGCCGTCGTGCCGCGCATGGTGGCGGCCCGCTCCGGGCTCGGGCTGCGGGTGACCCCGCTGGCCCGTCCCGGCCTGGACCGGAGGATCGGCCTGGCCCACCGCAGTGACGTGGCACCGCCGCGGGCGGCCCGTGAGCTGCAACGGATGCTGCTGGAACGCTGAGCCGGGCCGCCGCGGCACCGCGTCACCGACCTCCCCGGACAGCACACCTGGTGCCGTGGCAGGCAACGTTCACCCGTGAAGGAGCGGCGTCCGGTGCGTGCTCCCGACGTGCCGGCCGCAAGTCCTCGTACCGGGCGTACTCGGGCTTTCGGCCGGTGCGGCGAGAGGGCGTGCCGGGCGTCGCGACGGGGCGAACGTCGCCTGTTGCGGCACTAGTCGGCCCCGGGCGGCACCGGAGTGCCCTGGTGGTAGTACATGCGCCAGCCCGTCTCCGCGTCCCGCCTGCGCCACAGGGAGCTGCGCCGGGCCCGGCGGCCGTCGAAGACGGTCTCGTACGTGAGGTGCACCAGGCCCGGGGCCAGCAGCACGCCCGTGAACGCCGACGGCTCGTAGCGCGGACCGTCCGCCGAACTGCCCGGCTGGTCAGGGAGCCCGGCGACGGTCTCCTCGTACGTGTAGTGCCGGCCGGAAGCGCCGACCTCGACGAACTCGGGGTCGAACAGGCGCAGCGCCTCGTCGCGGGAGGACCGGACGGCGGGGTCCAGCAGCCGCAGTTCGCCCTCGATCGCTTCGTTCACATCGTCTGCCTCATGGGTCACCCACGTATCGTCGCGCGCGACCCCGGTCCCCCCGCAACCGGATTACGGCCGTCAGCCCGTCGCGTCCACCAGCGCCAGCTCGTGCAGCCGCTCCGGCGGGCCCGGTCGGGCGTAGTACCAGCCCTGGGCCGTGTCGCAGCCCAGTATCCGCAGCTGCTCGGCCTGGGCGCCGGTCTCGACGCCCTCGACCGTCACCGCGAGGTCCAGGCTGTGGGCGAGCGACACGATCCCCTCGACGATCTTGAGGTCGACGGGGTCCGCGGGAAACTGCTGCATGCTCTGGGTGAAGGACCGGTCCAGCTTGAGGATGCTCACCGGCAGCCGGCGCAGGTTGGCGAGGTTGGAGTAGCCGGTGCCGAAGTCGTCCAGGGCGATGTCGACTCCCATCTCGGCCAGTCGGCGCAGCGGCTTGAGCAGGTCGTCGTCGGCACCGATCAGCGCCGACTCCGTCACCTCGAGGCAGAGCGCGTCCGGCGCGACCCCGGTGCGCTCCAGGATCTCCACGGTGTCCTGCACCAGGCCGGGGTGGGTGAGCTGGCAGGGCGAGAGGTTGACGTTGATGCGCAACGGGCCGTCGTCGGCGAGGCGTTCTCGCCACTCACGGGCCTGACGGACCGACTGTTCCAGGACCCAGCGGCCCAACGGGACGATGAGGCCGGTGTGTTCGGCGAGCGGGATGAACCGGTCGGGGCCTAGGACGCCGTGCTGCGGGTGCAGCCAGCGCACCAGGGCCTCGGCGCCGTGCACGCTGCCGTCACCGAGGCGGACCAGCGGCTGGTACTCGATGAAGAACTCGCCCCGCTCCAGGGCCGTCGGCAGCGCCGTGGTGAGCCCGTGCCGGGTGATGGCGCGGGCGTCGGCCTCCGGGTCGGCGAGCTCGAAGCGGTTGCCTCCCGCCGACTTGGCCCGGTACATCGTGATGTCCGCGCTGCGCAGCACCTCGGCCGCGTTGCGCTCCTGCGCCGCGCCCTCGACGACGCCGATGCTGCCGCGCACGGTCAACTCCCGGCCGTCGACGCTGATCGGCGCGATCAGGGCGTTCATGATGCGCGCGACGAGGTCGTCGACCTCCCGCTGGGTGTCCGGTCCGGTGGTCAGCGCCACGAACTCGTCCCCGCCGAGCCGAGCGACCATCTCGCCGGGCGCGGTGGCGCAGGACTGGAGCCGGTCGGCGACCTCGACGAGCAGCCGGTCGCCGGCCGCGTGGCCGAGGCTGTCGTTGATGGTCTTGAAGCCGTCCAGGTCGAGGTAGCACAGCCCGAACCGCTGACCCGCGCCGGCGCCCAACGCCTTCTCCAGGCGTTCGAAGAACAGGGTGCGGTTGGGCAGACCCGTGAGCGCGTCGTGCGTGGCCTCGTAGCGCAGCCGGAGGTTGAGCAGGCGGCGCTCGGTGGTGTCCTCCATCAGCGCCAGCTGGTACTGCGGTGCGCCGTCGGCGTCGCGCAGCAGGGAGACCGTCAGGTTGGTCCACAGGACCGTTCCGTCCGGGCGGTAGAAGGCCTTCTCCACGTGGTAGTGCTCGCGGTCGCCGCGCACCAGCTCCTCGTACAGCCGCCAGACCTGCGGCGCGTCCTCGGCGTGCGTCCACTCCCGGACGTTGCGGCCGCGCACCGTCTGCTCGGAGCCGCCGAACATGCGCAGCATCGCCCCGTTGACCTCCAGGACGTTGCCGTCGAGGTCGGCGATGCTGATGCCTATGGCCGCGCCTTCGAACACCGCGCGGAAGCGTGCCTCGCTGGCGTGCAGGGCCTGCGCGACCACGCCCTGGGCCTGGAGCGCGGCCCGGGCGATCGCCTCCTGTTCGGCGAGCGTCCGCTCGCGCAGCGCCTGCGCGTACCCGGCGGCCATGGCGTGCTGGAGCCGGGAGGAGCGGGTGCGCAGGTCCTCCTGCGGGCCGTTCTCGCCGCAGTAGAGCACGAGGTAGGCGTCGACGCAGTCCAGCGCGCAGCTGAGCGCGTCGGGGTCCGTGCAGTGCGTGGCGACGAGGGCGGCGCCGACCGCCTTGCCCGCGTCCGCGTCGAAGTGCCGGGCCCGCAGCGCCTCACTCAACCGCCTTGCCAGCGGGAGCAGTTGTGCCTCGAACTCCGACCGGGTCAGTGACGTCGAGGTGACCGGGAACACCGCCCGGCTCCAGATCGTGGCGAAGCGGCGCAGTCTGTCCTCCGGGCCGTCCGGCTCCGCGGTCACGCCGAACGCCCCACGCCCGCGAACCCGGAGAAGGCGTAGGGGTCCTCGTCCTCCGGCGCTGTGTCCGGCCGCCAGCGCGGCATCGGCACCAGTCCCGGTTCCACCATGTCGTACCCTTCGAAGAACCGCTCGATCTCGTTCCGAGAGCGCATGATGAGCGGGTTGCGAATGTCCTTGTATACGTCCACCGCGCCCTCGGCCCGCTCCGCCGACAGGGGAATTCCCTCGTACGAGGCATGCGTGAGGATCAGCAGGCTGCCGGGCGCGAGCGCCGCGCGCAGCTCGGCCACCGCTCCGTAGGGGTCGTCCGCGTCTTCCACGAAGTGAAGTATGGCAACGAGAAGCAGCGCCACTGGCCGATTCAGGTCGATCGTGCGCTGGACCTGCGGGCTGGACAGGATTTCCCGGGGCTTGCGCAGGTCGGCCGCGACGACGTCCGCGCCGTCGTTGCCCGTGAGCACCGCCTGGCTGTGCGCGACGGCCACCGGGTCATGGTCGACGTACATGACCCGCGCGCCCGGGGTCACGGCCTGGGCGATCTCGTGGACGTTGCCGAAGGTGGGGATGCCGGAGCCGATGTCGAGGAACTGGGTGATGCCCTCGGCGGCCGCGAAACGCACGGCGCGGCGCATGAACGCCCGGTTCGCCTGCATGATCTTGGGGAGTCCCGGCAGGAACTCCATGGCCTTGCGGGCCGCTTCCCGGTCGACCTCGAAGTTGTGCGAACCGCCCAGGTAGTAGTCGTAGATTCGCGAAACGCTCGGCACCGAGATGTCGATGCTCCGTGGGGCCCAAGCGGGACGCTCCATCCATCACTCCAAGGCGTAGGCGATCCGGTGTTCGAGCAGAGGCTACTGATCGCCTGCCAACGGGGCGAGCAGAAACGGAAATTGACCATCCGTTCCCGGTCACTGCCTGCGGCACGTGCCACGTCGAGTCCCGGCACCTGCTCCACGGGAAGTACCCGAGGTGGTCCGGCGAGTTTCGAAGACATGTGAAGGCTGATTCGCCGTCAGGAAAATTTCAGGTGAACGCAACACAGCGGTCCGCCCCCTCCGTGCGGTGCGAAGGGGGCGGACCGAGGGTCGTGCGCGCTGCGGGCAAGGATGATCAACCCTGGGGAGGCGATCTCTACTCCTTGGGCGCGCCGACCGGCTTTCCGTCGGGGGCCACGGCGTACCACGTGCCGCCGACGCCCTGGCCGTTGATGTCCCCGGGAGTCTTGTCACCGGAGAAGGTGTAGATCGGCCAGCAGTTGACCGTCTGCTGCTTGACGCCGTCGGGCCGGGTGAAGCTCATCAGGCCCTTCTTCACGACGCCCTTGGTGTCGTTCGTCGCGACGGGCCCGACCGCCGGCCACTTCTCCAGACAGGCACCGGTGCAGGCGGAGACCGGCTTCGGCCACGCCTTGTCCTTCAGGAAGCGGTAGACCGTCATGCCGTCCTTGTCGACGACGATCTCACCCAGGTTGGCGTCCTTGCGGGTGGACAGTCCGGCCAGGTCGGCCGACTTGGCCTTCTTGCCGTCGGGGGCCAGCGAGAACCACTTGCCGCCCACGCCCTGGCCGGTGGTGTCACCGGCCTTGGTGTCCTTGGCGTAGCGGTACGCCGGCCAGCCGCCGACGGTCAGCTGCTTCGTACCGTCGGTACGGGTGACCTCGCCGAGCAGCGCCTTGTCGATGCCGGCGCCGGCCGTGGCGTCGTCCGCGGGAACGGGCGGCCAGGCCGTGGCACAGTCGCCGTCGCAGTTCGACTTGGGCGGCTCCGCGGTGTCCTGGTCGAAGCGGTACAGGGTGAGACCGGTGCTGTCGGTGAGCACCTTCCCGAGTTCCGCGTTGTCGGAGACGGCCAGTTCACCGGCGGTGGAGGTCTGCGCCGCGGGGGCCTGCGTGCCGGCTGCGGCACCGTTGCCCAGGCCGGTGCTGCCGGCGCTTCCGTAGCTGCCGGCCGCGGCCGTGGCCCCAACGTTCTGACTCGCCGCCGGCGTGCCGCTTTCCTGGCCGCACGCCGTCGTCAGCGCCAGCACGGACACAGCGCTCGCCACGAGAGAGGCGCTCCGCCAGGAGGTCTTCATCGTCAACTCCCCGATCGTCACAAAATGTTGCAACCCCCTCTGGGTCGCCGCACGACCATGGGTACGCAGCCGGGCAGGGGTTGTGTTCAGCCGCACCACAAATTTCTTTCCGGAACCTGTGACACGCGGTGTGCCGCCTCGTACGCGCGTGCGTGCCGCCGGACCCGCCGGGGTGCGCCGCTCAAACCGCCGTACGAGGTCTGTCCCCCCTTCGGGGCATTCCTCGGGCGCTGCGGCGTGTAGGGCCCCGACAGGGCGAATGATCTCCGTCGTGCATGGACCCGAACGCGCCCGATCCGCCCTCGCCACAAGGGTGTTGGCCCTCCTCACGCTGGCCTGGATCCTCGTGGGCGCACCGGCCGGGACGGCGGCGGCCGATGCCTGCGCGTGGGCCTCGACCGGCCCTGACGGCACGGACGCGGTGGCCGTCGCGGGAAGCGGCGCCTGGCCCACTCCCCCGTCGTGCCCGGCGCCGTCGCCGACCCCCGAGCCCACACCGACTCCGACGCCGAAGCCGCCACCGAAACCGCCGCCGAAACCGACCCCGAAACCGACCCCCACACCGACGCCGACGCCGACTCCGACCCCGCCTCCGAAGCCCCGGCCCGAACCGCCGCCTCCCCCGCCCCCACCGGCGCCGCAGCCCGCGGCACCCCGCCCGCGTCCGGTCCCCGTCCCGCCGCCGGCCCCCACGCCGCCGAAGCCGACGCCCAAACCGTCCCCCAAGCCCACTCCGCGCCCGTCCGCGACGCCGGTGAGCTATCCGCAGTACCGCACCGTGCCGCCCCGGCGGCGCACGCACGGCGCCACGTCGCCCGTCGTCTACGTCCTGCTCATCACGGTGCCCGCGGTGGTCGCCGTCGCCGCGCTGCGCCCGCGCTGATCCCTGGAGGTACCTCTTGCCGGAATGGCTTGTTCTCACCCTCGCCATGGCGGCCGCGTGCGCCGTGGTGATCGTCATCACCCTCGTACGGCATCGCCGGGCGGCCGAGGACGAGGACCCCGACGAGACCCCCGACGTCATCGAGTACATGACGATGTGGATCGGCGTGGTCTACGCGATCGTCCTGGGCCTGGCCATCGCGGGCGTCTGGGAGGCGCGCAGCGTCGCCCAGGACCACGTCCAGGCGGAGGCCCAGGCACTGCACGAGATCTCGGAACGGGTCCGGGTGTATCCGCCCGAGGTACGTGACCGCATTCGGGGGGATGTCAACGCCTATGTCGGACACGTCGTGACCACCGAGTGGAAGGCGATGGCCGACCACGGGGATGTCACGAACCGGGGCACCGAACTGCTCCAGCAGGTCCGTGCGGACGTCACGGACTACCAGCCGAAGTCGGACTTCGAGGCCCAGGCCTATCAGCCGCTCCTCGACCAGGTCGCCGCCGCGGACCAGGCGCGCAACGCCCGCGCCGACTCCACCGGGGCCACCATGCCCGGCGTGGTGTGGTTCGGACTGCTCATCGGAGCCGCCATCACCATCGGGATGGTCTTCGCCCTCCAGATCCGGCGTACGGCCAGGGAACTGATCCTGGCCGGGCTGTTCTCGGCGCTGATCGCCTTCCTGCTCTTCCTGATCTGGGACTTCGACTCGCCCTACAGCCGGGGCATCACCGCGTCGGCGGAGCCGTTCCTGAAGCTCTTCCCGCACGTGGGCGGCTGACCGGGGGCTTGCCGGGGGACGTCCGCGACACGCCTCGCCGTCCCCCGCACGCGGGACGGAAAGTCCCCCGTGCGGCCCACCCGGCTAACCCGTTCGCACGACAGCGATCGCGGGGACGCACTCGCGTTCCTAGCGTTTGGGTCATCGAGGCGCATTCTCGGCGCGGGTGGAAAGAGGCCCGCGGCTGCTCCTCGGAGACCGGAGGATGCCCCATGCCCGCGATACGCGTCGTCTCGGCCGCTCTGCTGGGCCTCGGCGCCCTGGCCGTCTCCGCGTCGGCCGTCGTCCCGAGCGGCGACGACGATCACGACGTCACGCCGTTCGGCTTCGGCCTGCTGCCCCACAGCGTCGCGGCGGGCGAACAGGTCACCTTGCAGATCGACCGCGGCGACGACGGCTGCGAGGGTGACGCCACGGTCACCTCCGGGATCTTCGACACGGTGCGTATCGCCTCGGACCAGGAGTCGGCCACCACGACGATCGACCGGGACGTACGGGCCGGCGCCGCGTACCAGGTGACGTTCACCTGCGACGGCGCGAGCGGGTCCACCCAGCTGAACGTCACCGACGGTGGCCCGGAAGACGCCACGCCTTCGCCGACGCAGCAGGCGCCCGGGGCGGTCGAGGCCGGTGAGGGCGGCACCCTCGGCGGGTTCGATATCAAGGAGATCGGTCTGGGCACCGCGCTCGTCGCGGGCTCGATCGGTGCGGCCTACCACCTCTCGCGCCGCCGCGGCGAGGAGGACGGCACCTGAGGGTGGCGCCCGATGGCACCGGGCGCCACGGGGTACGCGCCCCGGACCCTGCTTCCAGGATCCGGGGCGAAAAGGCCCCTCGATGTGCGGGAGAGGGATCAGGCGCGCTTCTCGGCGCGGCGGCGCAGCCAGAACACCCCGCTTCCGAGGAAGGCCGAGCCGACGAGCCCGCCGCCGATGGCCATGTCGGTCGGCGTCGCCCCGGTGGAGCTGCTGCCGCCGAGACCGCCGTTCACGCCGCCGATGACGGTGAAGGCACCCTGGCTGGTCTGGGTACGGCCGTTGCAGTTGACCGTGATGTTGTACCAGCCGGGGACGGCGTTGTCGTCGATGGTCGCGGTGCCCCTGGAGGTGTCGTTGCCTCCTTCGGGTCGCAGCGAGACGGTGGGGAAGGCACCCGACGACGCGGTGCCGCCGTTGCGGCAGCCCTGCACGGTGATGGTGAGTTTGCCGCCCCTGGCGATCACGCTGGGCTGGGCGATGATGCTGGTCGGCCCGAACCCGTTGTTGAAGCAGTTGTTGTTGTCGAACCCGTTGTTGAAGCCGTTGTTGTTGCCGTTGTTGTTGCCGTTGTTGAAACCGTTGTTGTTGCCGTTGTTGAAGCCGTTGTTGCCGTTGTTGCCGTTGTTGCCCCACCCGTTGTTGAAGCAGTTGTTGCGCGGCCCGCCACCGTTGTTGCCGAAGCCGCCGCCCCAGTTGTTGCCCGGCCCGATCACAATGGCTCCCGGCCCCACGCCGGGGACACCCGGCCCGACACCGCCGACGACACCCCCGACGCCGGGGACGCCCGGCCCGACCCCAGGGACGGCGGCACCGCCGGTAACGCCCCCGCTGCCCATCCCGTCCGCGACGGCCGCGGGGGCGGCGAGCCCGAGGACGGTGACCACTGAGGCCGCGGCCGCCAGGGCACGTGAGTTTCGCATGTCATCCTCCGCGGAAGACGCCCCGGGACCCGTCCCCGGTCGATCGGCGAGAAAGCGTCTCCCGATATGACCCTCAGATGCCGTGCACGCGGGCGCATTTCGGGAATGGTCCGTCCTGGTGAGAGGACACGCCGAAGGAAATCCCACAATCTGATATTGCCGCAGGTCACGGACCGTCAGAAATTTCCTGGTCGGGGCCGACTCGGATGGCGCACCGCGCGACACGGGGCCACCCGTTCGCCTGCACCCCGTCGCCGGTTCCGTCCCCGGGACTTAGTTTTGACGCATGCGCGAAATGACGCGGCGACGGCCGTGTCGAGAGGGGATGGCGAATGTCTTTGTACGGGCTGTCCGAGGTGGCGGAAGAGGAGGAGCGGCAGCGGAAGCGCGCACCGTGGGGCGTGATAGCGCTTGTCCTGCTGACCGGTCTCGCGCTCATCCGCAATGGTTCGGGCGAGTTCGACATCGGACCGCCGCAGCCCGCGGCCGCGGCGGCCACGGACAGCCGCAGCGCCCAGAGCACCTTCGCCGGGACCCCCGCCTCGATGCCGTACTCCGCGGTCGACCGGGTCAGGATCCCCGCGATCCAGGTCGACGCGCCCGTGACCCCGGTCGGACTGGACGCGAACGGCTGGGTCGACGCGCCGCCGCCGGAGGACCCGAACCTGGCCGGCTGGTTCACCGGCGCCGTCTCGCCCGGTGAGAAGGGCACGGCCGTGATCGTCGGTCATGTGGACAACACGAAGGGCCCCGCCGTGTTCTACGGTCTCGGGGCCCTGAAGAAGGGAAACCGCGTCGAGGTCCAGCGCAAGGACGCGAAGACGGCCGTCTTCGAGATCTACGGCGTCGAGGTCTTCGACAAGACCAACTTCCCCGGCGACCGCGTCTACGCCTCCAAGGGAACCCCCGAACTCCGGGTCATCACCTGCGGCGGCGGTTTCACCAAGCAGAACGGCTACGACGGGAACGTCGTCGTCTTCGCCCGCCTGGTCGAGGTCCGCTGAGCGTTCCCCGACCGGGCGGGCGCCGGCCCGTCACGCGTACTGCCGGCGAGGGACCGTGATGTGGTAGCCGGAGTCCAGCAGTTGCGGCAGGTAGTCGCGCAGCGCCCGCACGCTCTGGGAGCGGTCGCCCCCGGCGTCGTGCGAGAGGATCACGACGCCGGGGGCGGCTCCGCTCTCCACCCGGTCGACGATGGTGCCGGTGCCGGGCGTGGTCCAGTCGAGGGAGTCGACGGTCCAGGCCAGGGAGTCCATGCCGAGTTCGGCGCCGAGCTGGAAGGCGGCCCGGTTCCAGGCGCCGTAGGGGGCCCGGAACCACTTCGGGCGCTCGCCGTACGCGTCCTCGATGACATCGCAGGTGCGCTCCATCTCGGAGCGGATCCGGGAGCGGCTGAGCTGGGTCAGCAGGGGGTGGGTCCAGGTGTGGTTGCCGACGACGTGCCCCTCGTCCGCCATCCGCGCCAGCAGGTTCTTGTTCTCGGCGGCCATCTCCCCGCACACGAAGAACATGGCGCGGACGTCGTACTCGCGCAGGGTGCTCAGGATGCCGGGCGTGTAGCGCGGGTCGGGGCCGTCGTCGAAGGTCAGCACCATGGTGCGGCCGCGCCCTGACACCTTCAGCAGCGGTTCGTGCCGGACCAGGGTCCGGCCGGGCGAGGCGCGCGGGGGCCCGTATCCGGTCAGAGGCTCGAGGCGATAGGCGGAGGACTTCGACGGCAGGCGGCGTGCCGGGGCGCCCGCGGCCGAGATCGCGGCCCTGACCGGCTCGTCACCCGTGTCGAGCGCGAGCAGGCCGGCGGCCCCGGCAGCGCTCAGGGCGGCGGCGCTCGCGAGCAACGCCCGGCGCCGCGTGAGGAACTGATCACTCTTCATGACTCATGAGTCGCCCGTCGCGGGCCCGGCGCACCACAACGACACCGCAGCGGCGGCAGAATTCCACCCGCCCGGCCCAGCGATCGGGGTCAGCGGCGGCGCACGAGGGGGAACGGCAGCGTCTCGCGGATGGTTCGACCGGTGAGGAACATGACGAGCCGGTCGACGCCGATGCCGAGTCCGCCGGTGGGCGGCATCGCGTACTCCAGGGCGTCGAGGAAGTCCTCGTCCAGCTCCATCGCCTCGGGGTCTCCCCCGGCGGCGAGCAGGGACTGTTCGGTCAGGCGGCGGCGCTGCTCGACGGGATCGGTCAGTTCGGAGTAGGCGGTGCCGAGTTCGGTGCCGAAGGCGACGAGGTCCCAGCGTTCGGCGAGGCGCGGGTCGGTGCGGTGCTGCCGGGTGAGCGGGGACACGTCGGTCGGGAAGTCCTTGTAGAAGGTGGGCAGTCCGGTCCTCTCCTCGACCAGCCGTTCGTACATCTCCAGGACGACATCGCCCCGGCCGTCGTCGGCGGTGTAGGGCACGTGCGCGCGGTCGCACAGCCGGTGCAGGGCGGGCAGGTCCGTGTCGGCGTCGACCGTCTCCCCCAGCGCCTCGGAGATCGCGCCGTGGACGGTCTTGACGGGCCAGCTCCCGGAGATGTCGTACTCCGTGCCGTCCTTGTGGGCTACGGGACTGCCGAAGGCGGCGGTCGCGGCGCCCTGGATCAACTCACGGGCGAGGTCGAGCATCACGTCGTAGTCGGCGAAGGCCTGGTAGGCCTCCAGCATCGTGAACTCGGGGTTGTGCTTGTAGGAGACACCCTCGTTGCGGAAGGTGCGGCCCAGCTCGAAGACCTTCTCCAGGCCGCCGACGCACAGCCGTTTCAGATACAGCTCGGGGGCGATGCGCAGGTAGAGGTCGAGGTCGTAGGCGTTGATGTGGGTGGTGAAGGGGCGGGCGTTGGCGCCGCCGTGGATCTGCTGGAGCATCGGCGTCTCGACCTCGAGGTAGCCGCGGTCGAGAAGCCCCTGGCGCAGGGCCTGTACGGCGGTGGAGCGGGCGCGGACCATGTCGCGGGCGGCGGGGCTGGTCGCCAGGTCTAGGTAGCGCATCCGGACCTTGGCCTCGGGGTCGGTGAGGCCGCGGTGCTTGTCGGGCAGCGGGCGCAGGCACTTGCCGGTGAGCTGCCAGGAGGTGACGAAGACGGTGGGCTCGCCGCTGTCGCTGGCGCCCGCGCGGCCGGTGACGGTGATGAGGTCTCCGATGTCGGTGCCGGCGGTGAACCGGGCGAGGTCGGGGCCGCAGCCCGCGCGGGTGAAGGCGATCTGGCGGTCGCCCGACCAGTCGCGCAGCACGGCGAAGACGATGCCGCCGAAGTCACGCACCAGCAGGACGCGGCCGGCGACGGTGACTTCGCCGTCCTGGGGGACGCCCGCCAGCGTATGGGTGCGGGGCGGGACGCCGACCGGGTAGGGGTCGACGCCGGCGGCGCGCAGCCGGTCCAGCGTGCGGTGGCGGACGCGGGGGGGGGGCGGGGCGGGGGCGGCGGCGGCGCGCCCCCCCCCGCGCCCCCCCCCCCCCCCGCCGGCGGGCGGCCCCCGCCCCCCCCCCCGCGGGGCCCGGGTGGGGGGGCGGCCGGGGACCGGCGCGGGCGGGCCCGCGTCCGGGCCGGCTCCCCCGGCCTCGCCCCCTCCGTCGAGGCCGGGTGCCGGCAGCGACGGCAGCCCCTGGGTGATCGCGGGCTGCCGCGCGCCCTTGGGGTGCCCCTTTCCCCAGAGTGTGCGCAGCGAGGGTACGGAGACGAAGCCCTCGGCGATGCCGGAGGCGAGGCCGATGCGGGCCAGGGCGGCGGCGTCGCCGTAGCAGAGGAAGCGCGGGTACCACTCGGGGTGGTACTTGGCGTTGGCGCGGTAGAGGGCCTCCAGCTGCCACCAGCGGGAGAAGAACAGCAGCAGGCGGCGCCAGACGCGCAGCACGGGTCCGGCGCCGATGCGGGCGCCCTCCTCGAAGGCCGAGCGGAACACGGCGAAGTTGAGGGAGATGCGGCGCACGCCCAGTTTCGGGGCGGCGGCGCACAGTTCGGCGGCCATGAACTCCATCACGCCGTTCGGGGCGGTACGGTCACGGCGCATCAGGTCCAGGGAGACGCCGTCCCTGCCCCAGGGCACGAAGGAGAGCAGGGCGAGCAGTCGGCCGTCCTCGCTGAGCGCCTCCACGAGGAGGCAGTCGCCGTCGGCGGGGTCGCCTAGGCGGTCCAGGGCCATCGAGAAGCCGCGTTCGGTCTCGGTGTCGCGCCAGGTGTCGGCCTTGTCGACGATCTCCTCCATCTCCGCCTCGGTGAGGGTGCGGTGGCGGCGGATGCGGCAGGTGGCGCCGGAGCGGCGGACGCGGTGGACGGCCTGGCGGGTGACCCGCATCTCGCGGCCGCCGAGGTCGAAGGCGGCCGGGTGCACGATGGCCTCGTCGCCCAGTTGGAGGGCGCCGAGGCCGGCCCGCGCGTACGCTCTGGCGCCGTCCTCGGAGGCGCCCATCACGGCGGGTGCCCAGGCGTGGTGGCGGGCCACGTCGAGCCAGGCGGTGACGGCGTGCGGCCAGGCCTCCCGGTCCCCGACGGGGTCGCCGCTGGCGAGGCAGACGCCGGCTTCGACGCGGTAGGTGACGGCGGCCTTGCCGCTGGGCGAAAAGACAACGGCCTTGTCGCGGCGGGTGGCGAAGTAGCCGAGGGAGTCCTGCTCGCCGTAGCGCGCCAGCAGGGTGCGGATGCGCAGCTCCTCGTCGTCGTGCAGGGCGGCTTCCAGGCGCTGGGAGCGGAACAGCGTGGCGGCGGCGTTCAGCAGGGCGAGGGCTCCGAACAGGCCGAGCAAGAAGTACAGGGCGCGGGGCGGACGGCCGTCGAAGGAGCTGGCCGAGACCAGACCGCCGACGACCCGGGCGGCGGCCCAGGCCAGGTGCTGGCTCTGAGGGAGGGTGCCGGGGAAGAGCGACACCAGGCCCCAGCCGGCCAGGATCGCCACGACGAGTCCGGCGATCAGCACGGCGAGCGCCCGGCGTACGGCGCCGCGGCGGGAGGCGGCGTAGAACTCCCCGCGGGCCACGACGAGCAGGATCAGGGCCAGGCCGCACACCACGAGGGAGGGCAGTGACTCGGCGTAGAGGCCGACGGCCACGCCGATGGCGTCGGTCAGGACCAGCAGGCCGAGATAGACCACGACCAGCCACCAGGCGATCCGTTTGCGGGCGGCGGTCGCGCCCGCCAGCAGGAACAGGAAGACGGCGTAGGCGAGGTTGCCGCTGACGGGGACGGTGAGCAGTTCGAGGAAGCGGACGGCCGGGCGCAGCGGGGCGCGCAGCGGCGGGATCAGGGACAGCAGTGCGCACAGCAGGCCGAGGGCGCCGAAGAAGGCCGCGAAGGCCCCCGGCACCCTGCCGAGGATGCCACCGCCGGGCGGCCGTATCGGGCCCGGGGCGTCCTTGGCCACGGCGGGCTCCACGGTGGCACTCATGTTCCGACTGTAGGAAGACCACGGCCGGTCCGCCCGTCGAGCGGTCCCGCGCGGCGACCGGACCGGAAGGCTCCGATAGCCTCGGTGTGTGACGGAACAGCATGCTTCGCGGTTCGAGCGAGGCACGGACGGCCCCAAGGTCATCGTGGTCGGAGTGGACGGCTCCGACTCCTCGCTGCGGGCCGCGGCATATGCCGGTGGCCTGGCCCGGCGGCAGCGGGCGTTGCTCGCCGTGGTCTACGTACAGCCGGTGATGGCGGCGGGCGCGGCCCTGGGGGCGCCGGTGGCCGAGACCACCGACGAGATCGCCGAGGAACTGATCGAGCAGATCCGGGACGCCGCCGAGCGGGTCAAGGGGATATTCGAGGTGCGCTGGGAGTTCCACACGTTCCGCGGCGACCCCTTCGGCGGCCTGGTCAAGGCGGCGGACGAACTCAAGGCGGACGCGGTGGTGGTCGGCGCCTCCGAACAGGCCGGCCACCGCATCATCGGCTCCGTCGCCATCCGCCTGGTGAAGGCGGGCCGCTGGCCGGTGACGGTGGTGCCCTAGGTGTGCGGTCCGGGGGTCACTCGCCCATCACCAGGCCGTCCTTCGCCGCGCCGCGACTGAGGACCACCTCGCGGATCCGGTCGCGTACGCCCTCGACGTCGGCGCCCTGGGTGAGCGCCTGGTTGAGGTCGAGCAGGCGGCCGGCGTCGACGTCGAACAGTTGCGGGACGAACTCGGCCTTGGTCACCTCCCAGCGGTCGCCGGGCCTGGTGGGCGAGGTGAAGGTGAAGCGGCCGAGCGTGGACTGGTTGCCGCGCGGGTCCCGCACGCCCTGGTGGTCGAACATCTCGCCGGCGATCTGGTCGCCCATCCCGTAGATCACCCAGGTGCCGTTGACCTTCTCGTACGCCTGCGGGACATGCGCGTGGGTGCCGACGATGAGGTCGACGTCCGGACGGCCGTCGGTGCGCGAGGCGGTGAGCCGCTGGGCGAGGGTCTGCTGCCGCGCGTCCGGCTCGTCCTGCCACTCGGTGCCCCAGTGCACGGAGAGCACGACCACGTCGGCGCCCGCCTTCCGGGCGGCCCGGGCGTCGGCGAGCATGCGGTTCTCGTCGATCAGGTTGACGGCCCACGGCTGGTCGGCAGGCAGCGCATTGCCGTTGGTGTCGAACGTGTACGCGAGGTGGGCGACCGTCGCGGACCCGGTGCGCAGCATCGTGACGGTGCGCGCCTCCTCCTCGGTGCGGGCCGTCCCGGCGTGCGCCACCCCGAAGGCGTCGAGCGCGTCGAGGGTGCGCCGGATGCCGGGGGCGCCGTCGTCGAGGCTGTGGTTGGACGCGGTCGAGCAGGCGTCGTAGCCGGTGGCGGCGAGGCCCTCGGCCACTTCGGGCGGCGACTTGAAGTCGGGGTAGCCGGTGTAGTCGCCTTCGGTGCCGTACACCGTCTCCATATGACACAGCGCCAGATCCGCGCGGGAGACGACCGGTTCGATGCCGGCGAGCATCGGCCGGAAGTCGTAACCCTTACCGCCCGCGTCGAAGCGGGCCCGGTCGATGATCGAGGTGTGCGGGAGTACGTCGCCGGAGGCGACGAGGGTGAAACTGCGGGCCCCGGTCGGGGCGGGCCGGCCCACCCGGTCGGGCTGCCGCTCATGAGCCTGGCAGGCGGCTGCCGCGGCGAGAAGGGCCGTCAGGGCCAGGGCCACCTGTCGTCTGCGTGCGATCATCACTCACCCCGTCGCAATCGTATTTACGCATAAATAGGTATGAGTTTGGCGGCCGTCGCAAACAACCCCGGGGCTCCCATTACCCCATTGGGTCGCAGAGGTGACGCGGGCGGACCGTTCGTCGAACCGTTCGTCGACGCGATCGACCGTCCGTCGCAGATCCATGTGCGTGCCCTGTCCCCGGACGGCACCCTGCGCTCCCATACGGCCATGACGGCCGCAACCCTCCTCACGAAGTCGACGACCGCCGAACACGAGCTCGTCGCGCTGCAGCGCGAGCACGGCCGACCGCTCTTCGCGCTGCTGCTGAGGCTCTGCGACGGCGACCGGCAGCGCGCCGAGGATCTCGTGCAGGAGACGCTGGTGCGCGCCTGGCAGCATCCCGAGGCGCTGCGCGCCGACGGCTTCGACTCCGTACGGCCCTGGCTGCTGACCGTGGGACGGCGGCTCGCGATCGACGCCCGGCGGGCCCGTCAGGCGCGCCCGGCGGAGGTCGGGGACGCGGTCCTGGAGCACGCTCCGGTGTGCGCCGACCACGCCGAGCGGTCGGCGGCCACCCTCGACGTGCGCGAGGCTGTGAAGACACTCACTCCGGAGCACCGCGAAGTCCTGGTGCTGGTGTACTTCCAGGGGGCGAGTGTGGCGGAGGCCGCGGCGGCCCTGGGGATCCCGCCCGGTACGGTGAAGTCCCGCGCATACTACGCGTTGCGGGCCCTGCGCCGGGTTCTTCCGGGATACGCGGCCGACCTGCGCTGAAACCAATGAGAAAGTCAAACCTCCGTAAAGCGCCTTGCTGAGGGCCCCTGTTGAGTAATCGGCTGTCCTCATCCGTGTTCCGGACCGGGGGCCCGGGGTCGGTCGACGCGCACGCACCGGAGGAAGGCAGGAAGGGATGCTGCACAGAGGTCAACAGAACACGGACGGCACCGACGGCGGTGAACTGGTCGTCCCCATGGCGTGGTTGTACGCCGAGTACATCGCCGACGAGCTGCTGCGGACCGGCGATCTGATGCCGCCGGCGTCCTTCGAGTTCCGGGCCGGGCGGGATGCCCTGGCCCTCACCATCTTCCTGTCCGACACCGACGGTGAGCTCTCCGGCATCCGGGTCGTCACCCAGCTGGAGACGTGGCTCTCGCTGACCGCGTACGACCAGCCGTGGCAGGACTGGGTGCACGACCGGATGGCCGAGCTTCTCGCCGGAGCGACCGGGTCGGCGGGGCCGGCGCCGGACCTGGAACTGGCGGCGGCGGCCTGGCGCTGGCTCCAGGAGACGGAGCTGCTCGCACCCGATCTGAACGCGGTGCCGGGCGGCGGAGCGCCGGTCGGCGAGGACGACGGACCGAAGGTGTGGACGCCCGCGTGGCAGCTCGGGCTGCCCCTGGGACATCTCGCCATCCATCTTTTCTAGAATCCGACCAATCCGCGGGTCGGACCGCTACGAACTCGTTAGTTGCGATTCTGTGCGGGGCTTGAGTGATTCGGCTGTCGGGTGCGTACCGGTGGGAGCAAGCAGTAACCCCACCAACACCCAACGGCACGAGGATTCTGCATGAGGTCCCTGGAAAGGCATCGCGACGTCGGCGCGTACGCGCTCGGCCTCCTGGACGAGGTGGAGGCCTTCCGCTTCGAGGACCACCTCATGGAGTGCCCTCAGTGCTCCGCGCGGGTCACCGAATTCGGCCCCACGACACGGCAGTTGCAGCTCTACCGGCGGGCGACGCCGCGCACCGTCCACCCCATGGCCGGTCCCGGCCCCCAGCTGCTGGACCGGCTCCTCGGCGAGGTCGCGACCCGGCACCGGGCCCAGCGCCGACGACTGGTCTTCGCCCTGGCCGCCTCCGTGGCGGTGGCGCTGGCCGGGTCCGCGCTCTCGATGACGGCGGGCGGTGGCGGCGCCGACGGGGCCGACGCCGTACGGGTCTCGGCCACCGACGAGCGGTCGGGGGTCTGGGCCCAGGTCACCACCCACGACGAGAACTACGGCAGCGACGTGGAGCTCCAGGTCAAGGACGGGGCGGGCCCCCGCTCCTGCCGCCTGGTCGCCGTCGGCCGCGACGGCTCGGAACAGACGCTGGCCGGCTGGATGGTGCCGAAGCACGACGCCCGCCCGCTCACGATGCACGGCGGCTCCACCCTCCACCACGACCAGGTGGCCCGCTACGAGGTCCGCACGGACGAGGGGGAACATCTGGTCACCCTCACCCCGAAGTAGGCACCGCGCGCGGAAACCACCACGTCACTTCAGCAGCCGTGACAGCCTGCGGTCCGCCAGCGGCTTGCCGCCCGTCTGGCAGGTGGGGCAGTACTGGAGCGAGGAGTCGCTGAAGGAGACCTCGCGGATGGTGTCGCCGCACACCGGGCAGGGCTCGCCGGTACGGCCGTGGACGCGCAGGCCGGTCTTCTTCTCGGCCTTCAGCCGGCCGGCGGCCAGGCCACGGGAGCGCTCGACGGCCTCCGCCAGCGTGCCGCGCAGGGCCTCGTACAGGCCGCGGACCTCCTCGGGGGTCAGGGAGGCCGCCAGCTTGAACGGGGACATCCGCGCCGCGTGCAGGATCTCGTCGCTGTAGGCGTTGCCCACCCCCGCGATCAGGCTCTGGTCGCGCAGGGCGCCCTTGATCTGCCGTCGCTCCCCGGCGAGCAGCGCCGCCAGCCGGGCCTCGTCGAAGTCGTCGGCGAGCGGGTCCGGGCCGAGCCGGGCCACCCCCGGGACTTCCTGCGGATCCCGTACGACGTGGACCGCGAGGCGCTTCTGGGTGCCCGCCTCGGTCAGGTCGAAGCCCGCGCCGGTCTCCAGCGCCACGCGCAGGGCGAGCGGCCCCTTGCCGGGGCGGGGCAGGCCGTCCGGGAGGGGATCCTTCCAGTGCAGCCAGCCCGCGCGGGCCAGATGGGTCACGAGACGGAGCCCGCCGTCCGTCCCGATGTCGAGGAACTTGCCGTACCGGCGCACGGCGGTGACCTCGTGCCCCTCGAGGGCGCTGAGAGGAGGGTCGTACGTCTTCAGCACGCTGATCGCGACGGGCAGCACCCGGACCAGCTCGTGGCCGACCAGGTTCTCGGTGAGAAAGTCCTTGAGCGCTTCCACCTCGGGGAGTTCCGGCATACGTCCAGAGTGCCATCGCGGGCCGCGGCGGTCAGGTCCGCTCCGGCACCGCGAACTCGCACCACACGCACTTCCCGCCGCCCCTCGCCTCCACGCCCCACACGTCGGCGAGCAGTTCCACCAGGAGCAGGCCCCGGCCGGAGACCCGGGACTCCCCGGCCTCGCGGCGGCGCGGCAGGGCGCTGGAGGAGTCCTCGACCTCGACGCGCATCCGGCGCCCTGAGCCGATCAGGACCCGCAGGGTGACGATCGCCGCGCCCTCGGTGTGCATGAGCGCGTTGGTGATCAGTTCGTCGGCTGCCAGTTCGACCTCGTCGGCGCGCTCGCGGGCGCCCCAGGCGCGGACCGCGGCGCGGATCATGTGCCGGGCGTGGGTGAGCGCCTCGGGGTCGCCGGGGGCCACGTGCTGCTGGAGACGCCCGCCGGTCTGCCGGGCGTCCACGCCGCGGCGGCGCAGCAGGAGCAGCGCCACGTCGTCGTCCCCGCCGCGTTCGTCGGCCACCTCGATGAGCCGGTCGGCGAGGGCGCGTACGTCCTCGGGGCCGCCCGCGACGAGCCCGGTCAGCATCTTCATGCCGTCGTCGAGATCGGCGCCGGGCTGTTCGACCAGGCCGTCGGTGCACAGCAGCAGGGTGTGGCCGGGGTCCAGTTCGAGGGTGCAGACGGGGTAGTCCAGGGTGCCGAACTCCGCGGACAGGCCGAGCGGCAGCCCGCCCGGTACGACGACGCGGCGGCAGGCGCCGTCGGGCGCCCGCAGCAGCGGGTCGATGTGGCCCGCCCGGACCACCTGGACCACGCCGGTGGACAGGTCGGCCTCCGCGTACAGGCAGGTGGCGAAGCGGTCGGTGTCCAGTTCGTGCAGGAAGACGGAGGCGCGGGCCATCACGGTGGCCGGGGTGTGGCCCTCGGCCGCGTAGGCGCGCAGCACGATGCGCAGCTGGCCCATCACCGCGGCCGCGTGCGTGTCGTGGCCCTGGACGTCGCCGATGACGGCGCCCACCCGGCCACCGGGCAACGGGATCAGGTCGTACCAGTCGCCGCCGATGTCCCGGCCGTGGGAGCCGCCGATGGTGGCGGCCCGGTACCGGACGGCGACGTCGGCGCCCGGCACGCTCGGGATGGTGCGCGGCAGCATGGCCTGTTGCAGGCCTTGGGCGATGTCCTTCTCCTGCTCGTAGAACATGGCCCGTTGCAGGCTCTGCGCGATGCTGCTGCCGAGGGCGACGAGGATGTTGCGTTCCTCGGGGGTGAAACCGCGGCGGTCGCCGTAGAGCAGGCCCATGGCGCCGATCGGACGGGCCTGGACGATGAGCGGGAGATAGGCGGCCGCGGTGATCTTCAGGTCGGTGATGTTCGGCCACAGGATCGGATAGCCGGCGGCGAACTCCTCGGCGGACTCGATGAACCGGGGGGTCAGAGTGCGCACGACCTCGCTCATCGGGTACGGCTCGTCGATGCCCGTCACCAGGGTGCCGGGCACGAAGCTGCCCTCGGGGCCCTCGGCGACCAGGCGGATGCGGCCGGCCTCGACCAGGCCCATCACCAGGCTGGTCGCGCCGAGGTGGGTGAGACCGCGGGTGTCCTTGAGCACGTCGATGACGTCCCGCACGGTACGGGCGTGCGCGAGGGCGGCCGTGGTGAGCTGCACGACGTTGGTCTGCTCCCGGCGGGCGTCGTCCAGGGCGGCCTCGTCGCGGCGCTCCGCGAGGTCCTCGAGCTCTTGTCTGGCATCCCGGACGATGCCGACGATCCGGCGCGGGCGGCCCGTCTCGTCCCGGCGGATGTAGCCCTGGGTGTGGGTCCAGCGCAGGGTGCCGTCGCGGCAGCGGAGGCGGAAGTAGGCGCCGTAGTTCTCGCTGCCGTCCTTGATGGCCTGGGCGAGCAGGGTGTCCAGACGCATGCCCTCGGCCGCCGGGACCCGCATGGAGAGGGTCTGCGGGTGACCGTCGTACTCGTCGGGGCGTACGTCGAAGATCTCGTGGGCGAGGGCGTCCATGTGGAACAGTCCGGCGTCCAGGTCCCAGTCGAAGCTGCCCATGCGGTTGAGCGCCAGGATGGGATCCGGGTGGGCGGGCCAGTCGTCCGGGAGTGGCTGGGCGCTCCCTCCCCGATCAGCCATGGGGCCACCTTGCCAGGATTTGTCCGATTCTTCGACCGGTGAGCGCACGGTCGGTCGTGGTCCGTCCGGGTCCGCGCCGCGATCCGTCGTAGCCCGTCACTTTCTGTCGTGGCCGTCGTGCCCGTCGTGGCCCGTCGTGGCCCGTCGTGGCCCGTCGCGGCCCGTCGCGGTCAGTCGGCGAAGAAGGCGATCGGGCTGTCGAAGATGCTCGCGGCGGCACCGGAGCCGTCGAGCTCCGCGGCCCCCGTGACCTCACCGCTGCGAGCGGTCCCCGTGACCTCACCGCCCTCGACGGCCACAGGGGCGGCCGCACCGCTCTCGTCCGGGCCGCCGGGTATGAGCCCGCCGCCGACGGGCAGGTCCGGTAGCTCCGGCACCATCAGGGGACCGATCACGCCGGAGAGCGACTCGGCGCGCGACCCGGACCCGTCCGGCGCGCCTGCGTTCTTGACGGCGGTGGTGTCCGCGGTGGTGTCGGCCGTGATCGGCCGGGGTGCCGTGGTCCACGTCGGCCACCGCCCCCCGCCCTCGCCGCCGCCGGCGACGAGTAGCGCCCCGGAGAGCGCGCAGACCGTGAGAAGGGATCTGATGTACGTCTGCACCACGTTCTCCCGGATCATCTCGGCAACCCGCACCATCTCTGGTGATTCAGGACTATTGTCTGCTTCGCTCACACGGGTTACGCAACCGGAGGAACGAAGCACGCGGAGTGACGGGCGGCAGAATGGAGGAGAGGAGCGCACGGCCGTGGACTGGTTCACCGCATCGGAGTACTGGCTGAGCCGGCTGGTCTTCCAGCGCGGTCTGGCCGCCGTGTACCTCCTCGCGTTCCTGACGGCGGCCGGGCAGTTCCACGCGCTGATGGGCGAGCGCGGGATGCTGCCGGTGCCCCGCTTCGTCGCACGGGTGCCGTTCCGGCAGGCGCCCAGCCTGTTCCAGCTCCACTACTCCGACCGTTTCTTCGCGGTCTGCGCCTGGTCGGGCTGCGCGGTGTCGGCCGCGCTGCTCGCGGGGCTGGACTCCGTGCTGCCCCTGTGGGGCGGGATGCTGCTGTGGCTGGTGCCCTGGGCGCTGTATCTGTCGATCGTCAACGTCGGCCAGACCTGGTACGCATTCGGCTGGGAGTCCCTGCTGCTGGAGGTCGGCTTCCTCGCCGTGTTCCTGGGCAACGACGAGGTGGCCCCGCCGGTGCTCGTGCTGTTCCTGCTGCGCTGGATCCTGTTCCGGGTGGAGTTCGGCGCGGGCCTGATCAAGATGCGTGGCGACGCGTGCTGGCGGAAGCTGACGTGCCTGTACCACCACCACGAGACGCAGCCGATGCCCGGCCCGCTGAGCTGGTTCTTCCACCACCTGCCCAAGCCGCTGCACCGCGCGGAGGTTGCCGCCAACCACGTCACCCAGCTGGTGGTCCCCTTCCTGCTGTTCACCCCGCAGCCGGTCGCCACCGCCGCCGCGGCCCTGATGATCGTCACGCAGCTGTGGCTGGTGGCGTCGGGCAACTTCGCCTGGCTGAACTGGATCACCATCGTGCTGGCCCTGTCCGCGCTGCGGATCCCCGGCTCCCCGCCGTCCGTGCCCGCGACCCCGCTCTGGTACGAGATCGTGGTCCTCGCCGCCGCCGCGCTGGTCCTGTTCCTGAGCTACCACCCGGTGCTGAACATGGTCTCCCGGCGCCAGGTGATGAACCGGTCCTTCGACCCGCTGCACCTGGTGAACACCTACGGCGCGTTCGGCAGCGTCAGCCGGGTCCGCTACGAGGTCGTGGTCGAGGGCACGCGCGACGCCGTACCGCACGAGGACTCGGACTGGCGGGAGTACGAGTTCCGGGGCAAGCCGGGCGATCCACGGCACTGGCCGCGCCAGTTCGCGCCGTACCACCTGCGGCTCGACTGGCTGATGTGGTTCGCCGCGCTGTCGCCCGCGTACGCCGGGACGTGGTTCGGCGCGCTGGTGGAACGGCTCCTGGAGAACGACCGTGACACGCTGCGGCTGCTGCGGCGTTCGCCGTTCCCATCGGACGAACCGCCACGCTATGTCCGCGCCCGCCTCTTCCGCTACCGCTACACGACCTGGCGCGAGCTGCGCGAGACCGGCGCCTGCTGGGAACGGGTCTACGTGCGGGAGTACCTGCCGCCGACGCGGCTCTCGGAAGCCGCTCAGCGGCCCTGAGGGGGCGGATCGGCCGGCCGGTCGCGCGGACCGGCGCCCCGGCGGGCGGGCCCGAGGCCGTAGACGGCGGTCGCGGTGCCCTCGTACAGCCGGGCTCGCTCCGCCGCGCCGAGGTCTTCGGTCAACTCGTGTGCGGTGGCCATGACTTCGGCGTAGGTCGCGGCGAGTGTGCACACCGGCCAGTCCGATCCGAACATCAGCCGGTGCGGGCCGAAGGCGTCCAGCACGGTGTCCGTGTAGGGGCGCAGGTCCGCGGGGCGCCAGGTCCGCCACTGCGCCTCCGTGACCAGACCCGACAGCTTGCAGACCGTGTTGGGGAGGGCGGCGAGGTCGCGGACCGCGGTGGCCCACGGCTCCTTCTCGCCCGAGGCGACGGGCGGTTTGCCCAGGTGGTCGAGGACGAAGGTGAGCTCTTCGTGGCGGGCGGCGGCTCCGGCGCAGGCGGGCAGCTGGTGCGGCAGCACCACGAGGTCGTAGGCGAGGCCCGCCGCGGCGACGGCGGCGAGGCCCCGGCCGACGTCCGGACGCAGCAGCCACCGCGGGTCGGGCTCGCCCTGGACCTGGTGGCGGATGCCTTTGAGGTACTCACCGCCGGGGAGTTCCCGCAGCCGGGCGAGTTCGTCGGCCACGTCCGGGCGGGTGAGGTCGATCCAGCCGACGACTCCGGCGATCAGCTCGTGCCCGGCGGCGAGGGCGAGGAACTCGGGGGTCTCCGCGGCCACGGTGACCGTCTGGACGAGGACGGTACGGTCGACACCGGCCGCCCGGGTTTCGAGTTCGAGGTCGGCGACGGTGAAGTTACGGCGCAGGGAGGCGAGTTCGGGGCCGGTGATCCAGTCCTGGTCACGTACGGACAGGTCCCACACGTGGTGGTGCGCGTCGACGGTCACGGCAGCTCCCAGACCACGGGCAGCCCGGCGTCGGTGCCCTCCCGGGAGTAGTCGTGCACGACGTCCAGCAGTTCCGCCATCCGTGCCTGCCAGGCCACGTTGACCGGCAGTTGCTCCAGCTCGGCCAGCAGACGTGGGTAGTCCTCGCACTCCAGGACGTGGAAGAGGTCGGTGCCGCTGCGCCAGATCGTCCAGGACGTCGCGCCGGCGGCGCGGATCGCGTCCGTGAGCTCCTTCGGGACCTCGCGGTGGGCGGCCTCGTACGCGGTGACACGGTCGCCGCGGACCCTGGTGTGCAGGGCGACCCTCATGACGGGTCCTCCCCCGGGACGGGCGCGTCGGCGGACAGCAGCCCGGTGTCCCGCAGCTCCTGCCAGAAGGCCGCGGGTACGGGGCCGGCGAACTGCTCGGCGCAGTCGTCGACCTCGGACGCGGAGCGGGCGCCGACGAGCACGCCGGCCACGGCCGGGTGGGCGGCACAGAAGGCGAGCGCGGCGGCCCGCAGGGTGCTCCCGTGGCGCTCGGCGACCGACTTCAACCGCAGGGCGCGGTCGAGCAACTCGTCCGGTGCTTGTGCGTAGTTGTAGGTCGCGCCCGGCTTCGGGTCCGCCAGCAGACCGGAGTTGAAGGCGCCGCCGACGACGACCGAGGTGCCGCGGGCGGCGGCCGCGGGCAGCAGGTCGGTGAGCGCGCTCTGGTCGAGCAGGGTGTAGCGGCCGGCGCACAGCACCACGTCGACGTCCGTGTCCCGGACGAACCGCGCGAGCATCTCCGCCTGGTTCATGCCCGCGCCGATCGCGCGGACCACCCCCTCCGAACGGAGCTTCTCCAGCGCCGGGTAGCCCTCCCGGAAGGCCTGTTCGGCATGGTCGTCGGGGTCGTGGAGGTAGACGACGTCCACCTGGTCGAGGCCGAGCCGCTCCAGGCTGGCTTCCAGCGTGCGGCGTACGCCGTCGGCGCTGAAGTCCCACACGCGGCGCTGGTCGGCGCGCACGGCGAAGCCGTTGGCGAGGTCGTCGCCCGCACCGTCGGCGGGTTCCAGGCGGCGGCCCACCTTGGTGGAGAGGGTGTACGACGACCGCGGACGCGTGCGCAGGGCGGCGCCGAGACGGCGCTCGGACAGGCCGAGGCCGTAGTGGGGCGCGGTGTCGAAGTAGCGGACGCCCCGCCGCCAGGCGGTGTCCACGGCCCGGTGCGCCTCCTCCTCGCCGACCTCGGTGTACAGATTGCCGATGGCGGCCGCTCCGAAGGCCAGGCCGGTGATCTCGACGCCGCTGCGGCCGAGTGCGCTCACCGCTGTCCCGCCGGACGCAGCCGCAGGCCCTGCATGCCGCCGTCGACCGCGAGGGACGTGCCGGTGGTCGCGCCGGACAACGGGCTCGCCAGGTAGGCGATGGCGCCCGCGACCTCGGCCGCGGTGACCAGACGGCCGGAGGGCTGGCGGGCCTCCAGTGCGGCGCGTTCGGCGGCCGGGTCATCGGCCGTGTCCAGCAGACGGCCGACCCAGGGGGTGTCCGCAGTACCGGGGTTGACGCAGTTCACGCGGATGCCCTCGCGGACGTGGTCGGCGGCCATGGCGAGGGTGAGGGAGTACACGGCGCCCTTGGTGGCGCTGTACAGCGCCCGTCGCGGCAGGCCCGCGGTGGCCGCGATGGAGCAGGTGTTGACGACGGCCGCGTGCGCCGACGCGCGCAGGTGCGGCAGGGCGGCGCGGGTCGTACGGACGATGCCGACGACGTTGACGTCGAGGACGCGATGCCACTCGGCGTCGTCGTTGTCCTCGACGGTGCCCTGGGCGCCGATGCCGGCGTTGTTGACGAGGACGTCGAGTCCGCCGAGCTCGGCGACGGCGGCGGCCACCGCCTCGCGTACGGACGTGTCGTCGGTGACGTCGGCCCGGTGGGCGAGCAGGGGCTTCGCCACGGACGAGGGGTCCAGGTCGAGGACGGCGACCCGGGCGCCCCGGGCCGCGAGGAGTTCGGCGGTGGCCCGGCCGATGCCGGAGGCGCCGCCCGTCACCAGCGCCGTCAGTCCCTCGAAGTCGGTCATGCGGCCTGCCCTTTCTCCGGGTCGAGGTCGGCGGCCCAGAAGGCGCCGCCGGGGAACGTGTACCGCGCGATGGACTCGGGCCGCATGGTGGCCGAGAAGCCCGGCGCGGTGGGTGCCACGTAGTGGCCCTCGTGGATCACCACCGGGTCGACGAAGTGGTCGTGCAGATGGTCGACGTACTCGATGACCCGGTCGTCGGTGGTGCCCGAGAGTGCCACGTAGTCGAACATCGAGAGGTGCTGGACGAGTTCGCACAGGCCGACCCCGCCCGCGTGCGGGCAGACGGGGACGCCGAACCGGGCCGCGAGGAGCAGCACGGCGAGGTTCTCGTTGACACCGCCGACGCGGGCCGCGTCGATCTGGACGACGTCGACGGCACCGGCCTGGAGCAGCTGCTTGAAGACGATCCTGTTCTGGACGTGCTCGCCCGTGGCCACCTTCACCGGGGCGACGGCACGGCGGATCGCCGCGTGGCCGAGGATGTCGTCGGGGCTGGTGGGCTCCTCGATCCAGTACGGGTCGAACTCGGCGAGGGCCTTGGTCCAGGTGATCGCCTCGTCGATGCCCCAGCGCTGGTTGGCGTCGATCGCCATCCGGATGTCGGGGCCCACCACCGAGCGGGCGACCCGGCAGCGGCGTACGTCGTCCGCCAGGTCGGCGCCGACCTTCAGCTTGATCTGCCGGAAGCCGTCGGCGACGGCCTGGGCGGCGAGCCGGCCGAGCTTGTCGTCGTCGTAGCCGAGCCAGCCCGCGGAGGTGGTGTAGGCGGGGAAGCCGCGCTCCAGCAGCCGGGCCCGGCGTTCCTCGGCGCCCTGCCTGCCGCGGCGCAGCAGGTCGAGGGCCTCCTCGGGGGTCAGCGCGTCGGTGAGGTAGCGGAAGTCGATCTGGCGCACCAGCCAGGCCGGGTCGGCGTCGGCGAGGAGCTGCCACAGCGGCTTCCCGGCGCGTTTGGCCGCGAGGTCCCACACGGCGTTGACGACCGCTCCGATCGCCATGTGCATCACGCCCTTCTCGGGCCCGAGCCAGCGCAGTTGGCTGTCGCCGATCAGGTCGCGGTTCAGGCTGCCGGGGTCGGCGCACAGCTCGGCCACGTCCCGTCCGACCACGTGCCCGCGCAGTGCCTCGATCGCGGCGACCTGCACCTCGTTGCCCCGCCCGATGGTGAAGGTGAATCCGTGCCCCTCGTGCCCGTCGGCCGCGTCGGTGCGCAGGACGACGTAGGCGGCCGAGTAGTCGGGGTCCGGGTTCATCGCGTCGGAGCCGTCGAGCTCGCGCGAGGTGGGGAAACGGATGTCGTGGGTGTCGACCGCGGTGACGCGGGCCAAGGACGCGGACACAGAGGGCCTTTCGGTCGGTGACGGGGAGCGCGGGAGTCAGTCCTGGGCACGGCCGGTCGTCACCCGGGCGATCATCAGGGCGACCAGGATGATCCCGCCGTAGATGGCCTGGATCCAGAAGGACGGGACCTGGGCGAGGGTGAGCAGGTTCTGCACGACTCCCAGCAGGAGTACGCCGGTCAGGGCTCCGAACATGGTGCCCTTGCCGCCGTCGAGGCTGATGCCGCCGATCACCGCGGCCGCGAACACGGTGAAGATCATGTTGTTGCCCTGGTTGGCGCTGATCGCGCCGACGTACCCGGTCTGCATGATCCCGCCGACCGAGGCGAGGACACCGGCGACGACGAACACGCCGAGCATCACGCGCTCGACCCGGATTCCGGCCGCGCGGGCCGCCTCCGGGTTGCCGCCGATGGCGTACAGGGCGCGGCCGACGCGGTGGTACTTCAGGACGAATCCGGCGACGCCGAAGGCGATTCCGGCCAGCCAGACCGACATCGGGATGGAGACGAAGGTCGTGGTCGCCAGCGAGTAGAACGAGTCCGGCATCCCGAACAGGGTCTTGCCCTTGGTGGCGCCCACCAGCAGTCCGCGCAGCACGATCAGCATCGCGAGGGTCACGATGAACGCGTTGAGCTTGAACCTCACGACCAGCACACCGTTGAACGCGCCGACGACCGCTCCCGCCACGAGGACGGCCAGCAGGGCGAGCGGGGCCGGGAATTCGGTACCCCAGCCGGACTGGGCGGCGGGCAGCACGAGCAGCGCGCCCACGGCGGGCGCGATGCCGACGACCGACTCGAGGGACAGGTCGAACTTGCCGGTGATCAGCACCAGCGACTCGGCGAGCACGACCATGGCGAGCGCGGCGGAGGCGCCGAGGATCGAGATCAGGTTGCGTTCGGTGAGGAACGAGTCGTTGACCACCGCGCCGAGCACCATCAGCAGCAACAGGGCGGGGACCAGGGCGAGTTCACGGGCACGGCGCAGCAGCACCGTCCTGGCCGAGCCGGGGACGGTGGCGCGCGGCGGTGCGAGGGGCGGGCTCTTCGTCTCAGTCACCCGGGCCCCGCTCTCCTCGGCCGGGGGTCCGGGGGTGGTCCCCCGGGGAGATGCGGTGGCCATGGTCCACTCCTTCGATGGAGGCGATCAGCTCATGGTCGCGCCAGCCCGCCGGGTGCTCGGCGACGACGCGGCCGTGGAAGAGGACGAGGACGCGGTCGCAGCGGCGCAGGTCGTCGAGTTCGTCGGAGACGACGAGCACGGCGGTGCCGTCCTCGCGGGCGCTGTCCATCCGGGCGAGCAGCGACTGCTTCGACTTCACGTCGACGCCCGCGGTGGGGTTGATGAGGACCAGCAGGCGCGGGTCGGAGGCGAGGGCGCGGGCCATGACGACCTTCTGGGCGTTGCCGCCCGACAGGTCGGAGACCGGCTGCTGCGCGCCCTCGGTGTGGATGTCGAGGCGCTCGATCAGCTCGCCGGCGAACCGGCGTTTGCGGTCGGCGGCGACGAAGCCGAAGCGTCCGAGCCGGTCGAGGACGCCGAGGGTGGTGTTGTCGCCGACGGTCATGCCGGGCACGAGGCCCTGCTCGTGCCGGTCGCGCGGGACGCAGCCGACACCGGCCCGCTGGGCGCCCCGCACGTCGCCGAACGGGAGCGGCCTCCCGTCGAGCCGGGCCGTCCCGCCCGTCGGGGTGTACAGGCCGGCCAGGGACTCGGCCAGCTCGGTCTTGCCGCTGCCGCTGGAGCCGGCGAGTCCGACGACCTCCCCGCGGCGGACGGTGAGGTCGATGCCCTCGTACGACGGTGAGGTGAGCCCCCTCGCGTCGAGCACCACGGGGGAACCGGCGGGCACCGCGTCCCGGACGTGCTCGCGCGACTCGGCGACCGACTCCGCGGCCATCGCCTCCACCAGGGCCGTCCTGGGCAGTTCGGCGACCGGAGCGGTGGTGATCCAGCGGGCGTCGCGCAGCACGGTGACGGTCTGGCAGACCTCGTACACCTCCTGGAGGTGGTGCGAGATGAACAGGAAGGTGACACCGGAGTCCTGGAGGGCTCGCATGCGGGTGAAGAGCCGCTCGATCTCCCGGTTGTCGAGCTGGGCGGTCGGCTCGTCGAGGACGATGAAGCGGGCGCCGAAGCTCAACGCCCGGGCGATCTCCACCATCTGACGGTCCTCGACCTTGAGGTCGGCGGTGCGCGCCTCGGGGTCGACGCGCACGTCCCAGGTGTCGAGCAGTCGGCCGGCCTCGGACTTCAGCCGCCGCCAGCTGATGAAGCCGCCGCGGGCGACGGGCTGCCGGTTGATGAAGAGGTTCTCGGCGACGGTCAGTTCGGGGACGACGGTGGGTTTCTGGTAGACGCAGGCCACCTTGCGGCGCCAGGCCTCGCGGTCGGCGAGCGGCGGCGCGGGCTCCCCGTCGAAGCGGATGTCGCCCTCGTCGGGGGCCTGGAGGCCGGTGAGCAGGGTGACGAGGGTGGACTTGCCGGCGCCGTTGCGGCCGACGAGGGCGTGGGACTCGCCGGGCAGCACGGTGAGCCGGCCGTCCGCGAGGGCGACGGTGGGGCCGTACCGCTTGACGATGTCCCGCGCCTCGACCAGGGGCGTGCGCGGGGTCTCCTGGGTGTTCATCCGACGGTGTTGCCCCACAGCTCGGGGTCGTCGACGTTGTCCTTGGTGACCAGCGGCGCGGGCAGTTGGTCCTCCAGGATGCCGCCGGGCAGTTCCACGATCGTGGAGTCGTGGTCGGTCGGGCCCGGCTCGAACGTCTTCCCCTCCATCGCCGCCTTGATGTAGTACATGCCGTACTTGGCGTAGGCGTCGGCGGGCTGGGAGACGGTCGCGTCGATCTCACCCTTGCGGATGGCGTCGAACTCCTGCGGGATCCCGTCGTTGGAGACGATCGTGATGTGGCCCGCCTGCCCGGCCGTCTTGAGCATGCCCTTCGACTTGAGGGTCTGGAGCGTGGGCGCGAGGTAGACGCCGCCCGCCTGCATGTAGATGCCCTTGATGTCGGGGTTGGCGTTGAGGAGGGTGTCCAGCTTGGAGGCCGCGGTGTCGGACTCCCACTTCGCGGGGATCTCCAGCACCTTGAGCTTGGGGAAGTTCTTCTTGACGCAGGAGCGGAACGCCTCCGAGCGGTCCCGCCCGTTGACCGAGGCGAGGTCGCCCATGATCTGCACGACCTTGCCGGACGGGATCTGCTTGCCGAGGTACTGGCAGGCCTTCTCCCCGTAGGCGACGTTGTCGGCGCGCACGACCATCGCGACCTTGCCCTTGTCCGGCGCCACGTCGACGGCGACGACCGGCACACCCCTGCGTTCGGCCTGGTCGAGTCCGGCCTCGATGGCGGCGCTGTCCAGCGGGGCGACGACGAGACCCTTCACGCCCTGGTTGAGCTGGTTGTTGATGTCGGTGATCTGCTGCGAGGGGTCACTGTTGGAGTTGACCGTCTTGAGCGCGTCGACACCTTCCGACGTGGCCATCTTCGGCACGTAGTCGTTGTACGACTGCCAGAACGGCGAGGTCAGCAGGGGCAGGATCACCCCGACCTTGCCGGTGCCGCCACCCCCGGCAGCGGCGGCACCGGTGTCCTTGGTGCTGCCGCAGGCCACGAGCGTGAGGGCGGCGCAGGCGGTCAGCGCCGCCGCACGCGTCACCCGGGAGGAAGTCCGTCCGCCCCGCAGTCCGTTCCGCGATCCGTTGCGCACTTGTCGGCTCCTCATTGAGCGTGATCGAGCAGTTGCCCGCATATTTATCAGACCACTTCGTGCCCGCAACACCCTTCGACAGCAATTCTCCGCGGTTTCGAGGCATAGTGGTCCGACCACCTCGGTGGTTAGACTGCGGCGCACAGCAACAGGAGGAGCGGTGTGGACGAGACCGTGACGCGAGGGGCGGACACCGGACCCGCCGCGCAGAAGGGCACGGTGACGCAGCGCGCCATCGAGCGGATCAAGGCACTGATCGCGGAGGGACTGCTGGAGCCGGGCCAGCGGCTGCCTACGGAGCGCGACCTCGCGGCCCAACTGGGCATCTCACGCAGCTCGATGCGGGAGGCGATCCGCGCGCTGACCGTCATGGGCGTCCTGGAGGCCCGGCACGGCTCCGGCATCTACGTCACCCAACTGGAGGCCGGCGACCTGCTGGAGACCTTCGGCGTCGTCGCCGACCTGTCCCGCGGCCCGCGTCTGGTGGAACTGCTGGAGGTGCGCCGGGTGCTGGAGTCGACGGCGACCGCGCTGGCCGCCGCGCGGATCACACCGGAGCAGTTGGCCGAGGTCGAGAAGCATCTGACGGCGATGAACGCGACCGACGATCCGGAGCGGATCCTCGCCCACGACCTGGCATTCCACCGCGAGATCGCGGCGGCCGCCGGCAACGACACCATGGCCGCCATCCTGGAGGGGCTCTCCTCCCGCACCTTCCGCGCCCGCGTCTGGCGCGGCTACCAGGAGGAGGGCGCCTTCGCCCGCACCCGCCGCGAACACGCGGCGATCCACCGCGCCCTGGTCGCCCGGGACCCGGAGGCGGCCAGGGCGGCGGCCGCCGCGCATGTGGGGGAAGTGGAGGAGTGGCTGCGCGGGCAGGTGGGGGCGTAGGCGCCGGAGCGGGGAAGTAGTCGCGAGCACCGGGGTGCGGACGGGCCCGTAGGCACCGGCGTGCGGACGGGGCCGTAGGCACCGGGGTGCGGGCGGGGGCCGGCGGGCGTCCACGGAGCCGCGCCGCCCGGCTACTGCCGAGCGCGCTCACGCCCCGCCCGCCGGCACCCCGCCCCATCCCGGGTTCAGGCCCGCGTCAGCCGCAGCGTGACCAGCTCGAACGGCCGCAGCCGCAACGTGAGCGCGTCGCCGTCGACTTCGGGTGTCGCCGCCCCGGCGAGCGGACGTTCCAGCAGATCCGTCACCGTCACGCCCGCGACCTCGAACCCGGCCGTCAGCGTGGCCCGTACCCGTCCGCCGTGCGCCTCGTGGCAGCGCACCACCACGTCACCGCTGCCGTCGTCGGCCAGCTTGACCGCCGTGACGACCACTGCGTCCCGGTCGACCGTCACCAGCGGGACGACCGCCTGCCCGCCGCTGACCTGCCGCCGGGGCTGGTTGATCCGCCAGCCCTCACGCACCGCGTCACCGACGACGGCGCCCGGCACCAGCGCGTGCCGGAAGCGGTGCACGCCCTGGTCGGTCTCCGGGTCGGGGAAACGCGGGGCACGCAGCAGGGAGACACGGACCGTGGTGGTCGTGCCCCGGTCGCCCTCGGTGCGCACGGTACGGGTCACGTCGTGGCCGTACGTCGAGTCGTTGACCAGTGCCACGCCCCAGCCGGGCTCCTCCAGATGTACGAAGCGGTGGTTGCAGGCCTCGAACTTGGCCGCCTCCCAACTGGTGTTGGTGTGTGTGGGCCGGTAATGGTGCCCGAACTGGGTCTCCGACGCGTACCGTTCGGCGTGCACGTCGAGCGGGAACGCCAACTTGAGGAACTTCTCGGTCTCGTGCCAGTCGACCTCGGTGTCGAGGTCCAGCCGCCGCTCCCCCGGGGCCAGCGTCAGCACCTGGGTGACGCGCGACGCGCCGAAGGACCGCACGATCCGCACCGACCCGTCGCCCTCGCCGGGGGTGACCTCGTCGGCGTCGGTCAGGTCGGTGACCGTGTTGCGGTAGAACTCGTCCACGTCCCAGGCGTCCCACATGTTCGGGAAGTCGGGGTGGAGCTGGAGGAGGTTCGCCGCCCGGCCGGGTGCGACCGTCTCACGGTCCGCCGCGATGTCGTACGCCGACACGACGAGACCGTCGGCGTCGATCTCGACGCGCAGGAGGCCGTTGTCCAGGACGTACCCACCGCCACCGCGCGGGGTGAGCGCGGTCCGGCCCTCGCTCACCGGGGTCGCGGCACCGCCCGCCTGGATCCCGTCCCGGGAATGGGGCGCCGCGTTGAAGACCAGCGGGATCGTGCCCTCACCGGCCAGGGCACGCTGGGCCCCGTCGATGATCGCGTCGAGCTCGCCGGCCAGCCGCGCGTACGTCGCCCGGGCCTCCCGGTGCACCCAGGCGATCGACGACCCCGGCAGGATGTCGTGGAACTGGTGCAGCAGCACCGTCTTCCAGATCCGGTCCAACTCCTCGTAGGGGTAGGGGAAAGCGCTGCGGACGGCCGCCGTGGCCGCCCACAGTTCGGCCTCGCGCAGGAGGTGTTCGCTGCGCCGGTTGCCCTGCTTGGTCCTGGCCTGGCTGGTGAGGGTGGCGCGGTGGAGTTCGAGGTAGAGCTCGCCGACCCAGACGGGTGCGTCGGGGTATTCGGCCTCGGCCTTGTCGAAGAACTCCCGCGGGGTCTCCCAGACCACGGTCGCCGAGCCTTCGAGGTCGCGCAGCCGGGCCGCCTTGGCGACCATCTCACGGGTGGTGCCGCCGCCTCCGTCACCCCAGCCGGTAGGGGCGAGGGAGTGCCGGGCGACGCCCTTGTCCTTGAAGTTGGCCGCCGCGTGGGCTACTTCGCTGCCCTTCATCGAGCAGTTGTAGGTGTCCACGGGCGGGAAGTGGGTGAAGATCCGCGTGCCGTCGATGCCCTCCCAGCGGAAGGTGTGGTGCGGGAACTTGTTCACCTGTGACCAGGAGATCTTCTGGGTCAGCAGCCGGGTGGCGCCCGCGGCCTTGATGATCTGCGGCAGGCCGGCGGCGAAGCCGAAGGTGTCGGGCAGCCACGCCTCGTCGTTCTCGACGCCGAACTCGTCGAGGAAGAAGCGTTTGCCGTGCACGAACTGACGGGCCATCGCCTCGGATCCGGGCATGTTGGTGTCGGACTCGACCCACATCCCGCCGGCCGGCACGAACCGGCCGTCCGCCACCGCCTTCTTCACCCGGGCCCACACCTCGGGCCGGTGCTCCTTCACCCAGGCCCACTGCTGGGCCTGCGACATGGCGAAGACGAAGTCCGGCTCGTCCTCCAGGAGCGCGGTCATGTTGGAGGTGGTGCGGGCGACCTTGCGGACCGTCTCGCGCAGCGGCCACAGCCACGCCGAGTCGATGTGCGCGTGACCGACGGCGCTGATCCGGTGGGCGGAGGGCGCGGCGGGAGCGGCGAGCACCTCCGTGAGGTGGGAACGGGCGGCAGCGGCCGTGGAGTTGACGTCCTGGAGGTCGATGGTGTCCAGGGCCCTCTCCACCGCCCGCAGGATGTCCCAGCGGCGGCCCGACTCCACCGGCAGCTCGGCCATCAGCTCGCCCAGCACCTCGAGGTCGACGACGAGCTGCCAGACGGTCTCGTCGAAGACCGCCAGGTCCATGCGGGTGAGCGTGTACTGGGGTTCGCTGCCGGCGGTGTCCTTGTCACCGAGCCGTGTGGGCAGGAAGGGGTGGTAGTCGAGGATGACGGGGTTGGAGGCGGCCTCGATGTGCAGCAGCACCTGTTCGCCGCCCGCCACGGGCGCGCCGACGCGGACCCACTGGTTGCGCGGGTTGAGGCCCTTCACCGGCGAGCCGTCGGGCCGGTAGACCAGGCCCTCGCACTGGAATCCGGGCATGTTCTCGTCGAAGCCGAGGTCGAGGATCGCCTCGACGGTCCGACCGGCCCACGCCTCGGGCACGGTCCCGGCGACCCGGAACCAGCTGGTGCCCCAGGGAGCACCCCACCGGGCGCCGACCCGGATCGGCTCGGGTTCGCCGGCGAGTCCCTCGGCGACCGGCACCGGCTCGCCGGGGGCGTGCCACACCGACACGTCCAGCGGTACCGACTCGGGGTACACGGCGGGGCGGACACGCTCGTCGAGGACGCGCCTGAGGCGGGCTTCGACCAGGCTGCGGTCGTCATGCATGCGGGGTGCTCCGTTGCTGGGTCGGGGATGGTTACCAGGTGTGCGTGACGGTCACGGGGGCCGACGAGGTGTACAGCTCCCCCACGGCGCGCAACTCCAACCGCGCCTGCGTCTCGCCTTGTTCGGGCCGCAGACCGGTGACGAAGTACGCGCTCTGGCAGGTGCCGCCGAGGAAGCGGCGGGTGCCGTCGGGCAGGAGCCGGTGCAGGGTGTAGTGGCGTACGTCGCCTGGGGCGGCGGTCCACGCCAGGCGCAGGTCACCGCCGGACGCCGCGGTGATGTGCGGGTCGGCGGGGGCGGCGGGGGTGCCGACCGTGTCGCGGACCGCGAGCCCGCCCAGCCGCCAGCGCACCGGGCCGGCCGTCGCGGTGAGCCGCACGCCGAGCGCGTGGACGGCCCCGGAGAGGCCGGTGAGCGGGACGGTCACGGTCTGCCAGCCGTTGGGCGACTCGACGGCCGAACCGGCCTGCGGCGAGTCGGCAGCCGAGCGGTCCTTCGGCAGGTCGGCAGCCGAACGACCCTGCCGCGAGGCGCCGGCCGAGCCGCCCTGCCTCCTGTCGACCGGGGGCACCGGCAGATACCTGTACGCGGGCGTCGCACCGGCGGCACTCGGCTCCGCCGTGGCCACGGCAAGCTCGACGTCCACCGCGCCCGCGTCCGTCCGGTACGTCAGCTCGACCACCGTCTCGACACCGATCGGCAGCCGGGTCGCGTACACGTCCAGCACCGCCGGCTCGTCCAGTTCACCGTCGACCAGCACGCTGCTGCCACCCCGCCAGGCGTCCGCGAAGTCGAAGGCGACGGCCGGCCGCGCTCCCTCCGTGCGCGTCACCCACTGCCGCGACGGCATCCGGTCCTGCAGCCCGAGGTGGTTCCACGGGGCGTCCGAGGTCACCGCCCCCTCCTCGTACCAGCGCAGCCCGTGTCCGGTGTTGAAGGTGCTCGCGAACGGCAGCGAGGTCACCGTCGACCGGTCCGCGATCGACACCGCGGGCGCCCGCCAGGGGTCGGTGGCGTCGGGCCGCGAGGGATCGAGCGACCGTCCGCTCCAGAACCTGTCGTCGGCGGCGTGGAAGTCACCCGGGGTCCTGCTGCCCGCGGGCAGGTGGTTGCGGGTCCACTCGGGGCGGTAGAGGCCGAGGGAGGCGATGTGCGCCTTGTTCGCCGGCACGATCGCGTCCCCGTTCACGGCCGAGTTCGAGCCGTTCGACTCGACGTCGACACCGGCCCACAACTCGTAGGGACTGCGCCCCAGTTGCTGGGCCCTCCCGCCGGAGGAGGCCAGTGTCCCGGCCGACCAGCGGAAGTCGACGAACATGTCGTCGGCCGCCTGGAAGAACGCATGGTTCTGGCTGTCGAGCGCGCCCTGCCAGCTCACGGTGCCGTTCACGGTCATCGCGTCGTACCAGGTGACCCGCTGTCCCCGGGCCGCCGCGAGGGACCTCAGCTCCCGCACGAAGCCGAGCATGTCGGTGCCCAGCGCGGTGTTCCCGCCGCTCGTCTCGGCGTTGACGAACCAGCCGTCGAAGCCGTACGCGGCAGCGACCGCGACCAGTCGGTCCGCCAGCGGGTAGTGCCCGGCCGCGTCCTTCTGCACGAGATCCCGCGTCCACCGCAACTGCCCGCCGTAGGCGGTGGGCGGCAGGAAGATGTTGCCGAGGACCGGCACGCCGTGCCGGTGGGCCGCGTCGACGATCGGCGCGTTCGGGGCGAGGATCAGCCCCTCGCCGGACGAGCCGCCCCAGAACACCAGCTCGTCGAGGTAGGACCAGTGGGTCAGCGCGTAGTAGTCGGCGGTGGCCGAGCCCTGGGACGGGTTGCCGGAGGTCGGTCCGAAGGAGACCAGCGACTGCACACGGGCCTGTCCGGCGCGGGCGGTGCCGTTCGCGGGGGTCGGGGTGAAGCGGGCCGCGAGGGGCACGGACGCGGCGTTGAAGGCGAGGTCCGCGTCCCCGGCGGCCGTCCAGGTCTTCAGGCTGCGCCAGGTGATGCCGGTGCCCGGGGCCCCGGAGGGCAGCGAGTCCGGGTACCAGTAGGAGGCGTACGGCGGGAGCGCGGTGGCGTCGGCCCCGGAGGCCGTGGGGGCCGTGCCGGCCGTGGGGGGTTCGGCCTTCGGGGCCGCGAAGGCGGGCAGCGGCGGCAGCAGGGCGGCCGTCGCACCGGCGAGCAGGACGGTGCGTCTGGTGGGGTTCACGAGCTGGTGCCTCCTGGTGGGGTGTGGAGTACCTGATCGGGAGTGACGACCTCGGTGATGCCGCGGTCGGCGAGGTGGTCCTTGTCGTCCGCGCGGGTGTCGAGGACGGTGGCGGGGCGGACGCCGTCGGCGGTGAGCCGGAAGAAGGCGTCGAAGACGGGGCCACCGGGGGCGCAGACCGAACGGGTCGAGGGGTCGGCGGGGACGACGAGCGCCGTGGTGCGGGGCGCCGGGGCGGGCCGGGGCTCGCGGGCCGCGCGCGCGAGTGCGTGCGCGAGGTCCTTGGGCCGCCGGTCGTTCGTCAACAGGCCCAGCCCGTACTCGAGTTCGGGAAAGTCCGCCAGACTCCGGGACACGTCGTGGGAGCACCACCAGGTGATGCCCCACAGCCCGGGACAGTCCAGGGCGTTCGTGACGGTCGCCGCGGTGAAGGCGGCGGCGTGCTCGGGCGGCACCAGCGGGGCGGGGGCGCCGACCTCCTGGAGCCAGACGGGGCGCCGCGGGTCGTCGGCCCAGGCCTTGCCGAGCTCGATCAGGTACGCGGCGTGGTGCTCGGCCGGGACGGAGGTACGGCCGTGCCGCTGGGCGGTGCCGTTGAAGACCCAGGAGTGCACGGCCGTCAGGGCGCCGCGCCGGGCGGCCTGGGCGGGGGTGAAGGGCTGGTCGTCCTGGTACCAGGTGGCGTCGTACTCGGCGTGCAGGTGAAGCCTGCCGGGCGCGCCCTCCTCGCAGGCGGCGAGCATGCGCTCCAGCCAGGCGTCGATCTCGTCCGGCGTGGCCCGGTCCGGGTCCGGGTGGGGGCCGGCCGAGAACTGGTTGACCTCGTTGCCGAGGGTCATGCCGAGGAAGTTGGGGCGGTCGGCGAGGGCCCCGGCCAGGGTGCGCAGATAGGCCGCCTGGCCGTCGAGGACGTCCGGGTCGGTGAAGAGGTTGCGGCGGTGCCAGGTGCGGGTCCAGGCGGGCAGGAAGTCGAAGCTGCTCAAGTGGCCTTGCAGTCCGTCGACGTTGACGTCGAGGCCGCGTTCGGCGGCGGCGTCCACGAGCCGGACCAGGTCCTCGACGGCGCGTGGCCGGATCAGGGTGCGGTTGGGCTGGAAGTAGGGCCACAGCGGGAAGACCCGGATGTGGTCCAGGCCCAGCGCGGCGATGGAGTCGAGGTCGGCGCGCACGGAGTCGAGGTCGAAGTCGAGCCAGTGGTGGAACCACCCCTCGCTCGGGGTGTAGTTGACGCCGAAGCGCACGGCAGCAGGCATACGGAAGTCCTTGGACGGGGGCAGGCGCTGGGACGGAGACGGAGACGGGCAGACACTGGCGCAGGAACAGGAACAGGAACGTGCGGTTCAGCCCTTCACCGCGCCCTCCCCCACCCCCCGGAAGAAGTACCGCTGGAGACAGGCGAACAGGGCGATCAGGGGCGCGACGGCGATGACCGTGCCGGCGGCGACGAGCCGTTCGTCGTTGGCGAAGGTGCCGTGCAGGTAGTTGAGGCCGATGGTCAGGGTGAACCGGGACGGGTCACTGAGCACGATGAGCGGCCACAGGAAGTCGTCCCAGGCGCCCATGAAGGCGAAGATCGCGACGACGGCGAGGGTCCCCTTGACGGCGGGCAGCGCGATCCGCAGGAACCGCTGCCACGCGTTCGCGCCGTCGACGTAGGCCGCCTCCTCGATCTCGTAGGGCAGGTTGCGGAAGGCGTTGCGCATGAGCAGCACGTTCATGGCGCCGATGCTGCCGGGCAGCACGACTCCGACGAGGGTGTTGTTCAGGCCGAGTTCCCGCATGGTCGTGAACTGGGCGATGATGATGCCCTCCACGGGCACGAGCATCGCCAGGACGAAGGCGAGGGTGGCCGCGCGGCGGCCGCGGTAGCGCAGCCGGGCCAGGGCGTAGCCGGCGAGCGCCGAGCCGACGCAGTTCGTCACGACGTTGGCGCCGGCGACCTTGAGCGAGTTGAGGGCGTAGTCCCAGACGGGGATGGTGGCGCCGACCCGCTCGTAGTTGTGCAGGGTGGGGTGTTCGGGCAGGAACGTCGGCGGTGAGTCGTAGATGTCCTCGGTCGGGCCTTTGAGCGAGGTGGACAGCTGCCACAGGAACGGGCCCACGGTCAGGGCGAGCACGACCAGCAGCAGCGCGTAGCGCAGGACGAGTTCTCCCACCCGGACGCGACGGCCGTGCTCGTCGGCGACCCGGGGTTCCCTGGCGGCGGCCGGTTCCCGGACGGGCCGTATCTTCTCGGCGACGCTCATGCCTCTTCCCTCCGGTCGGCGCGCAGCACGAGCAGCATCAGCGCGACGGTGACGACGAAGACGACGACGGAGAGCGCGGAGGCGTAGCCGACCCGGCCGGTCAGGCCGGTGCCGGTGCGCTGGACGAGCATGACGAGCGTGGTGTCCTCGCCCGCCGGGCCGCCGCTCGGGCCCGCCATCAGGTACACCTCCGAGAACACCTTGAACGCGGCGACCGAGGACAGCGCGGCGACCAGCACCATCGTGGAGCGGACGGCGGGGACGGTGACGCTGACGAAGCGCCGTACCGCGCCCGCGCCGTCCACGGCGGCGGCCTCGTGCAGTTCGCGCGGCACATCGGCGAGCGCCGCGAGATAAATGATCATGTAGTAGCCGAGGCCCTTCCAGACCGTGACGGCCATGGCGCTCAGCAGAAGCAGCCACTGGTCGCTGAGGAAACCGACCCGGCCGAGGCCGACGGTCTCCAGCAGCGAGTTCACCAGGCCGCGTTCGTCGAGCAGCCACACCCAGATGAGCCCGACCACGACGATCGAGGCGACGACCGGGGTGTAGAAGGCGGAGCGGAAGAAGGTGATGCCGGGGATGTTCTTCTGCACCAGCAGGGCGAGCAGCAGGGGCAGGACGACGAGCGCGGGGACGACACCGACGACGTAGAGGGTGCTGTTGCGCAGGCCGATCCAGAACATGTCGTCGTGGAGCAGCTCGCGGAAGTTGGCGAGTCCCACGAAGTGGCCCGGGATCAGGGTGCGGCGGTCGGTGAAGGCGTTGACCAGGGTGGAGACGAACGGGTAGAGGATGAAGACGCCGATGATCAGCAGTCCGGGGGCGGCGAACAGCCAGGGGCTGCTGGGCAGCTGGCGCCGCACCCGGGACGCACGGGGCACGGTGGGACTCGTCATGACGGTTCAGCCCTGCTGCTGGAGCAGCCGGTCGCAGGCCTTGACAGCGTTGTCAAGAGCCGTCTTGGGGCTCTCCTTGCCCTGCAGGGCCTTGGCGACCTCGTTGCGCAGCGCGGTCTTCATCTGCTCGCTGAACAGGACCGGCGTGTAGTTGACCGCGGTCTTCAGGGACTTGGCGGCGGCGATGCGGACGCGTGTCTCGTCGGTACCGTCCTCCTTGGTGAAGTAGGGGTCGTCGAGCGAGCCGGCGGTGCTGGGGAAGATGGCGACCTGCTCGGCGAACGACATCTGGTGCCGGGCGTCGGTCACGTAGTGCGCGAACGCGACGGCGGCGGGCTTCCGCTTGCTCTGCGCGTTGACCATCACGCCCATGACGTACATGTTGGCGTGGCCGGTGCTGGTGATCTGGTCGGTGATGCCGATGTTCTTGTAGAGGCTGGGCGCCTGCTTCTTGAAGTTGCCGAGGTCCAGGGCGCTGCCGGGGTTCATGGCCACGGCCTCGGTGAGGAACTTCTTGCCGGACGACTCGGGGGTGGCGGTCAGCGCCTGCGGGTCGAGGGCCTTGGCGTCGTAGAGCTGCTTGTACCTGGTGAGGAGTTCGACGCCCTTCGCGTCGTTGAAGGCGAAGCCGGTGCCCTGCTGGTTCATGAGCTCGACGCCGTAGCGGCCGAAGTCCTCGACGGTGGGCACGTTGGCGAGGGTGGCGACCTTCCCGTCGCTCTTGTGTGCCAGTTCCAGGGCGTCCGTGAAGAGTTCGTCGTACGTCTTCGGCGGCTGCTCGGGGTCCAGTCCCGCCTTCTCGAACAGGGACTTGTTGTAGAACAGCGGGCCGGTGTTGAGGTACCAGGGGAAGGCGTACGTGCCGGTCATGCCCGGTATCCGGTGGCTGGCCCAGGCGCCGTCCAGGTACTCCTTCCGGTACCGGGCCGCCGTCTTGTCGAGGTCGAGGGCGAGGCCCGCCTTGGCGAGCGGGGCGACGAGGTCCGGGGAGACGTTGACGACGTCGGGGAGGGTGCCGCCGGCCGCGTCTGCGCTGATCTTGTCGGCGTAGCCCTCGGCGGGCTGGTCGATCCACTTCACGTGGGTGCCGGGGTACTGCTTCTCGAAGTCGGCGATCAGGCCTTCGAAGTACGGCTTGAAGTTGGCCCTCAGGTTCCAGGTCTGGAAGGTGATGTCGCCCTCGACCTTGCCCGAGGCGTCGGCCGATCCGCCGTCGTCGCCTCCCGAGCCGCAGGCGCTCAGCGGCAGGAGGACCACGGCGACGGCAGCGGCGGCGAGGGCTCTACGGGAGATGCGCACAGGGGTGGGCTCCTTCACGGGTGGGGGTGGCCGTTGGTGCCGGGGCAGACCCTGCACGCCGCGCTCCGGACAAGTCAATGGATTCGACTCGACTAAATTCATTAGTTCATTGAATGTGCAGGTCAGAGCCCTACAGGTCACTCCTTGCGGACGATCACTAATGCGCATTAGATTCGTCTTGCTCAAGCGCATTAGTGCATCGCGGCGGTGGAATGAGGAACAGCGGTGGCGGAAAAGCGCTCCCCGGCACGCCGGCCCACCATGAAGGACATCGCGCAGCGCGCCGGTGTCTCCCAGAGCGCGGTCTCCTTCGCGCTCAACGGCCGTCCCGGGGTCTCGGAGGTCACCCGTGACCGGGTGCACCGGGTGGCCGAGCAGCTGGGCTGGCGGCCCAGCACGGCGGCCCGCGCGCTGTCCGGGGAGGGCGCGGCGACGGTGGGCTTCGTGCTGGCGCGGCCGGCGGAGACGCTCGGCGTGGACTCCTTCTTCCTGCAACTGGTCTCCGGCATCCAGGAAGTGCTGGCGGAGCGTCATCTGGGCCTGTTGTTCCAGGTGGTGGAGGACGTCGCCGACGAGTGCGCGGTCTACCGGCGGTGGTGGGCCGAGCACCGGGTCGACGGCGTGCTGGTGGTGGACCCGCGCACCGACGACCCGCGCCCCGGGCTGCTCGACGAACTCGGCCTGCCCGCGGTGGTGATCGGCGGACCGCCGGACGAGCGGCACCCCGGGCTGTCGACGGTGTGGGCGGACGACGCGGGTGCGATGGCGTCGGTCGTGGACCAGCTGTACGCGCTCGGCCACCGACGGATCGTGCACATCGCCGGGCTGCCGGGGCTCGCGCACACCGAGCGCCGGATCCGCACGCTGCGGGCCGAGGCCGAGCGGCGCGGTCTGACCGAGGTACGGTCGGTGACCACCGACTACTCGGACGCGGAGGGCGCCGCCGTGACCCGCCGGGTGCTGCGCGGCACGGCGCCGCCGACCGCCCTCGTCTACGACAACGACGTGATGGCCGTCGCGGGTGTCGACGCGGCGGCGGACCTGGGCTTCTCGGTGCCGGCCGATGTGTCGGTGGTGGCCTGGGAGGACTCGGCGCTGTGCCGCATGGTCAAGCCGTGGCTGTCGGCGTTGTCCCGGGACAGCGTGGAGTTCGGACGTACGGCGGCGGAGGAGCTGATCGCGCTGCTGGACGGGGGTACGGCCCGGACCGTACGGGTGCCGGTGCCACGGCTGGTCGAGCGGGACAGCACGGGCGTCGCCCGGGCGGGGTGAGCGGGCGGCACGGGGTGGCGCGGGCGGGGGTGAGCGGGACAGCGCGAGGGCAGCACGGGCGGGGTGAGCGGGAAAGCACCGGGTGGCGCGAGCGGGACGGCACGAGGGCGGCGCGGGCGGAGTGAGCGGGAAAGCACCGGGTGGCGCGAGCGGGACGGCACGAGGGCGGCGCGGGCGGAGTGAGCGGGAAAGCAAGAGGGGGCGGCGCGGGCGGAGTGAGCGGTGGCCGCGAGAACACGATCACCACCTCTCGACGCGGGGCGTGCGCCGGTGCAGAGTTCTCCCTACATACTCGCCAGTAGCACCACTCCGTCCCTAGGAGCGCCAGTGACCAGCTGGGTCGGCCGGACCGCCGCCGAGATCGCCGCCGCCGTCCGCGAGAAGCGGGCCACGCCCCGCGAGGTGGTGGCCGAGCACCTCGCTCGCATCGAGCGCCTCGACGGCCGCGTCGGAGCCTTCCGCACCGTGCGGGCCGAGGCGGCCCTGGCCGAGGCCGACGCACTGGCAGAACGGGCCGACCTCGGCGAACTGCCCCTGGCGGGCGTGCCGGTGGCCGTCAAGGACAACCTCGCCGTGCGCGGCGAGTCCACCCGGGTCGGCTCGGCGGCGACCCCCGACACGCCCGCCGACGCCGACCATGTCACCGTGGCCCGGCTGCGGGCGGCGGGCGCGGTGGTGGTGGGGCTGACGAACGTGCCTGAGCTGTGCATCTTCGGCACCACGGAGGGCGTCCACGGCACGTCCCGCAATCCGTGGGACACCTCGCGCACGGCGGGCGGTTCGTCGGGCGGCAGCGCCGCCGCGGTCGCCGCCGGGATGGTGCCGATCGCCCTCGGCAACGACGGCATGGGCTCGCTGCGCATCCCGGCCGCCAACTGCGGGCTCGTCACCGTCAAGCCGGGCCACGGCGTGGTGCCCGCCGGTATCAGCGACGGCGACTGGTTCGGCATGTCCGAGAACGGTCCGCTGGCCACGACGGTCGAGGACGCCAGGCTGATGTTCTCGGTCCTCGCCGACACGGAGGTCGCCAGGGAGGCGGAGCCCGGCAGTCGCCGGATCGCCGTCTCGGTGCGCAGCCCCCTGGCCGGCGTCACGATCAGCGCGCCGTACGCGACCGCCGTACGGGAGGCCGCCCGGCTGCTGGCCGGCGCGGGGCATCAGGTGCGGCGGGCCGAGCCGCCGTACCCCCTGTCGCTCGGTGTCACCTCGCTGGCTCACTGGACGGCGGGCTCGGCCGTCGACGCCCGGGGGCTCGACCCCCGGCTGCTGGCCCGGCGCACCCGGGTGCACGCCATGGTCGGACAGCGGTTCCTGGACGGGGTGCGCACCGGGGAGGGCCGCGAGCGGCTGCGCCGACGCCTGGAGCCGTTTTTCGCCGAGCACGAGGTGCTGCTCACCCCGGCCCTCGCCCGGCGCTCTCCCCGGTCTGCGCCCTGGCATGAGCGCGGCTGGCTGCGCAATGTGCTGGTCAACACGAACTACTCACCGTTGACCCCGCCCTGGAACCTCACCGGCTGGCCCGCGATGGCGGTGCCGTTCGGCACCCTGCCCTCGGGCGCCCCCACCGCCGTACAGCTGGTGGGTCTGCCCGGGTCTGAGGAGCGACTGCTGCGGCTGGCCGAGCAGTTGGAGGAACTGCGGCCATGGCGCCGGACGGCGCCGCTCGACTAGGGCACCACTTCGGGCGGGTGTCAGAGCGCCCTGTGCATGACGTGCAGTCCGACCAGGCCGTGCCGCGGGTGCTCGTACGCCTCCGGCACGGTGCCCAGGACGGTGAAACCGAGCGACGTCCACAGACGTACGGCGGGGTTCGTCTCGACCACGGCGTTGAACACCATGGCCCGGTAGCCGGCCGCCGTCGCCTCGGCCAGGACGTGCTCGGCGAGGGCGCGGCCGGTGCCGCGACCGGCCCGCTCGGGGTCGACCATGAAGCCGGCGTTCGCGACGCGGGCGGCGGGGCCGGCGTAGTTGGGGGTGAGGAAGGCGGAGCCGACCACGGATCCGGCCTCGTCCTCGGCGACGTAGACGCGCTTGGCCGGGCTCATCCACAGGGCGCGTGCCGCCCGCTCGGAGGTGTCCGGGTCCCAGGTGTACGTCTCGGCGGCGGCGACGATGCGGTGCCAGAAGGGCCAGATCCGCGGCCAGTCGTCGGCGGTGGCTTCTCGGATCGGCATGGGCGTGAGTCTCGCACGCCCATGCGTTCGGCGATCGCGATGGTCCTGCCCCGGGAAGGGGTCAGTCCACGCTGGGCAGGATGTGCGGCTCGGCGAGGTCGTCCTCGTAACCCGCCAGGCGGATCGGGGCGGACCGGGCCCACACGTCGAGGCTGCCGAGCTGTCCGTTCCGGCGGCCCGCGCGCTCCGAGTGTTCCTTGGGGCGCTCCTCGCGATTCGTCTTCTCTGGTGTCACCGCGCACTCCTTATGTGTCGGTCACCCTCGGGACGTACCGACCGGTTCTCCGGCCTCTTCTCGACGCCCGCTCGGGTCTTGCTGACGGCGGTTCGGACGCGGTGGCGCCAGTTGAGTCACAGTGAGAGCAGGCCGTTGTGGACCGGCATGTCCCATGACGGACCTCGGGTGTGGGTGGGACCCCTTGCTGCTGTCCGTCGGCTACAGAGTAACCAAATGAGCGGGTCGGCGCTCAGTGGGGAGTGAAAACTTGGGGTAACTATCGCAAGTCACTCACCTGCACTCCCCTTTGATTTAAACCCCGATGCCCCGCTTCGCGCCTTTCGTCATTCACTCGTTCGGCCTACGTCGACGAAAGTGACTTCGAGACGGCCAGGCAGTTCAAGTGCCGTTGGCCCGGTGGAAAGCAGGCCATGATCTGCTGGTGTACCGCAACGGCTGTCTCGCGGGAGGACCGACGCATGGAGCTGCGCAGCGTCGAGGAGCTGATGGACCTGCTGTACGCCTGCCGGGGCGTCCGCGACACCCGGGTGCCCGGCCGCACCCCGGTCGACCTGCACGAGCACGCGCTGCGGACGGCGGCACTGCTGCGCCGCAGTCGCCCCGCCGACAAGGAACTCCAGGTGACCGGCCTGGTGCACCCCATAGGCCAGCTGCTGCGGCCCGGCGACCCGGCCGGGCAGGCCGACCACGCGGCCGACGCCGTGCGCCCGCTGCTCGGCGACCGGATCTCCCGGCTGATACGCCGGCACCCCTGGCTGGGCGCTCCGGCCGACGACGAGCTGGCGAGCCTGCGCCACGCGGCCGAGGAGGGCCGCACCACCGGGTTCGACGCCGGCGTCCTGGAGGACTGGCGCACCGTCCTGAAACTGGTGGCGGAGCACCACTCGACCCTGCGCGCAGTGGACTGAGAACCGCGCACGGCGAGCCGGGAACTCGCGCGCAGTGGACCGAGAACCGCGCACGGGCGGCCCGAGGGCTGTCGCCCCACGGACCGTCGTGAGACGGTACGGCGGTGACGTCGTCCGACGCGCTGGCGGGCAGGGCCGCCGTGGTGACCGGGGGCACGCGCGGGATCGGACGCGCGGTCGGCCGGGAGCTGGCCGCGGCCGGGGCGCGGGTGTGCGTGACCGGGCGCGACCCGGTCGCGGTACGGCGGACCGCCGAGGAGCTGGGCGGCATCGGCCTGGTGGGCGACATGGCCGACCCCGCTCATCCGCGGGAGCTGACGGAGCTGGTCCTGCGCGAGTTCGGCCGGATCGACATCGTGGTCAACAACGCGGCGACGAACCAGCCGCTCGGGCCGCTCATGGACGTCGGTCCGCAGGCGTGGCGTGAGGCGTTCGCCGTCAATGTGGAGGCGCCGCTGCGGCTGGTGCAGTGCGCGTGGCGGGCATGGCTGCGCGAGCACGGGGGCGCCGTGGTCAACGTCTGCACCGAGGGTGCCGGGCATGTCGGCCCGAATGTCGGCGCCTACGGCACCAGCAAGGCGGCCCTGCTGCACCTCACCCGGCAGCTCGCGGGCGAGCTGGCGCCCGGGGTGCGGGTGAACTCCGTCTCCCCCGGTCTCGTCCGCACCGAGATGGCGCGATTCGTGTGGGAGCCGGGCGAGGCGGAGGTCGCCGCGGGGCTGCCGGCGGGCCGGATCGGAGAGCCGGAGGACGTCGCACGTGCCGTGGCCTGGCTGGTCTCCGACGCGGCGCAGTGGATCACCGGGGCCGATCTGCTGGTGGACGGCGGGACGCGGGTGCGGGCCGCGTACTCCTCAGGGGCGTACGCGGTCCACGACCGGTTGCGCGGGGCTCACCACTTGCCGGGCGCGTAGTCCTTCAGGAAGACGCCGTACAGGTCCTCGCCCGCCTCGCCGCGCACGATCGGGTCGTAGACGCGGGCGGCGCCGTCGACGAGGTCGAGCGGGGCGTGGAAGCCTTCGTCGGCCAGGCGCAGCTTGTCGTAGTGCGGGCGCTCGTCGGTGATCCAGCCGGTGTCCACCGAGGTCATGAGGATGCCGTCGGTCTGGAACATCTCCTGGCCGCTGGTCCGCGTCACCATGTTCATCGCGGCCTTGGCGGCGTTCGTGTTCGGGTGGCCCGCACCCTTGTAGCCGCGGCCGAACACCCCCTCCATCGCCGAGACGTTGACGACGTACGCGCGCTTGCCGGTCGCCCGGCGCGCGGCCTCGGCCATCAGCGGCCGCAGCTTGCTGATCAGGATGAACGGCGCCGTGTAGTTGCACAGCTGGGTCTCCAGCAGCTCCACGGGGGAGATCTGCTCGATGGTCTGCACCCAGGTGTTGCTGTCGACCACGTCGGGGACCAGGCCGCCCGCGTCGATGGCGGTGCCCTCACGGTGGCGGACCACGCTGGCGTTGCCCGCGACCAGCGCGAGGTCGGCCACCTTCTGCGCGTCCAGCCCGCTGACGCCGACGGGCAGCGCGGTCAGTCCGTCGACCGCGCCGGAGTTGAAGGCGCCGATGACGTGGCGGGCGGGCAGCTCACCGGCCGGCAGCGGGGCGCGCTCGCTCTCGACGAGAGCGGCGTAGGCGGAGGGCAGGCGGCGCACGGTCTGGGTGGCGTTGTTGATCAGGATGTCGAGCGGGCCCTGCTCGGCGACCTGGTCGGCCAGTGCCACGACCTGCGCCGGGTCGCGCAGGTCGATGCCGATGACCTCCAGGCGGTGGATCCAGTCCGCGGAGTCGTCCATGGCCTTGAAACGACGGATCGCGTCGTTGGGGAACCGGGTGGTGATGGTGGTGTGGGCACCGTCACGCAGCAGCCGCAGCGCGATGTACATGCCGATCTTGGCGCGGCCGCCGGTGAGCAGCGCGCGCTTGCCGGTGAGGTCGGTGCGGGCGTCGCGGCGGGAGCGGTTCAGGGCCGCGCAGTTCTGGCAGAGCTGGTGGTAGAAGTAGTCGACCTCGACGTAGCGGGTCTTGCAGGTGTAGCAGGAGCGCGGGCGCTGCAGTATCCCCGCGATCTGACCCTCCTCCGTCACCGACGACGGCAGGATGCCCTCGGTCTCGTCGTCGATGCGCTGGGCGGAGCCGGTCGCGGTGGCCTCGGTGACCGCCTTGTCGTGCGCGGTCTTGGCGGCCCGGCGCTCCTGGCGGCGGCGCTGCTTGACCGTGCGGTAGACGCCCGCGGTGGCCCGGCGCACGGCGATCGCGTCGGGGTGGTCGACGTCCAGCTCGTCGAGTTCCTCGAGCACGCCGAGGCAGACGGCCAGCCGCTCCGGGTCGATCCCGGGCCCGTACACCACCTCGTCCGTGGTCGCCGTGCCGTCCTGCGTCACCGTCATCGCGCTGCCGATCCCTGGGGTCCCGTCGCGGCGCTCCTTCCGCGCTCGCTTCGAACGCGAAATTCTAACGGAGCGCCCGACCCCGGGGCCAAACCGCGGATGATCAAGGACCGCAGGCCTCGATCAGCGTCTCCACCTCCTCGGCCAGCGCGCGGGCGAGGAGGTCCAGGTCCGGCACGGCTTTCGCGTCGGCGACGAGCCCGTAGTGGACGCGTCCGCGGTAGGTCGAGACGGCGACCGCCAGGGACTGGCCGCGGGCCAGCGGGGCGAGCGGGTAGACCTCGGTGACCGGGTTGCCGCCGAGCTTCAGACCGAGGCTGGGCAGCGGCACGCTGGTGACCAGGATGTCGAACCAGAGCCGGGCCGCCTGGCTGACCAGCGGTCCGCCGAGCCGGTGGCCGAGCGCGGGCACGTGGTCGGCGAGCAGGGCGACCGCGCCGGCGCCGCGGTGCGACCCCGCGTCCTTGTTGCGGTCCATGGCGGCGCGGACCGCGCCGAGCCGGCCGAGCGGGTCGGGCTCGTCGACGGGCAGCCGTATCAAGTAGCCCGAGAGCCGGTTGCCCTGTGGGTGCGCGGTGCGCGGCCGGCGCCGGGAGACCGGGATGAGCGCGCGGGGCGCGACACCCTCGCTGCCGTCGCCGCGCTCGTCGAGCCAGCGGCGCAGCGCACCGGCCACGACGGCGATGAGGACGTCGTTGACGGTGCCGCCCACCGTCTTGCGGACCCGGTGCACGTCGTCGAGGTCGATCACCACCCCGGCGGTGCGCCGGGTGCCGGTGGACTCCGCGGTGAGCGCCGGGACGGGGCGCATGGCCAGGGTGGACGCGGCGACGGAGGCACCGATGTCCAGGGCCCGGCCGGCGTCGGACAGCGCGCCCCGCAGCAGTCCCGGCAGCCTGCGCACATCGGGCAGCAGTCCGCGCGAGGGCGGCTGGACCGGACGCGGCCGGGGCGGGGGCATGTCCATGGGGTCGAGGACGGCGGCGGCGAGCGTCAGCGCCCGCAGGCCGTCGGCGAGGGCGTGATGGAACTTGAAGAGCACCGCGAAGGACACCCCGTCCGCGCCCGGCAGCACATGGGCCTCCCACGGGGGACGGCCGCGCTTCAGCGGGCGCTCCATGAGCCGGCCCGCGTCCACGTGGAAGTCGGCGGTCGGGGCGTGCAGCCGGACGTGGTGCAGGGGGTCGAACTCCGGGTCGGCCTCACGGGCCGCGCCGCCGAAAGCGAGGGGCCGGCGCAGATCGAGCGGCTGCCACACGTCCCGGATCCGCATGCGCAGCCCCGGTACGGCGGCCGCGCGGGCGGCGAGCAGGTCGGCCGCGTGCGCCGCCGCGGTGGGCGAGTCGGCCGAGAAGACCCCGAGCGCTCCGATGTGCATGGGGTGCTCGGCGGACTCGATGTTCCAGAACGCCAGGTCGAGAGGGGCGAGCAGGTCGGAAGTCAAAGGCTTGCCTCGCGTCGACGAGGGGACGGGTCAGCAAGCAGTCAATCGCCCATGGGCGATTACGGTCAAGCGCGGTCAGGCTACGCTCAGTAAACAGCGTATTAAGTCCCGGTCACGTCGTCTCACCAATCCCGCTGGTCACAGGGCTTTACCCGGCGTGGCCGGAAACAACCCGTGCGGGCTATGACACCAGCTGTCCCTTGCCCAGCGCGATCACTCCGCCCTTCGACACGGTGTACAGCTCCGCGTCCCGCTCCGGATTCACCCCGATGGTCGCACCCGGCGGCACCTCGACGTTCTTGTCCAGGACGGCCCCGCGCACCACCGCGCCCCGGCCGATGTGGACGTTGTCGTGCAGGATCGAGCCCTGGACGACGGCTCCCGGGTCGACCACCACCCCGGGTGACAGCACGGACCCGGTCACCTGGCCCCGGATCAGACAGCCGGCGCTGATGATCGACTCGCCGGCGATCCCGCCCGAGCTGAAGCGGGCGGGCGAGAGCTGGTTGGAGTGGGTGTAGACGGGCCAGTTGCGGTTGTAGAGGTCGAAGGCGGGGCGCTCGGCGATCAGGTCCATGTGGGCGTCGTAGTACGCGTCGAGGGTTCCGACGTCACGCCAGTAGCCCTGCCCTCGGGTGGTCTCGCCCGGCACGTGGTTGGCGCTGAAGTCGTACAGGTGCGCCTCGCCACGGCTGGTGAGCTGGGGCAGGATCGAGCCGCCCATGTCGTGCACGGAGCTTCGGTCCTCTGCGTCCCGCTGGAGCGCCTCGATCAGCACCTTGGTGGTGAAGATGTAGTTGCCCATCGAGGCGAACACGGACTCCGGATCGTCCGGCAGTCCCGGCGGGTCGGCGGGCTTCTCCAGGAAGCGGTCGACGGTCTGGCCGTCCGAGCCCGGGGTGATCACGCCGAACGACGACGACTCGGTGCGCGGCACCCGTATCCCCGCCACCGTCACGCCCGCCCCGCTGTCGATGTGCTGGGCCAGCATCTGGCGCGGGTCCATGCGGTAGACGTGGTCGGCGCCGAACACCGCGACGTACTCGGGACGTTCGTCGTAGATCAGGTTCAGCGACTGGAGGATCGCGTCGGCGCTGCCCAGATACCAGTGCGGGCCGAGTCGCTGCTGCGCCGGGACGGGCGTGACGTAGTTGCCGAGCAGGCTGGACATCCGCCAGGTGGTGGTGATGTGCCGGTCCAGCGAGTGCGACTTGTACTGCGTCAGTACGCAGATGCGCAGGATGTCGCCGTTGACGAGGTTGGAAAGGACGAAGTCGACGAGACGGTAGGTGCCGCCGAAGGTGACCGCGGGTTTCGCGCGGTCCGTGGTCAGGGGCATCAGACGCTTGCCCTCACCGCCCGCCAGCACGATTCCGAGCACCGAAGGCCCTCCACGACGCATGGCCGCTCCCCTCACCCTGGTTGACCCATGCCTGCCCCTGAGCAGTTCGCACCAAGCCTGTTCGAGGAGCCCCGAGCCCCGCTCCGTGCGGTCCCCGAGCCCTCATTCCCGCGATCCCCGAGCCGTACTCTCCGCCCGGCTAGGCCGATTTGAGGATCTCCTCGTACAGCCGGACCGTGCGCCGTGCCACCGCGTCCCAGCCGAACTCGCCCACCGCGCGCTCCCGTCCGGCCTCGCCCATGCGCCGGGCCGCCTCCGGATCGCCGAGGACCGAGTCCAACGCCCGAGCGAGTCCCGCCTCGAAGTCGTCGTCCACGGACACCAGCAGGCCGGTCTTCCCGTCCTCCACCACCTCGGGAATGCCGCCGACCCGCGAGGCCACCACGGGTGTGCCGCAGGCCATCGCCTCCAGATTGACGATGCCGAGCGGCTCGTACACCGAGGGGCAGACGAACACGGAGGCCTGCGTGAGGAGTTGGATCACCTCCGGACGCGGCAGCATCCGCGGGATCCAGTGCACGCCGTCGCGGGCGCGGCTCAACTCCTCGAACAGCTCGCGGAACTCGCGGTCGATCTCCGGGGTGTCGGGCGCGCCCGCGCAGAGCACGACCTGTGCCGCCGGATCGATGTCCCGCACCGCGCGCAGCAGATGGGGAACGCCCTTCTGGCGGGTGATCCGGCCGACGAACAGCACGTACGGGCGGCTCGGGTCGACGCCGACGCGGGCGAGGGCGTCGGTGCCGTGGTCGGGCCGGTACAGGCGGGTGTCGATGCCGTTGTGCACGACGTGCACCCGCTTCGGGTCCAGGGCCGGATAGCAGGCGAGGATGTCCTCGCGCATCGCGCCGGACACCGCGATCACCGCGTCGGCGGCCTCGACCGCGGCCCGCTCGGCCCAGCTCGACAGGGCATATCCGCCGCCGAGTTGCTCGGCCTTCCAGGGGCGCAGCGGCTCCAGCGAGTGGGCCGTCAGCACGTGCGGGATGCCGTAGAGGAGCTTGGCGAAGTGGCCGGCGAGGTTCGCGTACCAGGTGTGCGAGTGGACGAGATCGCGCCCCTCGACGGCCGCGGCGATCGACAGGTCGGTGGAGAAGGTGCGCAGCGCGTCGTTGGCGCCGTCGAGGGCGGACCAGGAGCGGTGGCGTACGACGCCGTCCGTCCGCCCCTCTCCCCAGCAGTGCACGTCCAGCTCGACGAGGGACCGCAACTCCCGGGCGAGGAACTCGACATGGACCCCCGCGCCGCCGTACACGTCCGGGGGGTACTCCCGGGTCAGCAGTCCCACTCGCACCGGAACCCCCTGTCTCGACCTGTCTCGACGGCTGGTGCCCTCATGGTCACCCAGATGCGTCGTGCGGGGAAGGGCGCGGGGGTCGTGTGAAGCAACAGTCGCCGCAGACACCCCCGCCGGGCACGCGGTAGTACAGACAGCAGCTCCGGCGCCGGAACGCGGTGCCGGCCAGGGAGCCGGTCCCGGCGAGGAGGGGGTGGCCGAAGAGCTCGGCGGTCAGCGAGCGGGCTCCGGCGGCGGCGTCCGGACGGCCGTCGGCCCGCGCCCAGCGCTCCAGCTCCCGGGCAGCCCCCGCCAGCGCGGATCCGGCGTTGCCCCACAGCAATCCCGACGCGACCCGGTAGCGGGCCCGCACGACCGCCGTCAGCGGCCGGAGGTGACCGTCCAGCACGGCGCCGGCGAGCGTCGCCGCGTCCCCCGGCAGCGGACGCACCTCGGACAGCCACAGGTCGTCGGGGGCGCCGCCGTCGGCGTCCCAGCGCAGCAGGCCCGGGTCGAGGTCGGGGATCCGGCCGTACAGCACGGCACACCCGAGCGCGGCCGACCACAGCCGGGCCGCGAGCGCCTGGTGCGCCACCGACGCCCCGACCCGCACCTCGGACGTCCGCAGACTCCGCGCGACCTTGGCGACCCGGAAGGCGAGGGGATCCGCAGCATCACCAGAATCCGCATGGATTTCCGATGTCTGATCCGGCTGGACATTGGACCCCTGACTGGATGTCCGATCTCTGTAGATCTCCTCCAGTGTCGACGACGGTCCGGACGGCGCTCCGGCCGCGGGTGGGACCGTGCGCAGGGCGAAGAAGCCTCCGAGCGGGCGGAGGGCGGCGAGAGCCGGGTCGAGATCGGGTTCGAGGTCCACGACCAGCAGTAGTACCAAGACCGGTAGGAGCAGTGATCAGCCGGTTCCCCTCCGTGTCACCCACCCTGGGGAGGAGCGCCCTCCTTTCGTACTCCATCGGCAGTAGGACCCATTGCCTGCTCAGGGACGACGACGGGAAGGGATCGGCAGGGCAGGGTGTTCCGTATGGAAGACGACCGTTCGCCGCGCTGGGCTCAGCGCCCCCGCTCCACGCAGAGGAGCTGCTCATGAGTGCCCTCGCGTTGTCCGTGGTCCTGTCGCTCGTCTCCGCGGTGGCGTACGCCGGCGGCGCGATCGTGCAGGAGCAGGTCGCGGTGTCCTCACCCGAGGAGCAGTTCGCGCCGCTGCGCCGGGCGGGCTGGTGGGCGGCGGTGGCTCTGAACGGTCTCGGCGGAGTCCTTCACGTGGTGGCGCTCGCGTACGGACCGCTGAGCCTGGTCCAGCCGCTGGGCGCGCTGACCATCGTCTTCGCGCTGCCCATGGCGGCCCTGTTCGTCGGCCGCAAGGCCGGTGCCACGGCCTGGCGGGGCGCGATCATGGCGACGGTCGGGCTCGCGGGTCTGCTGTCCCTGGTGGGCACGGCCGACGCGCAGTCGCTCGACACCGCCCAGCGGGTGGCCGCGGCCGTGGTCACCGGCGGCGCGGTCGTCGCGCTGATGCTGGCCGCCCGGGCGGCGCACCGGCACCCGGCGGTGCGCAGCGTGCTGTTGGCCACCGCGTCCGGCATCGCGTTCGGCATGTCCTCGGTGTTCACCAAGACGGTCGCGGTCGACTGGACCGGCGGTGTCGTGGCGGCCGACCTGTCGTCCCTGGCGGTGATAGGCGTCCTGGCCACGGCCGGCATGCTCCTGTCGCAGGCCTCCTACCGGGGCGCAGGACTCGCCGCTCCGCTGGCCACGCTGACGGTCGTCAACCCGGTGGTGGCGGCCGCGGTGGGCATCACGATGTTCGGCGAAACCTTCCGCTACGGCACCACCGGCACGGCGCTCGCCCTGAGTTGCGCGGTGGTGGCCGGGGGCGGCCTGATCCTGCTGACGACCGAGCGCCTGACGCGTACGGCGGCGGAGCAGGCGTCCGCGGAGCACACGGCGGCGGGACTCGCAGCAGAAGGACTCGCGACCGAGGGGCTCACGGCGCAGGAGCTCGCGGCGCAGGAGCTCGCGGCGCAGGAGCTCACAGCCGAGGAGCTCACGGCCGGAAAGCTCACGGCCGACGAGTTCATGGCCGACGAGACGGAGCGCGCGCCGCGGACCGACGCGGTGACGGTCGCCCGAGCGGCCACGGTGCCGGAACCACGGGCGGAAGCGGACGCACTCCTCCTCGCGGAGATGGCGGAGATGGCCGAGATCACCGACATCCAGGACATGGCGGAGATCCGGGAGACCGAGCAGATCACCGGGGTCCCGAGGATCCCCGGGCAGGCGGTCGGCGCGCTGCGGGCGGACGAACCCGAGCCGGTCCCGCTCGCGCGGCGGCTGTCCGACGCGGACGGGCAGCCGAACGAGCCGCAGGACGAGCCCCCGCACTACTACGGCTCCTTCTACGGCGGTCCGTTCGTCCTGATGCCGGTCGTGGCGCGGCGTCGTACGCGCGTCAGATCCTGACGCCGCCGGTCCGCAGAAAGGCCACCGGATCGACGTCCGATCCGAATCCGGGCCCCGTCCGCACCTCGAAGTGCAGATGCGGGCCCGTGCTGTTGCCCGTCGACCCCGAGCGGCCGATGCGCTGTCCGCCGCCCACCGACTGTCCGGGCTTCACGGAGATCGCCGACAGGTGCGCGTACTGGGTGTAGCGACCCTCGGAGTGCCGGACGACCACCTGGTAGCCGAAGGAACCGGCCCAGCCCGCGCTGACGACCTGGCCCGCCGCGACCGCCTTGACGGTCGTCCCCGTGGGCACGGGAAAGTCGACGCCGGTGTGGTAGCCCTTCGACCAGGAGGAGCCCTCCGCGTGGTACGGCGTGCCCGTACCGGCGTCGACCGGGGCGACCAGGGAGTGGCCGGTGGCGGTCGTTCCGGCGCTGCCCGAGGCGGCCTTCCGCGTGGGGTGCCCGGGTGTCGTGTGACTCGGGGTGGAGTGACTCGGGGTGGAGTGACTCGGGCTGGTGTGACTCGGGGCGGTGTGGGTCGGGGCGGTGTGGCCCGGGGTCGTCGTGGTGGCGGTCTTGGCGCGCAGGTTCAGCCGCTGGCCCGGCAGGATCAGGTCGGGATCCGCGCCGACGGTTCTGCGGTTGGCCGTGTACAGCCCCCGCCACCCGCCCCGGACCTGCTGCTCGTCGGCGATCCCGGAGAGCGTGTCCCCGCGCACCACCGTGTACATCTCGGCCGTGCCGGCCCGGGACTGGGGTGTGGTCTGCGGCTGCACATCCGGGGCGGAGGCCTGCGTGGAGGTCGGCGCGGAACCCTTGGCGGTCCGGGTCGACGTAGTGCCGGCCGGGTGAATGTCGGGCGTGTCGCCGCCCCGGGTCAGTCCGGCCCGTCCCGAGCACACGGGCCAGGCGCCGGGACCCTGTCCCTTCAGCACCTTCTCCGCGACGGCGATCTGCTGGTCCCGGGTGGCCAGATCCGCCCGGCGCGCGTACGCGGTGCCGCCGTACGCCTCCCAGGTGGACTGGCTGAACTGGAGCCCGCCGTAGTAGCCGTTGCCGGTGTTGATGCTCCAGTCGTTGCTGGACTCGCACGCGGCCACCTTGCTCCAGGTGTCCACGTCGGCCGCCTGAGCGGCACCGGCGCCGATCAGCGGGATCGCGATCCCGGCACTGCCCGCCGTGACGGTGAGTGAGGCGCGGTTGATCCTGTTCGGCTGATACCGGCGGTGCCGGCCGCGTACGGCCATGGGGAGCCCCCTCGACGTGCGTCAGGAGGGCCAAAAGTAAGCGCCGCGAACAGGCCAGGACAAGACAGCAATCAGCCGCCCTGTCACACAAGTGACGAGTAATTCATCCGAGTTGCCGAACGGCTGAGGCAGGTGGGGGTTCCCGCGCGTATCTGCGTACGCAACATGGAACAGCCCGGACGTGCGGTCGGCGTACCGGAACGTCAGGATGGTCGATGCGGCAATACTGGCGGACACGACCGGCACGACCGAGATCAGGATCCTTAGGAGCCAACCGTATGAGCAGTACAGCCCAGATCGGCGTCACGGGTCTCGCGGTCATGGGCCGCAACCTCGCCCGCAACTTCGCGCGCAACGGTTACGCGGTCGCGCTGCACAACCGGACGGCGGCGCGTACGCACGCGCTGGTGGAGGAGTTCGGGCACGAGGGCGAGTTCGTCGCGGCCGAGACCGCCAAGGACTTCGTGGCGGCGCTGGAGCGGCCGCGCCGTCTGGTCATCATGGTCAAGGCCGGTGAACCGACGGACGCGGTGATCCAGGAGTTCGCCCCGCTCCTGGAGCCCGGTGACATGATCATCGACGGCGGCAACGCGCACTTCGCCGACACCAGGCGCCGCGAGCGCGCGCTGCGCGAGCAGGGCATCCACTTCGTCGGCATGGGCGTCTCCGGCGGCGAGGAAGGCGCGCTGAACGGACCGAGCATCATGCCGGGCGGCCCCAAGGAGTCGTACGAGTCCCTCGGCCCCATGCTGGAGAAGATCTCCGCGAAGGCCGCGGACGGCGCGCCCTGCGTGACACACGTGGGCCCCGACGGCGCCGGGCACTTCGTGAAGATGGTCCACAACGGCATCGAGTACGCCGACATGCAGCTCATCGCCGAGGCGTATCAGCTGCTGCGGGACGTCGCCGGGTACTCCCCCGCGCAGATCGCGGAGATCTTCCGCACCTGGAACACGGGCCGGCTCGACTCGTACCTGATCGAGATCACGGCGGAGGTCCTGTCGCACGTGGACGCGGCGACGGGCCGGCCCTTCGTGGACGTCGTCGAGGACCAGGCCGAGCAGAAGGGCACGGGCCGCTGGACGGTCCAGATCGCCCTGGACCTGGGTGTGCCGGTGTCCGGCATCGCGGAGGCGGTCTTCGCCCGCTCGCTGTCCGGCCACAGCGCGCTGCGCGAGGCCTCGCGGGGCCTGGCCGGCCCGAAGGCCTCTGCGCTGTCGGAGTCCGAGGCGGCCGCCTTCGCGGACCGGGTGGAGCAGGCGCTGTACGCGTCGAAGATCGTGTCGTACACGCAGGGCTTCCACGAGATCGCGGCGGGCAGCGAGGAGTACGACTGGGACATCGACCTCGGTGCCGTCTCCTCGATCTGGCGGGGCGGCTGCATCATCCGCGCGGCCTTCCTGGACCGCATCCGCGCCGCCTACGACGCCCGGCCCGACCTGCCGAGCCTGCTGTCCGACAAGACGTTCGCGCAGGAGATCGCCGGCGCGCAGGACGACTGGCGCGAGGTCCTGATCGCGGCGACCCGCGAGGGCGTCCCGACCCCCGGCTTCGCCGCGGCGCTCGCGTACTACGACGCGCTGCGCGCCGAGCGGCTGCCGGCCGCGCTCACCCAGGGCCAGCGGGACTTCTTCGGTGCGCACACCTACCGGCGGACGGACCGCAAGGGCTCGTTCCACACGCTGTGGGGCGGGGACCGGTCGGAGGTCGAGGCGTAACAGCGGGCGGTCGGAGGTCGCGGCCTACCAGCGGGCGCGACCACCGCTGGACGCGGGACCACCTGAACACGGGACGGCGGGCGACCTCGACGGTCGTCCGCCGTCGGCGTGCCACCCGCCGCCCGCGGTCAGGTGAGCGGCGGCCCCGGCTGGGGGTCGGGCACCGGTTCCGGGCCCGGCGGGATCGGCGACGGGGCCGGGCCCGGGGGCGGGACCGGATGCGGGGGTGACGGCGGTCCCGGCGCCGGGGGTGGCGTCGGCTTCGGAGGCTGCGCCGGGTCCGGGACCGGGGCCGGGGGCTGTACGGGGTCCGGCGGCGGGGTCGGGGTCGGAGGCTGTGCGGGATCGGGGTAGGGCTCCGGGGGCCGTGGGTCGGGGCCCGGCGTCGGTCCGGGTGGGGCGGGGTCGGGATAGGGGTTCGTCATGGCGTCCCTCCGGCCGTTCGGTGATCCTTCGCTCCTGACTACTCCCCCGCGTACCCGGGGCCCGCGCCACCAGTCACCCGCGGGCGTCGACGGCAGGGGGCCGGTCGGCCTCATTCAGCGGCCTCCGCCACCTGGCCAGGAGCACGGCGAGCTCTCGCCCGTCCCGCCCGGCGTACGGCGCTCACGCACGGCAGGCGCCTCCAGCGCCCCGCCCGGCACACGAGGGGTGCCTCCACCGCGTCGCCCCGACCCGGCGTGCGACGGATGCCCGCCGCTCGTCGAACCGGTCTCCGCTCGACCGGCCTCAGTCGCCTCAGTCTCAGTCGCCTGAGTCTCAGTCGCCCCGGGTGGCCTCGGCGGCGGCCGTCAGGCCTGGGCGGGGGCTGGAGAGCAGCGGGATCGAGGTGGTGGCGAGGTGCTGGGCCGGGGCCATGGAGGCCTGGGCCAGGACGATCGCGTCGGCGGCGGTGACCTCGTCGGCGGCGGCCGCCACCCGGCGGACGTACGCCTCGCTGTCGCCCGCCTCGAAGCGGGCCCAGGCGCCGTCGACCAGGACGGTGCGGACGGTGACCGGGCGGCCGGCCCGGCGGGCCTCCTCCTCGATCAGCGCCGCCGTCGGAGCGAGGGTGCTCTCCAGCGCGGCGAGGACGACGACTCGCGCCCCCGCAGCCACCGCGGCCGTCGCCATCGGGCGGTCGACGCGCAGGACCGGGACCCCGGCCTCGGCGGCGTACGTCTCCGCGACGCCGCCGAGGGTGGAACAGGTGCACAGCACCGCCCGCGCGCCGTCGGCCACGGCACGGTCGACGACGGCGCGTACGTCCGCGGCCACCGCGTCCGGCCCCGCCGCGCGCGCCCGCTCCAGCAGCCCTTCGTCGACGAAGTGCCGCAGCTCCAGGCCCGGATGTGCCTCGTCGCGCAGGGCGTCGAAGACCGGCACGTGGACGGGCGAGGTGTGCAGGAGGGCGAGCACGGGAGGGGTCAGAACCTTCCGGGGTGCGCCTTCAGCCAGTCCTTGGCCGCCCGCAGCAGCTCGGGGGCGACCGCCGGCGCCTCGTCCGGGTGGCGTTCGGCCCACTTGACGACGTACGGGCACAGCGGCGCCACCGGCACGCCCTCACGCCCGGAGATGGCGTAGAGCTCGCGCGCCAGAGAGCCCGCGATGCCCTTCCCCTCGTGGGCGGGTTCGACGATGGTGTGCACGGGGACCAGCGCCCGCTCCGGGGATTCGAGCACGAAGTACTCGATGTGGCCGACCACTTCGCCGTCGGCGCCCAGCGCCTCCAGGCGACCGGCCGACCGGTCGTCACGGATCTCGATGTCGCTCACAGGCACTCCTCGAAGGACGGAAGAAGAGTCGAACGGTCCCACGGTCAGGCACCGGCCGCCTGCGGACTGCGCTCCTGGTCCGAGCCCGGCACCGGCTCCGACGGGTCCGCGCCCAGGGCGACGATCCGGTTGCCGGCGTCCACGTGCACGACCCGGGGGCGCAGGGTACGGGCCTCGGTGTCGGTCACCTGAGCGTAGCTGATGATGATCACAAGATCACCGGGGTGGACCAGATGGGCCGCGGCCCCGTTGATCCCGACCACCCCGGACCCGCGCTCCCCCTCGATGACGTACGTCTCGAGCCGGGCGCCGTTGGTGACGTCGACGATGTGGACCAGCTCACCGGGCAGCAGATCGGCGGCGTCCAGGAGGTCGGCGTCGATGGTCACCGATCCCACGTAGTGCAGGTCGGCCTGGGTGACGGTGGCCCGGTGGATCTTGGACTTGAACATGGTGCGCAGCATGGAGGTACTCCCGAAACTAGGCTCCCTGCCTGCTTTGCAGGTCAAGGGCTGTATACGCACCATACAACCGGTCGCCTGAACGATGGAGGCCGGTGCACGGTCCGGTGTCCGGGCTGCACGGGTGCGGGACCCGGTCCGGCGGTGCTAGGGGTTGTTGTACTCGTGGCGGCACACCCTGCGTCCCGGGCGGAGCGCTGTTGCCGTGGGCGGGGATGCCTCCGAGATCGTTCAGCGCCGTGCCGGATGCAGCAGGTTCCAGGTCATGAACGTGGCATTGCGGTTGGTGAAGTCGTTCTCCGGCCCGCCCGAGCCGGGGTCGAGGTGCGAGGGGGGCCGGCCGCGCCGATCCAGCCGGCGTCCGCCTGGGGCGGGATCGTGTACCCCAAGTACAGGAGGCTGTGGAGGACGTTCATCGCGCAGTGTTTGACGCCGTCCTCGTTGCCCGTGATCAGACAGCCGCCGACGCGGCCCTGGTACGCGTACTGCCCGGCTTCGTCGAGGCCGCTCGAGCAGACCACCGACCGTCGCTCCACCGCGGCGGACACGGGGAATCCGCGCCCGCGCCGACCGGGATGCGTGCGGGCCTCCGCATCCACACGAACGCACGGAGCGCACGCGTCCAACACGCGTCGCGCCGTCCGGTCAGGGCGTCGGATCAGTGACGGGATACGGCACGAAGGTGCTGGTGTTCTGGTCGATCCGCAGGGGGTGGCCCAGGGGCGGGGCGGCGCGCTGGGGGCAGTCGAGGCGTTCGCAGACGCGGCAGCCCATGCCGATGGGGGTGGCGGCGGAGGCGCTCGCGAGGTCGAGGCCGTCGGAGTAGACGAGCCGGTGGGCGTGGCGGATCTCGCAGCCGAGTCCGATGGCGAAGGTCTTGCCGGGTTCGCCCCAGCCGCCGCGGTGCCGGGTGAGGGCGCGGGCCGTCCACAAGTAGCGTTGGCCGTCGGGCATTTCGGCGAGCTGGACGTGGATGCGGCCGGGGGCGGCGAACGCCTCGTAGACGTTCCACAGGGGGCAGGTGCCGCCGGCGCGGGAGAAGTGGAAGCCGGTGGCGGACTGGCGTTTGGACATGTTGCCGGCCCGGTCGACGCGGACGAAGGAGAAGGGGACACCGCGCAGGCGCGGGCGTTGGAGGGTGCTCAGGCGGTGGCAGACGGTCTCGTAGCCGAGGCCGAAGCGGTCGGTGAGCCGCTCGATGTCGTAGCGGACCTCTTCGGCGGCCTCGTGGAAGGCGCCGTAGGGCAGGACCAGGGCCGCCGCGAAGTAGTTCGCGATGCCGATGCGGGCCAGGGCGTGGGCGGGTGAGCCGGGCGGGAAGTCCTCGGCGGCCTGGCGGTCGAGTCCGTCGCCGTACTCCAGCAGGGCGAGCTGGGTCGCGAGGCGGAACGCGCGCTGTCCGGGGCGCAGTCGGGTGGACAGGTGCAGGGTGCGGGTCGGCTCGTCGTAGTGGTGCAGGTGGGTGCCGGGGCCGGTGTCGGCGGCCAGCCGGACACCGTGACGGTCGGCGAGCCGGTCCGACAGAGCCCGTACGACGTCGCCGGGGCGGATCTCGATGTCCTGGGCCAGTCGTTCGGCGGCGAGGTCGGTGTCGTGGAGGTAGTTCTGGCGGCGGTAGAAGAAGTCCCGGATCTCCTCGTGGGGCGAGAGCGGGGACTCGGGGCCGGTGTCGCGGCCGTCCACGGCCCCGGCGAGGCGTTCGGCGAGGCGGTGGTTGCGGCGGCCGAGGTCGAGCAGGATCCGGGCGACGGCGGGCAGCCGCGAGGCGAGGTCCGTCAGGTCGGACGCGGAGATCCGGGCCTCGGCGAGTTCCCCGGCCAGCGCCTCGCGGAGGTCCGCCACCAGGCGGCTCGTGTCGCGTTCGGAGAAGAAGCCCGGGTCGACGCCGAAGGCCTCGGTCAGGCGCAGCAGCACCGGAACGGTGAGGGGGCGGGAGTCGTGCTCCATCTGGTTCAGGTAGCTGGGCGAGATGGCCAGCACGCGCGCCAGTTCGGCCTGGCTCATCCGGCGGTCCTCGCGCAGGCGGCGTAGGCGCGCTCCCGCGTACGTCTTGCTCACGGTGTGTCCTCCGGGGTCCGGCTCGGCGCTCAGCCTATGCGAGGCGGTCCGTATTCATGCCTTCGCAACCTTGGCAAACGGCAAGCGGAAGATTCGCAGAAGTTGGCAGACGTCCACGCTTGATGGCACTCAGTGCCAGTGCCAGAGTCTGAGTGCGGCCCGCCGGACCCGCCGGCCGCCGCCCGGAGCCGGGGCAGCGATTCACGCCCTGACGTCGGAAGTCCCGGTCAGGGCGGGGTCGCGCACGGCAGCGTTGCTCACCTCCGCCCGACGGTGGAACGGCGGGCCGCACCACAAAGGAACGACACACAGTGCCACCTCTGTTCGCTCGGACAGGGAGCTTGGCAGTCCGCACAATCGAGGAGACGGTGACAGTCATGGCAGAGGCGAGGACGAGGACACAGGCGGCCGAGGAACTCGCGCGGCGCTGGGCCACCGACCCCCGCTGGCAGGGGATCGAGCGCACCTACGGAGCCGAGGACGTGATCCGTCTGTCGGGCAGTGTCCGTGAGGAGCACACCCTGGCCCGGCGCGGCGCCGAGCGGCTGTGGCGGCAGCTGCACGAGCGGGACTACATCCACGCGCTCGGCGCGCTGACCGGTGGTCAGGCCGTGCAGCAGGTCAAGGCCGGGCTTCAGGCCATCTACCTGTCCGGGTGGCAGGTCGCCGCCGACGCCAACCAGGCCGGTCACACGTACCCGGACCAGAGCCTCTACCCCGTCAACTCCGTTCCCCAGGTGGTGCGTCGGATCAACAACGCGCTGCTGCGCGCCGACCAGATCGCCACCGCCGAGGACGCCGGCGACACCACGGACTGGCTGGCGCCGATCGTCGCCGACGCCGAGGCCGGGTTCGGCGGCCCGCTGAACGCCTTCGAGCTGACCAAGGCGATGATCGCGGCGGGCGCGGCCGGCGTCCACTACGAGGACCAGCTCGCCTCCGAGAAGAAGTGCGGCCACCTCGGCGGCAAGGTCCTGGTGCCCACCTCCCAGCACATCCGCACCCTCAACGCGGCCCGCCTGGCGGCCGACATCGCCGACGTGCCGACCCTGATCGTCGCCCGTACCGACGCGCTCGCCGCCAACCTGCTCACCAGCGACGTGGACGAGCGCGACGCGCAGTTCGTCACCGGCGAGCGCACGGCGGAGGGCTTCTACCGGGTGCGCAACGGCATGGCGCCCGTCATCGCCCGCGGCCTCGCCTACGCGCCCTACGCGGACCTGATCTGGGTCGAGACCGGCACTCCGGACCTCGTCCAGGCCCGCGAGTTCGCCGAGGCCGTCCACGCGCGGTACCCGGACCAGATGCTGGCGTACAACTGCTCGCCCTCCTTCAACTGGAAGGCGGCCCTGGACGACGACCAGATCGCCAAGTTCCAGCGCGAACTGGGCGCGATGGGCTACCGCTTCCAGTTCATCACCCTGGCCGGCTTCCACTCCCTCAACCACGGGATGTTCGACCTGGCCCGCGGTTACGCCGAATACGGCATGACCGCCTATGTCGACCTCCAGGAGCGCGAGTTCGCCGCCCAAGCGCAGGGCTTCACCGCGGTCAGGCACCAACGCGAGGTCGGCACCGGCTACTTCGACCTCGTCTCCACCGCCGTCAACCCGGCATCGTCCACCACCGCTCTCTCCGGCTCCACGGAGGAGGAGCAGTTCCACCAGGCCTGAGGAGCGATTGCACCAGGCCCTAGGAGTAGTTCCACCAGGCCTGAGGAGCAGTTGCACCAGGTCCGAGGAGCGGTTCCAGCAGGCCCGCCCGCCGGACCTGTGCGGCCCGGTCCGCCGAAGCCGAGCGGGGGTCGTACGACCGTCCCCGTCCGACCCACGCTCCCCGCTCCTCGCCCCTCGCTCCTCGCTCCCGTGCACCGCGCTCCCGCGTGCCCCGCACCTCTCCCCCGCTCTCCCCCGCGCCCCGCCCCATCCGCAGGAGAACCGATGTCCACCACCGCACTGACCCACCAGGTCCGTGTTCTCGCGCCGCTCGGCGACCGGCACGACGAGATCCTCACGCCCGCCGCCCTGGACTTCCTCGGCCGGCTGACCGCGGCCTTCGGCCCACGCCGCCGGGAACTGCTCAAGGAGCGCCGCCGACAGGCCCTGCGCCTGGCGAGCGGCTCCCCGCTGGAGTTCCCGCTGGTCACCTCCGCGGTCCGCGCGGACCCGTCGTGGCGGGTCGCGCCGCCCGCCGCCGGCCTCACCGACCGCCGGGTGGAGATCACCGGGCCGCCCGACCGCCGTACGACGGTCAACGCGCTCAACTCCGGTGCCCAGGTCTGGATGGCCGACTTCGAGGACGCCACCTCACCCACCTGGGACAACGTCGTCGGCGGACAGCTCAACCTGCTCGACGCCATCGAGCGGCGCATCGACTTCGGCACCGCCGACGGCAAGGAGTACCGGCTCGGCACCCGGCTCGCGACCATCGTGGTCCGGCCGCGCGGCTGGCACCTCGACGAGGAGCACCTGGAGTTCGACGGCGGCCCGGTGCCCGCCGCCCTGGTCGACTTCGGCCTGTACTTCTTCCACTGCGCCCAGCGCCAGATCGACGCCGGACACGGCCCGTACTTCTATCTCCCGAAGCTGGAGAACCGCTACGAGGCCCGTCTGTGGAACGACGTCTTCATCACCGCTCAGGAGCTGCTCGGCATCCCCCGGGGGACCGTCCGCGCCACCGTCCTCATCGAGACGATCACCGCCGCGTTCGAGATGGAGGAGATCCTCCACGAGCTGCGCGAGCACTCCTCCGGGCTCAACGCGGGCCGCTGGGACTACCTGTTCAGCCTGATCAAGACCTTCGGCCACCGCACCGACTTCCTGCTGCCCGACCGGGCGAAGGTCACGATGACGGCCCCGTTCCTGCGCGCCTACACCGAACTCCTCGTGCGCACCTGCCACCAGCGGGGCGCGCACGCCATCGGCGGGATGGCCGCCCAGGTGCCCGGCAAGGACCCGGCCGCCCACGAGGCCGCGCTCGCCAAGGTCCGGTTGGACAAGGAGCGCGAGGCGGAGGACGGCTTCGACGGGTCCTGGGTCGCGCACCCCGGACTGGTCCCCGTCTGCCGTACGGTGTTCGACGCCGTGCTGGGCGAGCGGCCCCACCAGATCGACCGCACCCGCGACGACGTGGAGGTGACACCGGCGGATCTGCTGTCGGTGCGCCGGATCAGCGGCCCGCCCACGGACGACGGCGTGCGCACCAACATCGCGGTCGCGCTGCGCTACTTCGCCGCCTGGCTGCGCGGGCAGGGCGCCGTCGCGCTGTACGGCCTGATGGAGGACGCGGCCACCGCGGAGATCGCCCGGGTGCAGATCTGGCAGTGGCTGCGGCACCGGGTGATCGACCGGGAGACGGTCCTGCGGGTGCTGGACGAGGAGAGCGCGGCGCTGGGCGCCGAGTATCCGTGGGCGCCCGTCGACGACATCCGCGCGCTCTTCGAACGGACTTCCCTGGCCGCCGAGTTGCCCATGTTCTTCACTCCGGACGCCTATGCGCGCCACCTGGTCCGGCGGACGGAGGAGCGGTCGTGAGCGCGGGAATCCGGCGGGTCGGCGACGGTCGGACGGGCGCGGAGATCCGACGGGTCGGCGTGGTCGGCGGCGGCCAGATGGGCGCGGGCATCGCCGAGGTGTGCGCGCGGGCCGGCCTGGACACGGTGGTGTGCGAGGCGGACGCGGTCGCGGCCCGTGCCGCGCGCGACCGGGTGGCGGCGTCGCTGGAGCGGGCGGTGCGGCGCGGCAGGCTGGAGGAGTCCGCCGCGCGGGACGCGCTCACCCGGACGGTGTTCAGCGGGAGCCTCGACGACCTGGCCGACCGGCAGCTCGTGGTCGAGGCGGTGGTGGAGAACCCCGACGCCAAGACCGAGGTCTTCGCCGCCCTCGACAAGATCGTCGAGGATCCGTCGGCCGTCCTGGCGACGAACACCTCCTCCCTCCCCGTCATGCGGCTCGGCACGGCGACCGGCCGGGCGGACCGGGTCGTGGGACTGCACTTCTTCAACCCGGTCCCGGTCCTGCCCCTGGTGGAGGTCGTGACCTCGTTGCACACCTCGGCGCGGACGGCCGCCACGGTCACGGACTTCGCCACCCGTGTACTGGGAAAGACCGTCATCCGCTCCCGGGACCGGGCCGGCTTCGTCGTCAACGCGCTGCTCGTCCCGTACCTCCTGTCGGCGATCCGGATGGCGGAGTCCGGCTTCGCCACCGCCGGCGACATCGACACCGGCATGGAACTGGGCTGCTCCCACCCCATGGGCCCGCTGAGGCTGGCGGACCTGATCGGGCTCGACACCGTCGCCGCGATCGCCGAGTCGCTCTACGACGAGTTCAAGGAACCTCTCTACGCGCCTCCCCCGCTGCTCCAGCGGATGGTGGAGGCCGGGCTGCTGGGCCGTAAGGCCGGCCGTGGGTTCCACGTCTACGACCAGGGGTGAGCGGCCTGGTTCGACCGGGCTGAGGGGCCCGGGACGGCCTCGCCGGCCGAGGGACGCGGCGGCTGCCGGGACGCGGAGGGCGGGGCGGGAGGCGCTGGGGTGCGCTTCCCGCCCACGGTCCGTTCCACGCCTGTCCGCCACGTGGCCCACCTCACCATCCGAATGACGGACGTGACACGGCACACGTGCCGCCGTCCCCTAGGGTGGCGGGTGCAGCTGGTTCGCCCCGTCCGCCAGGCGGGATGCGTCGTAAGAGGGAACCCGGTGGGAATCCGGGACTGCCCCGCAGCGGTGAGCGGGAACGACCGCCGTCATACGCACTGGGTCCGAGAACAGGGTCTGGGAAGCGACGGCCAGTAGATGTCCTCGTACGAGTACGACGTACGACTTCGCGCGACTTGGTCCGAAGCCGCACGGAACTCGCATGACGAGGACGTGCCCGCGAGTCCGAAGACCTGCCGACTGCCCGCGTGCGGACGACTCGTGCGCGGACATCCCGGTGACCTCGAGGGCAGGTCGGCGAACACACCAGGCGGAGACGACCGCGCCCTGTCACGCGAGGTCGCACCGTCCGGTCGTCGCCCTTCGCGCTCTCGTCCCGTCTCCGGGATCTCAGGGATTCATCTCGCGAAGGAGATCTCCGTGACCAGCAAGCCCGCAGCCGCGGCAGCACGGGCCACCGTGCACGGCTACCCCCGGCAGGGACAGAACCGGGAACTGAAGAAGGCCGTCGAGGGCTACTGGAAGGGCCGCGTCACCGCGGACGCCCTCCGGGACACCGCCGCCGAACTGCGCCGCACGAACTGGCACCGACTGGCCGAGGCCGGCATCGACGAGGTGCCCACCGGCGACTTCTCGTACTACGACCACGTGCTGGACACCAGCGTCATGGTCGGCGCCGTCCCCGCACGCCACCGGGCCGCCGTCGAGGCGGACGCTCTGGACGGCTACTTCGCCATGGCGCGCGGTACCCAGGACGTGGCGCCGCTGGAGATGACCAAGTGGTTCGACACGAACTACCACTATCTGGTACCCGAGCTGGGCCCGGACACCGTGTTCACGGCCGACTCGGCCAAGCAGGTCGGGGAACTGACGCAGGCGCTCTCCGTGGGCCTGGCCGCCCGGCCCGTCCTGGTCGGTCCCGTCACCTACCTGCTGCTCGCCAAGCCCGCCCCGGGTGTCGCCGCCGACTTCGACCCGCTCACCCTGCTCGACCGTCTGCTGCCGGTGTACGCGCAGGTCCTCGCCGACCTGCGCGCGGCCGGCGCACAGTGGGCGCAGTTGGACGAGCCCGCCCTGGTCCAGGACCGCACCCCGGCCGAACTGAACGCCGCCGCCCGCGCCTACCGTGAGCTCGGCGGCCTCGCCGACCGGCCGAAGCTGCTGGTCGCCTCCTACTTCGACCGGCTCGGCGACGCCCTGCCGGTGCTGGCCAAGGCGCCGGTGGACGGGCTCGCGCTCGACTTCACCGAGGCCGCCGCGGCCAACCTGGACGCGCTGGCCGCGGTGGGCGGGCTGCCCGGCAAGCGTCTGGTCGCCGGAGTCGTCAACGGCCGCAACATCTGGGTCAACGACCTGGAGAAGTCCCTCACCACCCTGGGGACCCTGCTGGGACTGGCCGACCAGGTCGACGTCTCGGCCTCCTGCTCGCTGCTCCACGTCCCGCTCGACGCCTGCGTCGAACACGACATCGAGCCGCAGATCCTGCGCTGGCTCGCCTTCGCCCGGCAGAAGACCACCGAGATCGTGACCCTCGCCAAGGGCCTCGCCGAGGGCACCGGCACGATCACCGCGGAACTCGCCGCCAACCGCGCCGACCTCGCCTCCCGCGCCGGTTCGCCCATCACCCGCGACCCCGCCGTACGGGCGCGGACCGCCGCGGTCACGGACGCCGCCGGCCGCCGTTCCCAGCCGTACGGCGAGCGGGCCGCGGCCCAGCGCGCCCACCTCGGCCTGCCCCTGCTGCCGACCACCACCATCGGCTCGTTCCCGCAGACCGGCGAACTGCGCACCGCGCGGGCCGATCTGCGCGCGGGCCGCATCGACACGGCCGGCTACGAGGAGCGCATCAGGGCCGAGATCCAGGAGGTGATCTCCTTCCAGGAGAAGACCGGCCTGGACGTCCTGGTGCACGGCGAGCCCGAACGCAACGACATGGTGCAGTACTTCGCCGAACAGCTCACGGGTTACCTCGCCACCCAGCACGGCTGGGTGCAGTCGTACGGCACCCGTCACGTCCGGCCGCCGATCCTCGCCGGTGACATCTCCCGCCCGGAGCCGATGACCGTGCGCTGGACGACGTACGCCCAGTCGCTCACCGGCCGTCCGGTCAAGGGCATGCTCACCGGGCCGGTCACCATGCTCGCGTGGTCCTTCGTCCGCGACGACCAGCCGCTCGGCGACACCGCCCGGCAGGTCGCCCTCGCCCTGCGCGACGAGGTCGGCGACCTGGAGGCGGCCGGCACCTCGGTCATCCAGGTCGACGAGCCCGCTCTGCGCGAGACGCTGCCCCTGCGGGCCGCCGACCACGCCGCCTACCTGGGCTGGGCGACGGAGGCGTTCCGCCTCACCACCGGCGGCGTACGCCCGGACACCCAGATCCACACCCATATGTGCTACGCCGAGTTCGGTGACATCGTCCAGGCCATCGACGACCTCGACGCCGACGTCATCAGCCTGGAGGCCGCCCGCTCCCACATGCAGGTCGCCCGTGAACTCGCCGCCCACGGCTACCCGCGCGAGGCGGGACCCGGCGTGTACGACATCCACTCCCCGCGTGTCCCGGAAGCCGGGGAAGCGGCCGCACTGCTGCGCACCGGCCTCGAGGCCATCCCCGCCGAACGGCTGTGGGTCAACCCCGACTGCGGCCTGAAGACCCGCGGCTGGCCCGAGACCCGCAGCTCCCTGGAGAACCTGGTCGCCGCGGCCCGCACGGTCCGCGGCGAGCTGACCGCCTCCTGACCCGGACGCCGCTCAGGGCCGGGGTGCCTCGCGCGGCCCGGCCCGCCCCATGTCCGTCGAGCCGTCACCGGGTCGCCCGGTGACCTGGGTGCGGCCCGATGGGTGGGCCACGTGGTTCAGGCTGTCGGGCTGCGGTGTCTGCGCAGAGGGTCCGAGACGGCGCAGCGCAGGCAGTCGGTGACCGTGCCGGGCGGCGCCGGCTCGGCGGTGTGACAGGGGGCCGGGTGGTCCGTCCCGGTCGGCCTGCTCCGCCGGTGGCACTCGGCGCGGCGACCAGGGCCTCCAGCGCCTGCAGCAGTCGCTCGGTCGGCTTCGCCTGATGGGCGAGGACCCGAACGCGGGCGCTCTGGCCGCCGATCTGCCGTCGGCCGGCCATGAGTTGCTCGTACTCCACCGGGGTCAGGGCGACCGCCTCGTGGCCGCCGAGCGTGATGCGGCGCGGCTGCGGCTGTCTGCTCACTCGGGTCCTCCGCCGCTCGCCCTTGTCGTCTCCGGGTGATCGGGCCGGGTCGATGCGTCATGTCCATGGTCCGAGTCGTCGGTGTCCGGAGAACGCGAGAGGGCCCCCGGACGGTTCCGCGGGCCCTCTCGTGTTCCGGGTGTCCGGCTCATTCAGTTGGAGGCGGCAACAGCCCGCCCTGGTGCGACGGTCTCCGGCTTGGGGTGCAGCAGCCGTTCGGCCAACTCGCCGAACACGAGGCCGAATCCGGCCCACAGAGTGACCTGCATGGCGAGCGCGGACACCCGGAAGCGCCACAGCAGGGCGGCCGGGAAGTCGCCCGGCACCTCGTTGATGACGGGCAGGAACTCGTAGGCAAGGCCGATCACCACGGCGAAGACGAGCATGGCGACGACCGTCGCGTGCCAGGTGCCCAGCGCCGGCGCGAGCCGCTTGCCGAGGATCGTGGCGCCGACGGCCAGCAGCACGCTGAGGACCATCATCAGGAAGTACAGCGTGGTCCGCTTGCCGATGGTGTCGGGGTCGCCGACGGACGGCGGGTTGGCCGGGTACTTCAGGAACGGCACGACGTACACCGCGAGCAGTGCCACGCCGGACAGCAGCAGGGCCGTGGCCCGCGCGGAGAAGCGGCCGACCCGGCCGAGCGCGAAGCAGTAGGCGAGCGCGGCGATACCGCCGAACGCGATGCCGTAGACCAGGACGCCGGTGGCGAGACCGGCGGTGGACTGGAGGGAACGGGAGACCAGTTCGACCTCGTGCTCGTGCGCCGGGGCGTGCGCCTCCTCGAAGCCGATGGCGCTGTCGACGCTGGGTTCACCGAGGAAGTAGGCCACGATCAGGGTCAGCACGCCGGCCGCGAGGCCGGCGAACATGCCCCGCACGAGAAGGTTTCTTACGGTTGCGGAGTTCATGGGTCTGCGGCGTCCCTCGGGTCAGTGGCAGGGGAAGCCGAGAAGGTGGCGGGCGTCGTGCACCCATTCGTGGACTTCCGCGCCGGAGACGACGGAGGTGGCACCCTGCTCCGCGCCGACGAAGTACAACAGGACCAGCATCAGGATGCCGAAGAAGACCGCCCAGGGAGCGATCGCGGCGATCGGCAGTTTGGCGGGAAGAACAGGGGCGGTTGCGGTCGGCTGGGCGACGTGCTGCGCCATGGCAGGGCCTCCTTTGGGAGTTCGCGTCCCATCTCGGTGGTGCACATGACGACGGCTACGGGTCTGACTCACGGGCCGCCCCGGCGGGGCTGCTCGCTCACAGTGGCGCGACCGTGCCGGACTTCCACCGGCTTCCGTTCTGTCGTCGTCGATACCGGACCGACGGTACCGCCTGGCGCGAACATGGCCAAGACCGGGCCACCCGCGTGATCTTCGTCTCGCGGTCGGCGGCCCGGCCCTCGTCACGTGCGGGCGGCCTTCCGGCCGATGGGCGCGACAGCGCCGCTCACCAGGCCGCCTCCGGCGGGACGTCGGGTCCGGCGAGGCCGAGTTCCCGCTCGCCGAGGGGGGCGAAGAAGCGCGCGACGTCGGCGTCGGTGACCTCGGCGAGGGTGGCCGGCGACCAGTGCGGGGCGCGGTCCTTGTCGATGACCTGGGCGCGGATGCCCTCCACCAGGTCCGGGGTGGACAGGGCCGCGCAGGAGACGCGGTACTCCTGGTCCAGGACCCGTTCCAGCGGGCCGAGCCGGGGGACGCGGCGCATGGCGGCCAGGGTGGCCTTCAGGGCGGTGGGCGACTTGGCGAGCAGCGTCTCTGCGGCCTCCTTGGCGGCCGAGTCGCCGTGGGCGAGCAGCCGGTGGACGATGTCTTCGACCCTGTCGGCGGCGTAGCAGTCGTCGATCCACTCCCGGCGTCCCGCCAGTTCCCCGGGCGGTGGCGGCTGCGCATGACGCGCCAGGACGTCCCGTACGGGCAGTTCGGCGAGGTCGCCGACGAGGTCCGGCAGCGCGGCGGACGGTACATAGTGGTCGGCGAGTCCGCACAACAGGGCGTCGGCGGCGCCGATCTGCGTTCCGGTCAGCGCGAGGTGGGTGCCCAGCTCGCCGGGCGCCAGGGCGAGCAGGTAGGTGCCGCCTACGTCCGGCACGAAGCCGATCCCGGTCTCCGGCATGGCGATCCGGGACCGCTCGGTGACGACGCGGACGCTGCCGTGCGCGGAGAGGCCGACGCCACCGCCCATGACGATGCCGTCCATGACGGCGACGTACGGCTTGGGGTAGTGGGCGATGCGCGCGTTGAGGCGGTACTCGTCGCGCCAGAACGCGGCGGCGGCGGTGCCGTCGCCGTCGCGGGCGTCGTCGTGGACGGCACGGATGTCGCCCCCCGCGCACAGTCCGCGCTCCCCCGCGCCGGTGATGACCACGGTCTCCACGGCCGGGTCGTGCTCCCAGGCGGTGAGCGCCGCGTCGATGCGGCGCACCATCGCGTGGTCCAGGGCGTTGAGGGCCTTGGGGCGGTTGAGCGTGATGTGGGCGGCTCGTCCGGCGGTGCGCAGCAGGACGGTTCCCTCGGTGTCACTGATCTCGTTCACACCGGCCATCCGAACGCCTCCGTCAGGCCGCGGGCCACGATGACGCGCATGATCTCGTCGGTTCCTTCCAGGATCTGGTGGACACGCAGTTCGCGGACGATCTTCTCAGTGCCGTGCTCGCCGAGGTGATCGTGGCCCCCGTGCGGCCGGAGCGCACGGTCGCGGGCCGGCCACGGCGCCGGGGCGAACGGTCCGGCGCGGGGGACATCCGGCGCGCGGGACGTCCGGCGCGCGGGACATCCGGCGCGCGGGACATCCGGCGCGCGGGACATCCGCTCCGGGGCAGCGTCCGGCGGGCGGGCCGCACGGCTCACGGCCCGAACGGGCCGCTCACGACCGCCGATTCCTCCGGCGGCGCGATCCGGGTCGCCTCGTCCGCCGTGTGCTGCTCGAACTGGGTGCGGTACAGCTCCGCGTAGCGGCCGTCGGCCGTCAGGAGCTGTTCGTGGGTGCCGCGTTCCACGACGCGGCCCGACTCGATCACCAGGATCTGGTCCGCCGCCCGCACCGTGGACAGCCGGTGGGCGATCACGATCGCGGTGCGGCCCGCCAGGGCCTCGGTGAGCGCCTCCTGGACCGCCGCCTCCGAGGTGTTGTCGAGGTGGGCGGTGGCCTCGTCGAGGATGACGACCCGCTGGCGGGCCAGCAGCAGCCGGGCGATGGTCATGCGCTGGCGTTCGCCGCCCGAGAGGCGGTAGCCGCGTTCGCCGACGACCGTGTCGAGGCCGTCGGGCAGGGCGCGTACGAGGTTGTCGAGGCGGGCGCGGCGCAGGGCGTCCCACAGTTCGTCCTCGGTGGCGGCGGGCCGGGCGAGCAGCAGGTTGGCGCGGACCGACTCGTGGAAGAGGTGGCCGTCCTGGGTGACCATGCCGAGGGTGGCGCGCAGGGAGGCGGGGGTGAGGTCGCGGACGTCGACGCCGCCGAGGCGTACGGCGCCCTCGTCGACGTCGTACAGGCGCGGCAGGAGCTGCGCGATCGTGGACTTGCCGGCGCCGGAGGAGCCGACGAGGGCGATGGTCTGGCCGGGCTCGGCGCGGAAGGAGACGCCGTGCAGGACCTCGGCGCCGCCGCGGCTGTCCAGGACCGCGACCTCCTCCAGGGAGGCGAGGGAGACCTTGTCGGCGGACGGGTAGCCGAAGCGGACGTCGTCGAACTCGACGGAGACCGGTCCTTCGGGCACCTCGCGCGCGTCCGGCCGCTCCTCGATGAGCGGCTCGAGGTCGAGCACCTCGAAGACCCGTTCGAAGCTGACGAGTGCGCTCATCACCTCGACGCGGGCCCCGGCGAGCGCGGTGAGGGGTGCGTAGAGGCGGGTCAGGAGCAGGGCGAGGGAGACGACCGCGCCGGGCTCCAGGGTGCCGCGCAGGGCGAACCAGCCGCCGAGGCCGTAGACGAGGGCCAGGGCCAGGGCCGAGACCAGCGTCAGTGCCGTCATGAACACCCACTGGGCCATGGCCGTGCGCACCCCGATGTCCCGGACGTGGCCGGCCCGGACCGCGAACTCCGCCGACTCCTCCTCCGGCCGTCCGAAGAGCTTGACCAGGGTGGCGCCGGGGGCGGAGAAGCGCTCGGTCATCCGGGTGCCCATCGCCGCGTTGAGCGTGGCCGCCTCGCGCTGCATACGGGCCATGCGGCTGCCCATGCGCCGGGCGGGCAGCACGAAGACGGGGAGCAGGGCGAGGGCGAGCAGGGTGATCTGCCAGGACAGGGTGAGCATGACGGCGAGCGTGAGCAGCAGTGTGACCAGGTTGCTGACCACGCCGGAGAGCGTGTTGCTGAACGCGCGCTGGGCGCCGATGACGTCGTTGTTGAGACGGGAGACGAGCGCTCCCGTACGAGTGCGTGTGAAGAACGCGACCGGCATCCGCTGCACATGATCGAACACAGCCGTCCGCAGATCGAGGATGAGGCCCTCGCCGAGCGTCGCCGACAGCCGCCTGCCCATGATGCCGAGCGCCGCCTCCAGCACCGCGATGAGCGCGATGAGCAGGGCGAGGCGGACGACCGTGCCCTCGTCCCCGTGCGACACGATCGCGTCGACGACACGTCCGGCCAGGACGGGTGTCGCCACGGCGAGCAGCGCGGTCAGCATGCCGAGCAGGATGAACAGCGCGATGCGGCGGCGGTGCGGGCGGGCGAACGCGCCGATGCGGCGCAGGGTCGCGCGGGCGTAGGGACGGCGTTCCTGCTGGGCGTTCATGACGCTGTACAGCTGCGTCCAGGCGGTGGTTTCCATGCTCATGAGAGAGAACGTAGAACCTCAAGTTTCGTTGAGGTCAATGTCCGGCCGAAACACGCGCAGACGAAGGAACCGATGACCTTCACTCCCCAGCCGCTTCCCGTCCGTAAGCCGCCGTCCCCACTGTCGCAACCCCTCGTTGACGTGGTGCGGAAACCCTCTCCCAATGTGACACGCGTCCCCGTCCGCAAGATTCTGTGCCTGCTCCCGCTGCTGATCCTCGGCGTGGTCGCGGTCCGGCACCGGTCGGTGCTCGCCGAGGGCTTCGGCCATCTCAGGGGCGCCGAGTGGCCCTGGCTGCTGGCCGCGGCCGCCGCCACCTGTCTGACCTGGGTCGCCGCGGCCTTCACCCGGCAGGGCGCGGTGGTCGAGCGGCTGCCCAAGCGGCGGCTGCTCGCCACCCAGTTCGCGGCGGGCGCGGCCAACCACCTGCTGCCCACCGGGCTGGGCGCGAGCGCCGTCAACCTGCGCTTCATGACGGTGTGCGGGGTGCCGCTGGCCCGCTCCTCGGCCGCCCTCGCGCTGTACCTGCTCGCCGAGTCCGTGGGCCGGCTGGGCCTGCTGACCGCCCTGCTCCTCGCCTTCCCGCACGCGCTGCGGGTCGGCACGCTGCTGCCGCACGCGGCGTTCGGCCCGCTGCTGTGGGGTGTCGGCGGCGTCGTGGTGGTGGCCGTGGGCGTGCTCGCGCTGGTACGGCGGCTGCGGGCGGCGGTGTTCTCCTTCCTGCGCACCGCGCTGGGCGAGGCGCGCTCGGTGCACACCCGTCCGTCGCGCGCGTTCGCCCTGTGGGGCGGTTCGCTGGCGTTCCCCGCGCTCCAGGCCGCCGGTCTGGCGGCGGTGGGACAGGCGCTGGGGCTGCCGGTGCCGCCCACGCACATCGCGCTGGCGTATCTCGCGGCGACCGTCGCCGTGGCCCTGGTGCCCACGCCGGGCGGACTCGGCTCGGTCGAGGCGGCCCTGATCGTGGCGCTGGTCGCGGCGGGCGGGCCGGTGGCGCTGGCCACGGCGGTGGTCCTGGCGTACCGGATCATCACGGTGTGGCTGCCGTTGCTGCCGGGCGCGTTGACGCTGGGCGCGCTGGTGCGACTGAAGGTGATCTGACCCCCGACGCGTACCGTGGGGCTACGGCGGATCACGATCCCGGCGCGTTCGTCGGAGCTGCGGCGGATCACGATCCCGGCGCGTGGGGCGGGGCTTCGGCGGATCACCATCCCGGCACGTCGGGCCAGGCCTTGGCGGATCAAGATCCCGGTGCGTCCCGCGGAACCACAGCCGGTCACGATCCCGGCGCGTCGGGCCGGGCCAGGCCGGGCTTCGGCTGATCACGATCCCGGCACATCCCGTGGGCTCGCGGTGGCTCACGATCCCGGCGCATCCCCGGGGGTGGCTGCGGCGGACCCCTGTCCCGGCGCTCCCGTCGGGCTACGGCTGGTCACGATTCCCGGCGCGGCCCACGGCGGCCCACGCGGCCCACGCGTCACCACGGCACGGGCTTGCCGTCCCGGAAGAAGCCGCCGTTCGGGCCGTCGTCGGGGAGTGTGGCCGCCCAGACGACCCCGGCCGCGCCCTCGGGCACGGGGCGGCCGCCGCCGCCCATGTCCGTGGCGGTCCAGCCCGGACAGACGGCGTTCACCAGAACCCCGTGCCGGCGCAGCTCTCCGGCCAGGAGCCGGGTGAGGGCGTTGAGCGCGGCCTTGGAGACGCTGTAGGCGGGCGTGCCTCCGGTCATCCCGGCCAGCGAACCGCCCTCGCTGCTGACGTTGACCACCCGGGGATGCGGACTGCGCCGGAGCAGCGGCAGCAGCGCCTGGGTGACCCGCCAGGCACCGAAGAGGTTGGTCTCCATGGCCCGGTGCACCTCGTCCAGGTCGGCCGAACGGGCCTGCGCCCAGGTGTCGTAGAGGATCGCCGCGTTGTTGACGACGACGTCGACGCGGCCGAGGTCGCGGGTCACCCGGTCGGCCATGGCGGCGACGCTCGCGTCGTCGGCGACGTCGAGCTGGACGGCGGTCACCCGCCGGCCGCCGGGGTCGATGCGCCGGGCGGCGGCCTCGCCCTTGGCGAGGTCGCGGGAACCCAGGACGACGTGATGGGCGCCGCGCTCCGCTAGCCGGCGTACCACCTCGTGGCCGATGCCGCGGTTGGCGCCGGTGACCACGGCGACGGGCGGTGTTCCGGTACCGGCGGTACCGGCGGTACCGGCGGAGCGTCGTCCTGCCATCGGGAACTCCTGTGAGTAACTCGTCCCAGACGTCTCGTCGTACAGAAGGGGATTCCACCATGCCGATCCGGACAGAACGCCGGGGACCCGTCACCACTGTCGTGCTCTCCCGCCCCGAGGTGCGCAACGCGGTGGACGGCCCGACGGCCGATGAACTAGCCGCCGCCTTCCGGGAGTTCGAGGCGGACGAGGAGGCGCGGGTGGCGGTGCTGTGGGGTGAGGGCGGTACGTTCTGCGCGGGGGCCGACCTCAAGGCGATGGGCGGCGGCCGCGGCAACCGGGTGGCCGAGGACGGCGACGGGCCGATGGGTCCGACCAGGATGCGGCTGTCCAAGCCGGTGATCGCCGCCGTCGCGGGGCACGCCGTGGCCGGGGGGCTGGAGCTGGCGCTCTGGTGCGATCTGCGGGTGGCCGAGGAGGACGCCGTGTTCGGGGTCTTCTGCCGCCGCTGGGGCGTGCCGCTCATCGACGGCGGCACCGTACGGCTGCCCCGGCTGATCGGTACGAGCCGCGCCCTGGACCTGATCCTCACGGGCCGCCCGGTCCCGGCCCGGGAGGCGTACGAGATGGGGCTCGCGAACCGGGTGGTTCCCACCGGCACCGCGCGCGCCGAGGCCGAGGAGCTGGCCGCGGCGATCGCCGGCTTCCCCCAGGCATGCCTGCGCGGCGACCGGGCCTCGGTCCTCGACCAGGAAGGCCTGGACGAGACGGCGGCCCTGCGCGGTGAACTCCGCCACGGCATGGGCGTGTTGGAGGAGGGACTGGCGGGCGCGGCGCGCTTCGCCGGGGGCGCGGGGCGGCACGGGTCGTTCGACGGCCAGTAGGCGATCGGGCCGTCACGCGGTCACGCAGTCAGGCGGTCAGGCGGTCAGGCGGTCAGGCGGTCAGGCGGTCAGGCGGTCAGGCGGTCAGGCGGTCAGGCGGTCAGGCGGTCAGGCGGTCAGGCGGTCGACACTCGCACCGGGCCGCCCTTCGGATCGACCCGACGGGTCCAGGCCGCGGTCAGGGGAAGCGGGCGGTTCGGCAGGACCGTACGGATCCGCGGGGACTCGGTGTGCAGCAGCCGGCCGTCCTGGGTGACGTGCAGGACCGGGCGGGTGAGGACGGCCGAGGTACGCAGGACGTACGGGGTGCGGTCGGCCGGGGTGACGCGGTTCGGTGCGATCCAGCGCAGGGGCGGGGTCACGAGCAGGGGCACGCCGTCGGGCCGCTCGCCCGCCGCGAGCCACCTGCGGACCTCGGCCGCCGCGTGCGCGCCCTCGCGGACCGCGGTCGCCGCGCTCTCCACGGCGTGCAGCACACTGCCGACGGCGAACACGCCCGGCCGTGAGGTGTGCAGCGTGCCGTCGACGGCCGGACCTCGGGTGCCGGGGTCCAACAACAGTCCGCCGCGCCGGGCCAGTTCGTGGTCGGGGACGAAGTCGCCGGTGAAGACGACCGTGTCGCAGGCGAGCGTGGTCGTACGGCCGTCCCGGTGCCGGACGCGGACACCCGACAGGCGTCCGTGTCCGACGAGTTCGGTGACCGAGGTGTCGGTCAGCAGGGGGACGCGGTGCCGCAGCCGGGAGTCGGCGGCGCGTGCCCGCGCCGTCTGGGCGCGCGGCAGGTCGGTCACCAGGGCGACGACGTCGGCTCCGGCGGCCCGTACGGTGGCGGCGGCCGCGTACGAGACGTCCTGCGCGCCCACCACCACCGCGCGTGTGCCGATGTGCTGCCCGTACAGGTGCACCGCCTGCTGGAGTTCGCCGGTGGTGTACACGCCGGCGGGGCGGGTGCCGGGCACCAGCCGTGCGGCGCGCGGGCGTTCGCGGGCACCGGTGGCCAGGACGACCGCCCGCGCCGCGATTATCTCCCGGCCGCCGGGGCCGACCGTGTGCAGGGAGAGCGGTCCGCCCCAGTCGAGAGCCGTCACGCCGGTGCGGACGTGGGCTCCGGTGCCGGTGGCCGCCTCCGTGAGCAGGCGCGCGTACCGCGGGCCGGTGAGCGGGTGCAGCCAGGTGCCGTATCCGCCGTGCGCGCAGTGCCGGGGTACTCCCCCGGCCTGTAGTTCGCGCTCCAGCACCTCGACCCGGCCCGCGCCCGCCGCGGCGAGCCGGGCGGCCGCCGCGAGCCCGGCGGGCCCGGCTCCGACGACGAGGACGTCGACCGGGCGTACGGCCGTCACGAGCGGGCCTCCTCGAACAGCGCCCGGACCGTCGCCCCGCAGTAGAACCCCTGGCAGCGGCCCGCCCGCGCCCGGGTGCGGCGGCGCAGTCCGTCGAGGCTGCGCGGGGGGATCGTGGCGGCCAGGGCGTCTCGGATCTCGCCGCGCGAGACCCGTTCGCAGTGGCAGACGAGCGTGCCGTACTCCGGGTCGGCGGCGATGAGTTCGGGCCGCTGGTAGGGGCGCGGGAACGCCTCGCCGAGGTTGGGCATGCGGACCGGCTCCAGTTCCCGCGCCGGGGCGGGGTCGAGCCCGTCGGCGACGAGCAGCTCGACGACGTGCGCGGCGATGGCGAGGGACGCCGTCAGCCCGGTGGAGCGGATGCCGCCGACGGTGACGTACGCCTGCCCGGGGTGTGCGCGGATGCGGTAGTCGTCGTGCTCGGTGGCGGCGCGCAGGCCCGCGTAGACGGCGGTGACCTCCTCGGCCGTCAGCTCGGGCAGGATGCGGCGCCCCTTCTCGCGCAGCCGCGTGAGCGCCTCGGCGGTCGAACCGGTGGCCCGTCTGTCGTCCAGGTCCTCGGCGGTGGGGCCGAGCAGCACGTTGCCGTAGACGGTGGGGGCGACCAGGACTCCCTTGCCGAGCGCGGTGGGGACGGGCAGCAGGATGTGGCGGACCAGGTCGCGGGCGGGCTTGTCGAAGACGACGAGCTGGCCCCGGCGCGGGGTGACCGTGAAGTCGTGGTGGCCGAGCATACGGTCGAGGGTGTCGGCGTGCAGACCGGCCGCGTTGACCAGCCTGCGGGCGCGCAGTTCGCCCCGGGGGGTACTGAGGACGTGGACGCCGTCCCGCCGGTTCACCTGCTCCACACGGGTGTTGAGGTGGAGGTCGACACCGTGCCGGACCGCCTGGGTGGCGTAGGCGAGGGTCGTCGTCCAGGGGCAGACGATGCTCTCGCCGGGCACGTGCAGGGCGCCCAGCGCGCCGGGGCCGAGTCGCGGCTCGCGGGCGTACAGTTCGGCGGCATCCAGCAGCCGGGCCGCGTGGTAGTCGTTGCGCTCGGCCTTGTCCGCGAGGCGGGGCAGGGCGGCGAGCTGTTCCTCGTCCCAGGCGACGAGCAGCGCGCCGACCGGTTCGACGGGGATGCCGGACTCGGCGGCGTACGCGGCCAGCAGCCGCGCGCCCTCGCGGACGAGGCGCGCCTCCAGGGAACCGGGGACCGCGTCGAAACCGGTGTGCAGGATCGCGGTGTTGGCCTTGGACGTGCCCTGGCCGACGTCGTCCTGCGCCTCGACGAGCGCGACCCGCAGCGCGGGGTGCCGGGCGAGCTCCCGGGCGATCGCACACCCTACGACCCCGGCCCCGACGACCGCGACGTCGTACGTCGTCGCGGGCAGGGGGCCCCGCGTGGTGACCGTCACGCGGGTGCTTCGTCGAGGAGGGTGCTCACGGCGGTGTGGAAGGCGGCGCGGCGTTCGGCCGCCTCGTCGGCGGTGATGCGCGGTTCGTACACGGCGGCGGGCTTCCAGTCGGGCAGGGCGTCGGCGACGGTCAGCCCGGGGGTGGCGCCGAGCTGGGCCAGCGCACCGGTGCCCAGGGCGGTCGCGTCGGGCAGCGCGGAGACCTCCACGGGCCGTTGCAGCAGGTCGGCCTGGGTCTGCATGAGCAGGGCGGAACGGGTGAGGCCGCCGTCGACGCGCAGCTCGGTGAGCGGGGCACCCTGGTCGGTCGCGGCGGCCTCGGCGAGCGCGGTCACCTGGGCGGCGAGGCCCTCGCACAGGGCGCGCACCACGTGTCCGGGGCCGGTGTCGAGACCGAGCCCGCTGAGCGAGCCGCGGACGTCGCCCCGCCACCAGGGGGCGGCGAGGCCGGCCAGCGCCGGTACGAAGGTGACGCCGCCGGTGTCGGGGACCGTGCCGCCCACCCGGTCGAGGTCGGCGGCACCGGTGATGACGCCGAGGCCGGTGAGCCAGCGGACGGCGGAGGCGGCCGTGTAGACCTGCCCGTCGAGGCAGTAGCCGGTGCGTCCGGCCAGGCGCCAGGCGACACAGCTGACCAGTCCTGAGGTGCCGCGCACCGGGGTGTCACCGGTGTGGGCGAGGAGGAACGCGCCGGTGCCGTAGGTGCACTTGGCGCCGCCGGGCGCGGTGACGCGTTGGGCGAGCAGGGCGGCCTGCTGGTCGACGACGAGGCCGGTGAGCGGGATCTCGGGGCCGAAGGCGGTGGTGGTGCCGACGGGCACGGCGTTGTCGACGACGTCCGGGAGCCGTTCGCCGGACAGCCCGTACAGGTCGAGGGCGCGCGGCGACCAGGTGGTGAGGTCGAGGTCGAGGAGCTGGGTACGGCCGGCGGTCGCGGCGTCGGTGACGTAGGCGCCGGTGAGGCGGTGCACGAGCCAGGCGTCGCTGGTGGTGACGACTCCCTCGCGGGTGAGGTGCCGTCGTATCCAGGCCATCTTGGGCGCGGCGAAGTACGGATCGAGGGGCAGGCCGGTGAGGTCACGCAACTCATCTGCGTGCTGGGCCAGTTCGGCGCAGACCGAGTCGGCGCGGCGGTCCTGCCAGACGAGTGCGTCGGTCAGCGGGCGGCCGCTTCCCGGATCCCAGGCGAGCACCGTCTCGCCCTGGTTGGCGAGGCCGAGGGCCGTGACGGGCTCCCCCGCCTCGGCCAGTGCGCGCGTCCCCGCCTCGACCACCGAGGCGTAGAGCTCGCCGGGGTCGACCTCGACCAGGCCGCCGGGCAGATGACGGGGGTGTACGGCGGTGAACCCGGTGCCGATGACGCCGCGTTCGGGGCAGATCACCAGCGCCTTGGTTCCGGACGTGCCCTGGTCGACGGCGAGCACCGGACCTGTCATCGCGCCCCTTCCCCGAGTGATCCGGAAGTGATCACAGCCCGACAGCCTGCCGTCGCCGCCGGTACCGCGTCAAGCGGCGGCGGCCCCCGCGCCACCTCGTCGTTCGCTGGCTGAGGAACAGTCAACTTCCGTTCCACATAACGAAGTTCGAGACGATCGAGAAAGCGCGGGTGATGCGGAACAGCCGCCTCTATAGTGACCGCCGTCCCGGCGATCTCCTCGACCTGCCGCCCGGAGGAGGGCTGTTGTTACTCCACCTTGCCGTCCTGCCCCGCCCTGGTCCGAGGACGGTCGGCTGATGGCCAGAGAAGGAGCCCGGCCCTCCTACGACCCCGCGGGCCACGACTCCGCGCTGCGCGCCGCCCTCCAGGAGCTGCGCACCGGGCGGTGGATGTCGATGCGCGGGCTGCTCGCCGAGACCACGGCGTGGTGGCAGTGGACGCAGCGCACACAGGTGCTGGCGACCGCTGCCGCCGGTACCGACGTGGTGCGGGCCTGGCTCGCCGAGGAGCCGTCCAGCGTCCCGGCCACGGTGATGCATGCCAGGGTCGCCGTGGAGCGGGCCCTGCGGGCGCACCGCGAGGGCCACCGCCGGGCCCACGAGCTGTGGATCGAGGCCTGGGACGCGAGCAGGACCGCCGCCGACGCCGCTCCGCCGGACCCGGTCCCGTGGGTGTGCCTGCTGTCGCTCGCCCAGTTGGACCGGCGGCGGCTGTGGGACGAGCACCGGGTGGCGGCGCCCGAGCCGACGCTGCCGCCGGGCCCGTGGGGCCTGCTGGCCGAGGCCGACCGGCGCGACCCGCACAACCGCGAGGCCCACCACCGCATGCTCCAGTTCCTGTACCAGCACGCGGCCTCGGAGCGACTGGCCGAGGCGACCGACTACGCGCAGCGGGCCGCCGGTGCCGCGCCGCCGGGCTCGGCGCTGCACCTGCTGCCGCTGTACGTCCGGGCCGAGCGCTACCGGCGCGGCGGCGGCCGCGACGCCGCGCTGGACCTGCACTGGGTGGCGGAGGACGCCACCCGCGAGGCGCACCGGGCGCTGCTCTCCTGGTTCGAGCGGACCGACGCCGACGAGCGTTCCCCGCTGGACCTCAACCAGCTGGCGCACGCCCTGTGGGGCGCGCTCCGGTTCCCGGACGCGGCCCGGGTGTTCGAGGCGCTCGGGCCGTACTACACGCCCGTGCCCTGGGCGTATCGCGCCTCGGAGGGCGGCGGGGGCGTGGAGATCTTCCTCCAGGCCCGGACCCGCTCCCGGGCCGCCGCACACGACCCCGACTGACAACCCCCGCCTGATGCTCCCGCCCGACGCTCCCCCCACCGACGTTCCCCGATCACCCCTCTCCCTACGGAGGTTCCGTATGTCCCGCACCTCTGATCCGTCCGATCCGCCCCTGGCCGCGGAGAGTTCCCTCGACAGTTCCCTTGAGGGCGCGCAGACTCCGCACAGTCCGCACGACGAGGAACAGCGGCTGCGCGAACTCGGCTACCGCCCGGTGCTCGCCCGCCGCATGGGCGGCTTCGGCAACTTCGCGATCAGCTTCTCGGTGATCTCGATCCTGTCCGGCTGCATGACCCTGTACGGGTTCGGCATGGGCGCCGGCGGCCCCGCCGTGATGCTGTGGGGCTGGGCCGGAGTCGGCCTGTTCGTGCTGTGCGTGGGGCTCGCGCTGGCCGAGGTGACCAGCGCGTATCCGACGTCCGGCGCCCTGTACTACATGGCCGACCGGCTCGGCGGCCGACGCTGGGGCTGGTACACGGGCTGGCTGAATCTGCTCGGCCTGCTCGGCGCGATCGCCGGCATCGACTACGGCGCGGCGCTGTTCGCCGGGGCCTTCGCCAACCTCCAGTGGGGCTTCGAGCCGACGCCCGGCAAGACGATGCTGATCTTCGTCGCGATCCTGCTGCTGCACGCCGTGCTGAACCTGTTCGGGGTGCGGCTGGTCAGCGTGCTCAACTCGATCAGCGTCTGGTGGCACCTGGCCGGCGTCGCCCTGATCGTCGGCGCGCTGGCGATCGTCCCCGACCACCACCGGTCGCCGTCCTTCGTGTTCACGAAGTTCGTCAACGACACCGGCTGGGACAACCCCCTGTACGTGGCCGCGATCGGCCTGCTGCTCGCCCAGTACACCTTCTCCGGCTACGACGCCTCCGCCCATCTGTCGGAGGAGACCTCCAACGCCTCGGTGGCGGCGGCACGCGGCATCGTCCGCTCCATCTGGGTGTCGTGGCTGGCCGGATTCGTCCTGCTCGCCGGTCTCACGTTCGCCATCCAGGACTACGACGCCACCCGGGCCAGCGAGACCGGGGTGCCGCCCGCGCAGATCCTGCTCGACGGGCTCGGCACGGACGGCGCGAGCGCCCTGCTGATCGTCGTGATCATCGCCCAGCTGTTCTGCGGGAACGCCGAGGTCGCCGCGGCCAGCCGGATGGTGTTCGCGTTCAGCCGGGACAAGGCGCTGCCCGGGTCCGACCTCTGGCGCCGGGTCAGCAGCCGTACCCAGACCCCGGTCGCGGCCGTGTGGCTGTCGGTGGTGGTGGCCGGCCTCCTCGCGCTGCCGTCGCTGTACTCGGCGACCGCGTACGGCGCCGTCACGGCCATCAACGTCATCGGCATCACCCCGGCGTACGCCATCCCCGTCCTGCTGCGGCTGCGCGCGGGCGACCGTTTCCAGCCGGGCCCGTGGCACCTGGGCCGGTGGAGCAGGCCGATCGGCTGGATCGCGGTGGTGTGGGTGGCCTGTGTGACGGTGCTGTTCTGCCTGCCGCAGTCGTCGCCGGTGACGGTGGACACGATGAACTACGCGTCCGTGGCCCTCGCCGTCGTACTGGTCCTCGCCACGGTGTGGTGGTTCGTCGCCCGCCGTTCGTACGGAACGCCCACGACCGCCGCGTACGGCTCCGACCGCGAACAGGCCGAACTGGCCGAGGGAATCGTCTGACCGGCGCATTCGGTCCGCCGCTCCTGGTACGAACTGCCGTGCCGGATACGGCAGGATGAGCGGTCGCGCCCGGCATCGTCGTCCCGTACGGGGCCGGCGCGACCGCACATCCCGCAAATCGAGCAGGTGACAACGTGACGAGACATCACAGCCGGCCGTCGGCGGCCCCAGGCGCCGCGCACCGTCCCACCGGAGGTGACCGGTGAACCGCGCGCTGACCCTCGACGACCTCATCCTCGCCGGAATCGCCGTGGCGGCCGGCCTGCTGGCGGCCTTCCTGTCGCGCACGGTGCTGCGCTGGCTGGCCAAGCACGCCAAGCGCACCCGCTGGAGCGGCGACGACGTCGTCGTGGACGCCCTGCGGACCGTCATCCCCTGGTCCGCGATCGCCGGCGGCGCGGCCGCCGCGGGCGCGGTGCTGCCGCTGACCAGAACCGTCCAGCGGACCGTCAACCAGAGCCTGACGGTGCTGCTCATCTTCGTCGTGACGGTGTCGGCGGCCCGGGTGATCGCCGGGCTGGTGCAGTCGGTCACGCAGTCCCGCTCCGGTGTCGCCGGTTCCGCCACGATCTTCGTCAACATCACCCGGATCCTGGTGCTGGCCATCGGCTTCCTGGTGGTGCTGCAGACGCTGGGCATCTCCATAGCGCCGCTGCTGACCGCCCTCGGCGTCGGCGGTCTGGCCGTCGCGCTGGCGCTTCAGGACACCCTGGCCAACCTCTTCGCGGGCATCCACATCCTCGCCTCCAAGACCGTGCAGCCCGGCGACTACATCAGGCTGAGCAGCGGTGAGGAGGGGTACGTCGAGGACATCAACTGGCGTCAGACGACGGTCCGCGCGCTGTCCAACAACCTGATCGTCATCCCCAACGGCGAGCTCGCCAAGTCGAACATGACCAACTTCATGCGTCCCGAGCAGCAGTTGACGATCCTGGTCCAGGTGGGGGTCGCCTACGACAGCGATCTCGACGAGGTGGAGCGGGTGACCCTGGAGGTCGTCGCCGACACGATGACCGAGATCGCCGGAGCCCTGCCCGAGCACGAGCCGGCGATCCGCTTCCACACCTTCGGCGACTCGCGCATCGGTTTCACGGTGATCCTGGGCGTGGGCGAGTTCAGCGACCAGTTCCGGATCAAGCACGAGTTCGTGAAGCGGCTGCACAAGCGCTACCGCGAGGAGGGCATCCGGATCCCGGCGCCGACGCGGACGGTCGCGTTGCAGCAGGGGACGGTGGTGATCCCGCAGCAGCGCACCGGGGACGGCGTCGTACAGGCGGACGTCACCGCTCCCTGAGGGGGCGACCGGGGAGGCGGCCGGGGAGGCGGCCCGGAGACGGTCTCGGAGACAACCGCTCCACATTTCGCACAACTGTTCACATTCGGATGATTCCGGCGCCTCGCTCGCCCGGTGGGGCGCCGCACCGGGCGGACCCCTGTCGAGCCGAGGACGCTCAGGAGATATCTTGATGTCGAGCAATGTTGCAGACGTGGAGCGGAGCACCGGTGACTGACTCGACCATCATCTATACGCACACTGACGAGGCCCCGGCCCTGGCGACGTATTCCTTCCTGCCGGTGGTCCGGGCGTACGCCGCGCAGGCGGGTGTCGACGTGGAGACGCGCGACATCTCGCTGGCCGGTCGCCTCATCGCCGTGTTCCCGGAGTACCTGGCCGAGGACCAGCGCATCCCGGACGCGCTGGCGGAGCTCGGTGAGCTGGCCAAGACGCCCGAGGCCAACATCATCAAGCTGCCGAACGTCTCGGCGTCGATCCCGCAGCTGAAGGCCGCGGTCGCCGAGCTCCAGGCGCAGGGCTACGCGCTCCCGGACTACCCGGACGACCCGAAGACCGACGAGGAGCGGGAGATCCAGGCCCGCTACGACAAGGTCAAGGGCTCCGCCGTGAACCCGGTCCTGCGTGAGGGCAACTCCGACCGCCGCGCCCCGGCGTCGGTCAAGAACTACGCCAAGACCCACCCGCACCGCATGGGCGCCTGGTCGGCCGACTCGAAGACGAACGTCGCCACGATGGGTGTCGACGACTTCCGCTCCACCGAGAAGTCCGCCGTGATCTCCGAGGCGGGCGCGCTGCGGATCGAGCTGGTCGGCGACGACGGCTCCACCACCGTGCTGCGCGAGTCGGTACCGGTCCGCGAGGGCGAGGTCGTCGACGCCTCGGTCATGCACGTGGCGCCGCTGCGCGAGTTCCTCACGGCGCAGATCGCCCGGGCCAAGGCGGAGGACGTGCTGTTCTCCGTGCACCTCAAGGCCACGATGATGAAGGTCTCCGACCCGATCATCTTCGGTCACGTGGTGCGCGCCTTCTTCCCGAAGACGTTCGCGCGCCACGGCGAGGCGCTCGCCTCGGCCGGCCTGACCCCGAACGACGGTCTGGGCGGCATCTACAAGGGCCTGGAGTCCCTGCCCGAGGGCGCCGACATCAAGGCCTCCTTCGACGCCGAGCTCGCCGAGGGCCCGGCGCTGGCCATGGTCGACTCCGACAAGGGCATCACCAACCTGCACGTGCCGTCCGACGTGATCGTCGACGCCTCGATGCCGGCCATGATCCGCACCTCCGGTCACATGTGGGGCCCGGACGGCCAGGAGGCCGACACCCTCGCGGTGCTGCCGGACTCCTCGTACGCCGGTGTCTACCAGGCCGTGATCGAGGACTGCCGCGCCCACGGCGCCTACGACCCGTCGACGATGGGCTCGGTCCCGAACGTCGGTCTGATGGCGCAGAAGGCCGAGGAGTACGGCAGCCACGACAAGACCTTCGAGATCCCGACCACCGGCACGGTCCGCCTCGTGGACCAGGCGGGCAACGTGGTGATCGAGCAGACGGTCTCCGCCGGCGACATCTTCCGCGCCTGCCAGACCAAGGACGCCCCGATCAAGGACTGGGTGAAGCTGGCCGTCACCCGGGCCCGCGCCACCGGCAGCCCGGCCGTGTTCTGGCTGGACGAGACCCGCGCGCACGACGCCAACCTGATCGCCAAGGTCCACGCCTACCTCGCGGAGCACGACACCGAGGGCCTGGACATCCGGATCCTCAACCCGGTCGAGGCGACCAAGCTGTCGGTCGAGCGCATCCGCCGCGGCGAGGACACGATCTCCGTCACCGGCAACGTGCTGCGCGACTACCTCACCGACCTGTTCCCGATCCTGGAGCTGGGCACCAGCGCCAAGATGCTGTCGGTGGTCCCGCTGATGGCGGGCGGCGGCCTGTTCGAGACGGGCGCCGGCGGCAGCGCGCCGAAGCACGTCCAGCAGCTGGTCAAGGAGAACTACCTGCGCTGGGACTCGCTGGGCGAGTTCTTCGCGCTCGTGCCGTCCCTCGAGCAGTACGCGAAGACCACGGGCAACGCCCGTGCCCAGGTCCTCGCCGACACCCTCGACCGCGCCACGGCGACCTTCCTCAACGAGGACAAGTCCCCGACCCGTCGCGTCGGCGGCATCGACAACCGTGGCAGCCACTTCTTCCTGTCCCTGTACTGGGCGCAGGAGCTGGCCGCGCAGACCGACGACGCGGACCTGGCCAAGGCCTTCGCCGCGCTCGCCGAGACGCTCGCCACGAACGAGCAGCGCATCGTCGACGAGCTGAACGCCGTCCAGGGCCGGCCGGCCGACATCGGCGGCTACTACCAGCCCGACCCGGCCAAGGCCGCCGCGGTCATGCGCCCGTCCGCCACCTGGAACGAGGCGCTCGCGTCCCTCAGCTGACGCACCGGGCCCCAGGCCCACCGGCTCACGGCTGCGCCCCGGTCGACATCACCAGACCGGGGCGCAGCCGTGTCCCCCCGCGACCACACGGGCGACCGTCACCAGTCCCGTGGGGCGATGAGTTCCTCCACGTCGGCGCCGGTGAAGCCGTAGGCCCGGGCGACGAACGCGAAGTCCTCGGCCATCTCCTCGCGCGCCACCGTCTCGATCTCGCTGTCGGCGGCCTCGAACTCCGCCTCCAGGTCGTTGAACTCCTCGGTGGCGGCGTGGGTGAGGGCGTAGAGCGCGGTCAGGTCGGCGGGGCGCTCGCTCTCGATGCGCTCGCACAGAGTCAGCAGGACCGCCTTGCCCCGGTCCAGCACGTGGTCCGGGTAGTAGTCGTCCGCGTACAGGCCCCGCAGAAACGCGTGGGTGCTCACCTGCTCGTTGCCGACCGGCATGCCGCTGCCCGCCCTTCCTCGGCGTTCGATGTGACACCTTGATCGTGCACCACGCCACTGACAACGCCCCCGGAGCCGCCGCATGACCCTCGCCGCACCCTCCTTCGAGCTGCTGCCCGGCGCCGACGACTCGCCCGTCCTCCTCCATGTGCCGCACTCCGCACGGGAGATACCGGCCGCGGTGCGTGCCGGGATCCTGCTCGACGACCCGGCGCTGGAACGGGAGCTGGACCACCTCACCGACGCGCACACCGCGCGGCTCGCCGCCGAGGCGGCCGAGGCGGCCGCCGTACCCCCCTGGCGGTTCGTCAACCGGCTCTCCCGGCTCGTCGTCGACCCGGAGCGGTTCCCGGACGAGCGCGAGGAGATGCTCGCCGTGGGGATGGGCGCGGTGTACACGCGGACCACGCACCGGGACGCGCTGCGGGCCGCGGACACCGACCCGGAGCCGTTGGTCGAGCGCTACTTCCGTCCGTACGCGCGTGCCGTGACGCGGGCCGTGGCGGAGCGGCTGTCCGCCGTGGGGCGGGCCGTGATCATCGACGTGCACTCGTACCCGACCGAGCGGCTCCCCTACGAGCTGCACGGCGCGGGGCCGCGACCGCCGGTATGCCTGGGCACCGACCCCTTCCACACCCCGCCCGGGCTGCTGGCGGCGGCGCGGGAGGCGTTCTCGGGGTGCGGGGGGACGGGGCTCGACAGCCCGTTCGGCGGGACGTACGTGCCGCTGGAGTTCTACGGCAAGGACGCGCGGGTGAGCGCTCTCATGGTGGAGATCCGCAGGGACACGTACATGACCGAGCCGGGCGGCCCGGCGGGAGCGGGACTGACCCGGCTCGCCGCCGCGCTGGCCGCCCTCGTCGACGCGGTCCCACGCTGACCCGAACCGGAGTGCCGGGCCTCAGGCGCCACGGACTCGCGGGCCCGCGGCACTTGAGGCGCCGCGGGCCGATGTGACACGCGCCGGGCGCCACGGAGCAGCGTGCCGCGCCTCAGCACCGCAGGCCGGCGGCCCTGCGCCTCAGCACCGCAGGCCGGCGGCCCTGCGTCTCAAGCAGCGCAGGCCGACGGGCCCGCGTCTCGAGCACCGCGCACTGGCCCGCCCATGTCTCAGGCGCGCAGCCATTCCGTGACGACCACCTCGCCGCCGGTCCGCAGCCGCAGCGCGAACGGGCCGGACGGGGGCGCCTCGCAGGCGAAGCGGCCCAGGTCGTCGGCGGTGAGCGGGGCGGCCGACTGCGGACCGCTGAGCACCTCGACGCGGGCCGTCTGCGGTGGCAGCACCTGCCCCATCAGGCCCTCGGCGGAAACCTCCACGTCCACGGTCAGCTCACCCGTGCGGAAGGTCAGCATCCGGGGCGGGTCGTCCACTCCCCTGACCGGAATGGCGTCGGTCAGCGAGTCGAAGGTCAGCTCGGCGACCCGCGCGTCGAAGTCGTGCAGCGCGTACGCCTCCACCGCGATCCGGTACAGCTCGGCCGGCACCGGGTCGAGGATGGCGGCGGCCTGCCGGAGCTCCTCCTCCAGACGGTCGCAGTCGAGCTCGGCGTCCATGCCGTCGTCGTAGGCGTCCTCGTCGAAGACGTCGTCGCCCGAGTCGTTCCTGCCGTTCGTGTCGCTCATGTCGCTCATGTCGCTCACAGTGCTCCCCGTGCGTCGAGTCGGGCCCGCAGGCGCCGCAGACAGCGCTGGCGCAGCGGTCCGATGCTGCCGACGGCGATGCCCAGCGCCGCGGACACCTCCTGGTAGCTGGGCGGCTGCGCGGCCATCAGGATGCGCAGCAACTGCCGACAGCGGTCCCCGAGTTCCTCGAACTCCTGCCACAGCCGCCGGACGCGCTCGCTCTCGGCGGCGGCCTCCTCCGAGTCGAGGACCGACTGCTCCGGCGTCCGGTCCTCACTGACCCGGTCCAGCAGTTGCGGATCGTCGGTCGGGGTCAGCCGCCGCAGGCTCTTGATGACCTTCAGGCACTCGTGGCGCGCGGTGCTGGCCAGCCAGGAGCCGGCCTTCTCCGGCTCGCGGATCCGCCCCAGGTGCTGGGCGAAGCGGAACCACACGGTCTGGTACACCTCGTGCCCGTCGGCGTCGGAGAGCCGGTGGGCCCGCACCACGGACCACACCAGTGGGCTCAGCCCCTCCACGAGCGCCTTCCAGGCAGCCGCGTCACCGTCGACGGCCGACCGGACGAGCGCGCCGACATCTGTACGGTCCACGGCCCCACCCCTCGTGTACGGCATGTCATCGTACGCCGTGGAAGGGGCACTTCCGGCCCTCATGCCGGAGGAGCGGGCTGCACGACCGGCACCGGGCGCCACGTGGGCGGCCGCAGCGCCGGCACGTGCGCCCCGCGCACCTCCGCGAACTCGGTGTTCGCCGCGAGCAGTTGCTGACGGGCGGCGCGCGCGTCGGACTCCTTGTTGGCGGTCATGTACGAGGCGATCAGACCGGCGGCGACCGGGGTGGCGAAGGAGGTGCCGCTCCACTGCGCGAACCCCTCGAACATCACCTGGTCGGGCTTGCCCGCGCTGCTCTCCCGCTCCTCGCTCAGCATCCCGGTGTGCCGGGGCGACTGGCAGGTGCAGGAGTAGGTGAAGCCGTAGCGGCAGGCATCGTAGGTGGAGTGCCGGTACACGTACGGGACGGGCGCGTCGAAGCCGGTGAGGGAGCTGGTGAGGCGCTCGCCGGGGGCGTAGACCCGCACCCAGGAGCCGTGGTTGCTGAAGCAGGCGCCGAACTCGCCGTCGCCGCGCAGCGCTCCGACCGACAGCACGGTGTTCTCGTACTCGGGCAGGGCGGCGTAGGCGGCGGGCCAGAAGGGGGTGGCGCTGGCGTTGTTGCCGGCCGCGGCGACCAACAGGGTGCGCTCGCCGCGCAGTTCCTGCATGAAGGCCTCCACGCCGAGCAGGCCGTCGGTGCGGCCGTTGGAGGTGCCGGCGGAGAGGCTGATGATGTCGGGCCAGCCGTCGCGGTCGACGGCCGCGAAGAGCGCCTCGCCGAAGTCGGACTCCAGGATGGCGCCCGCGTCGTTGAGCGTGTTGCGGACGGTGATGTCGGTGTTGGGCGCGACGGCGGCGAGGAGTCCGGCGATGAACGTGCCATGGCCGACGTACTGCTGGAGGACGCCCTGGTCGTCGGTCTCCTGGAGCTGTGCGTCGCCGGCGGTGTGCGCGAGCAGCGGGTACGACCGGTGGTCGTGCATCAGGCCGGTGTCGATCACCAGGACGCCGACGGCGGTGCCCTGCTCGTAGGCCGTCTCGGCCGCCGCCGGGTTGGGCGCCTGCGTGAGCGGGGCGGGCACCGGCTCGTCGCCGGGGCAGGCGTTGACCGCGATGGACACGACGTGGTTGCGGCTGACCAGACGGCGGCCCGCGCGGCCCTCCGCCTCCCGCAGGGCGCGCAGGGCGCCCGCCACCGCGAGGTCGCCGCGCCGGTCGCCCTGTCCGGGGTCACCGACCTGGATCCGGGTGATGCCGGAGCGGTTGGTCTGCGGGCCCGCGCGACGCACATCGTCCGCGACCAGGCCGGCAGTGTCGGTGAAGTGCGTGCGCACGGCGTCCTCGACGACCCGTGCCTCCTCGCCGTCGCGGGCGAGCACGACGCCCTTCTCGTAGATGAACTCGGCGGAGTCGTCCGGACCCAGCGCGAGGGGGACATCGGGAAGCGAGCGCTGGATCTGGTCGAACTGCTCGTGGAATCGCTGAGGTGCCATGCGTGTCCTCCCACTGAGGCGGTGGTCGTCAATCAGAGCCGCGGAACCGTCGATTGATACAGCGCCGGACCCGGGTGACATGGTTACGGGAGCCCAGGAGCACTACCATCCGTCGAGTGACAGCGGGAAGCGAATCGGTTCTCGAACTGCTGCCGATGGTGTTCGCCGCCCCCAACGACGCGCTGGCGCGGGCCGAGGGTGTGCTCGGCGCCGATCCGCCGCCGTTGCACGCCTCGATCGCCCACCAGGTGATCGGCATCTGGCAACGGGACTGGGGCGACCTGCGGATCGCCCTGCGGCATCTGCGGCGTGCCCGGGACCTGGCGGCGCGCGCGGAGTCGGCCGAGCGGGAGGCGGACGTGCTGGGCACGCTCGGCGTGGCGCTCGTGCACGCGGGCCGTACCCGGCAGGGCCTGGCGGCCTTCGAGCGGGGCGTGCTGCGCGGCAGCGGACACACCCGGGCGCGGGTGCTGTACCGGCGGGCCTACGCCTGGTGGGTGCTGGGTCACCATCGCGAGGCGCTGGAGGACGTACGCAAGGCGATCCCGGTGCTGCGCCAGGCCGACGACGTCATCTGGACGGCACGCGCCCTCACGCTGCGCGCCACCGTGCACCTGGCCCTCGGCGCGGTGGACCGGGCGGACGCCGACTTCACCGCCGCCGAGACGCTGTGGGACACCACCGGCCAGGAGCACGACAAGGCGGACGCCGTGGAGAGCCGGGGGCTGGCCGCGTTCCGCTCCGGTGACGTGCCGGCGGCGCTGCGGCTGCTGGACGAGGCCGAGGAGCGGTACGCGAAGCTCGGCACACCGACGTTCATGCTCAACATCCGGCGCTGCGAGGTGCTGATGGCCGCGGGGCTCGCGCCGGAGGCGCTGACCGAGGCGGACGCGGCGATCGGGGTGCTCGACGGGATCGGCGGGCAGTCCACCCGCAAGGCGGAGCTGCTGCTCGGCGCGGCGCGGGCGGCCCGGCGGTCGGGTGATCCGCACACCGCGATAGCCCGCGCGGACCTGGCCGTACGGCTGTTCGCCGCGCAGCGGCGCGGCTGGTGGGAGACGCACGCCCGGCTGGTGCTGATCGAGGCGCGGGTGGCCGCCGGGCGCGGCTCGGGGCGGCTGGTCGCGGACGCGGCGGCGGTCGCGGAGCGGCTGGCCTCCTTCGGCGCGCCGGCCGCGCCGGAGGCCTCGCTGCTGGCGGGCCGGATCGCGCTCGCTCTCGGCTGGACGGCGGACGCCGAGCGGCATCTGGCCGTGGCCGCGCGCAGCCGGCACAGCGGGCCGCCGCTGGCGCGGGTCACGGGCTGGGCCGCGCAGGCGCTGAGCGCGCGGTCGGCCGGATCCGGCCGGGGCGTGCTGGAGGCCTGCCGGCGTGGCCTGGACGTGCTCGACGACCACCGGATGACGCTGGGTGCCTCGGAGTTGCGGGCCCGTGCCACCGAGCAGGGCGCGGAACTGGCGGCGCTGGCGCAGCAGGCGAGCCTGGCCCGGGGCGGACCGCGGCGGTTGCTGGAGTGGAGCGAGCGCTGGCGGGCCACCGTCCTGTCGGCGCCGCCCACCCGGCCGCCGGCCGACCCGGCGCTGCTGAGCGGGATGACCGCCTTCCGCGAGATCGCGGCGCGCGCGGAGGAGGCCCGTAGGGACGGCCGTCCGGTCCCGGCCCTGGAGCGGGAGCAGCGGCGGCTGGAGCGGGAGGTCCGCTCCCGGACCCTGCACATCCGCGGTGAGGATCCCGGCGGCGGGGACCGGTTCGACACCGGCCGGCTGCTGGAGCGGCTGGGCGACGGGCGGCTGGTGGAACTCGCCGTGGTGGACGGGCGGGTGCACGTGCTGCTGTGCGGCCGGGGCCGGGTGCGGCGCTACGCGGCCGGGCTGCTCGTCGAGGCGGAGCGGGAGGCCGAGTACGTCCAGGCGGGGCTGCGGCGGCTGGCGCATCCGGGGGCGGAGGGCCGGCTGCCGGTGGTGGAGGCCGCGGGGCGCCGGCTGGAGGAGCTCCTGCTCGGTCCGGTCGCCGGGCAACTGGGCGGCGGGCCGGTCGTGGTGGTGCCGCCGGGCCGGCTGCACCGGGTGCCGTGGGCGCTGTTGCCCTCGCTGCGTGAGCGGGTGCTGAGCGTGTCGCCGTCGGCGAGCAGCTGGCTCCGCGCCCGGGAGACCGAGCCGCCGCCGGGCGGACGCCATGTGCTGGTCCGCGGGCCGGGGTTGGCGACCGGGGGTGCGGAGGTGCCCGACCTGGCCGACCGGTACGGCACCCCGACCGTTCTCGAGCACGCCGACGCGTGCGTGCCGCGGGTGCTGAAGGAGCTCGACGGGGCCGCTCTCGCCCATATCGCGGCGCACGGCACCTTCCGCGCGGACAGCCCCCTGTTCTCGTCGCTGCGGATGGCGGACGGGCCGCTCATCGTGCACGACTTCGAACGCCTGGACCGCAGCCCGTACCGGATCATCCTCTCCAGCTGCGACACCGCCCGGCTCGCCTCGGTCGGTGCCGACGAACTCCTCGGCCTGGTCACCGCGTTGCTGCCGCTGGGTACGGCCGGAGTGGTGGCGAGCAGCGCGCCCGTCAACGACGCGGCGGTGGTGCCGCTGATGCTCGCCCTGCACAAGGGCCTCAGCGGGGGCCTGTCGCTGGCCGAGGCGCTGCGCGACGCGCGCGCGGCTCTGCCGGGAGACGCGGTGCACCAGGCGACGGGGTGGGCGTTCACGGCGTTCGGGGCGGCGTGACCGCCCTGGGCCTCACCGGCCCCGTCGACCAACCCGGACCGCCGAGGGACTGTCCGGCCCCGTCGCGCATCAGGCCCCGCCCAGAGACTGACTGGCCCCCCGTCGCGAATCAGGCCCCGCCCAGGGACCGACTGGCCCCGTCGAGCAACCCGGACCGCCCTGGGCCTGACAGGCCCCGTCGACCAACCCGGGCCGCCGAGGGACTGTCCGGCCCCGTCACGAATCAGGCCCGCCCAGGGACTGACTGGCCCGTCGCGAATCAGGCCCGCCCAGGGATTGACCGACCCCATCGGAAGTCACGCCCCGCCCAAGGGCCCTGGCCCCGTCGGGCATCACGGGCCGCCTTGGGACCGACTGACCCCGTTGGGAGTCGCGCCCCGCCCGAAACCGACCGACCCCGTCGCGAATTTCGCTCCGGTCGGAGCCCGGAGACCGCCCGGCCCCCTCGGGAGTCACGCCGAGCGGGCCTCCGGCTCCTGGTGTGTGAGCGAGGGCAGGGCGCCTCGGTCACCGGTGCCGAGGCGGGCGTAGGCGCTGTAGAGGTGGTTGCCGACGGTACGGACCGAGAGGGTGAGCTGTTCGGCGATCTGGCGGTTGCTGAGGCCGGCCGCGGCGAGGGTGACGACCTGCCGTTGGCGGGCGGTGAGTTCGCCCAGGACCAGGCCGGAAAGGGCCGGGGTGCGGGCACCCGGACAGCGCCGGGCGAGGGCGACGGCGCGGGTGCGGGAGGTGCGGGCGGCGCCAGGGTCGCGGTGCGCCCGGACGGCTTGGGCGTACGCCTCCGCAGCGAAGAGCAGGAAGCCGCGCTCCGCCAGGGCCTCGGCCGCACGGTCCAGGGCGGGCCCGTCGCCGCGCGCGAGGGCCCGCGCGTGCGCCGCGAGCACACCGCCGGCGGGCAGGCGGCGAGCGGCCTCGCCGGGGCCACCGAGGCGGACCGCTTCGTAGTCGGCGTACATGTCGTGGCCCGCGGCCACCCCGTGCAGCGCCTTCAGTGCCCCGTCGACGTCCGCGCGGGCGGCCGCCAGCCACCCCGCCGGGACGCCGTCGGTGACGACCTCGCCCGCGGTCGTGACATCGCCCGTCTGAGCTGCGGCCAGGGCCAGTTCGGCGCGGCAGGCGGCGTCGTCGGGGGTGTCGCGCAGCCCCTCCCGCGCCCAGGCCGCCGCCTCGCGCAGCTGTCCCCGCAGGCGGGCGAACCGGGCTCGTACGGCCGCGTGCTCGGGCGGCAGCGGCGCCCCCTCCGCCACGAGCCACTCCCCCACGGGTGTCGCCGACTCCCGTACGTCGGTGTGCTCGATGCGGTGTTCCAGCGCTGCCGACTCGTTCTTCAGGGCGAGTTCGCGCGCGCCCGGGGTGCCGGCCAGCCGCCTCGCCCGCAGCCGGCCGGCCGCGGCCCGCAGCACCGGACCGTGCAGGGGGTGGGCGAGGCGGACGTCGCCGCGCTCGTCGACGCCGATCAGGCCGTCGGCCTCGAGACGTTCGAGGCCGCGCAGGTCGAGGGCGTCGACGTCCAGCGGGAGGGGCTCGGCGAAGGCGAGGCGGTCGAGGGTCTCGCGTTCGTCGGGGCAGCCGCGCCGCAGCAGGTGGGCGGTGTGTTCACGGACGGCGGCGGTCACCGGCACCGGGCCGCGCCAGACGCGCTCGCCGGTGTCCGGGACCCGAATGAGCGCACCCTGTTCGCGTACCGCGCCGAGCAGGTCGCGCAGCAACCGCAGGTCGCCCTGGGCCAGGCGGTGCAGCCGGTCGGCGGTGAGCGGTTCGAGGGCGCCGCCGGCCCCCGCCGCCAGCAGCTGCGCGGTCTCCTCGCGGGGCAGCGGCTCCAGGGCGAGGCGGGGCAGCAGTTCACCGGTCCACAGCCGGGCCACGGCACCGGGCGCCGGGGCGCCGTCCGTCGCGACGACCAGCAGCCGGGTACGGCCGTGCACCGCGAGGTGGTGCACGAGGGCGGCCGAGGCGTCGTCCAGCAGGTGGGCGTCGTCCACCAGCAACAGTCGGACACCTGACAGCAGTTGGACTGCGCGGTGCAGGGTGACGGCTTCGGGCAGCAGGTGGGCGAAGGCGCCGAAGGGGAGGTCGTGGCTCTCCGGGGTGCCGGTCACCTTGACGAAGTCGCTCCCGCGCAGGGCCTCCGCGGCCAGTCTGGTCTTGCCGCGGCCCGCCGCTCCGGTCACCACGATGCCGGGCCGCCCTGCGCCCAGGGAGCGCCGGACCAGCTCCAGTTCGTCCTTCCGGCCGGTGAACGGCCAGGGCAGTTCGAAGGTATTCGCGTCCCGTCGGAAAGTCGTCACGACGATATGAGCCGGGATACTCACCCCTGATACAGGGTGACTTGAGTAGCCCCCGACTCAGGCGCCCGGCGCGCGGCCCACGGCAGGCTGGGGTCATGACCGCCCGCTACTGCTCCCTCGCGCAGCAGTCGGCCCCCGCCTTCCCGGCCGGGCTGACCGCCGAGCGGCTCAGCGCGCTCATCGGCGGACGTCCGATGTGGGTCAACGGCACGGTCGTGCACTACTGCTTCCTCGACGGCGAGGCCGACGGCTCCGTGATCCCCGTACCGGGCGGCGCGGGCACCCGGTGGGTGTCGTGGGTCGGCGCCAAGGAGCAGCAGGACGTGGTGCGCGAGTGCTTCCAGGAGTGGCAGGACCTCGGTATCGGCGTGGCCTTCGCCGAGGTCGGCGACCGCTCCGAGGCCGAACTGCGCATCGGGTTCCAGCTCGGCGACGGATCCTGGTCGACGGTGGGCAGGGACGCGCTCCGGGTCGGGCTGAGCGAGCGCACCATGAACTTCGGCTGGGACCTGACCGCGCCCGGGGAGCGCGGGACGGCCCTGCACGAGATCGGCCACGCGCTGGGCATGCTGCACGAGCACCAGAGCCCGTTCGCCGGCATCCACTGGGACGACGAGGCCGTGTACGCCGACCTGGCGGGCCCGCCCAACTACTGGAGCCGGGACCGGACGTTCTTCAACATCCTGCGCAAGCTCGACCCGTCCGAGGTCAACGGCTCGGTCTGGGACCCGCTGTCGATCATGGAGTACCCCTTCTCGACGGGGCTGATCCTGGAGCCCGAGCAGTTCCGCGGCGGTCTGAACCCGCCCGGCGGTCTCTCGCCCCTCGACAAGGCGTTCGTGCTCCGCTGGTATCCGCCGCGGGGCGGGCGGCAGCCGTCCGCCCTGGTGCCGTTCCGTTCGGCGCCGCTGCGTCTCGGTCCGGGCGGGCAGGCCGACTTCGTCGTCGAGCCGTCGGAGACCCGCGAGTACACCCTGGGCACCTTCGGCGACAGCGACACCGTCGTCGTGGTCTTCGAGGAGCGGGACGGGGAGCCCCGCTTCCTCTGCGGCCAGGACGACGGAGGCACCCCGCACAACGCCACGGTCAGGGCCCGTCTCGTCAAGGGCCGCCGCTACTTCGTCCGGGTGCGCCTGTACTCCGCCTGGGGTTCGGGCGAGACGGCGGTCATGTGCTGGTGAGCGCACGACCGACCGTACTCGGGCGCGCAGACCACTGTCCGGCGCCGGGGGAAACGGTCGAGGGGGGTCACCTTCGGGGGAGGGTGATCCCCCTCGACCACGCCGTTTCGGCGCTCGCGACGGGGTCCTCTACGGCGAGACCCGGTGCCCGGTCGGGGTGAGGGCGCGACTGCTCACGAGGCGGCCCGCACGGTCCGCGAGGTCCGGCGCTCGTCCGGGTGGGCGAGGCCCAGGTGGTCGTCCGGATGCGCGAGGCCGAGGTGGTCGCGCAGGGTCGTGCCCTCGTAGTCGGTGCGGAAGACGCCCTGTTCCTGGAGCAGCGGGACGACCCGGTCGGCGAAGGCGTCCAGGCCGGTCGGGGTGATGTGCGGGACGAGGATGAAGCCGTCGGCGGCGTCGGCCTGCACGAAGTCGTTGACGGCCCGCGCGACGGTGGCCGGGGAGCCGACGAAGTTCTGCCGGTTGCCGGTCTCGATGACCAGGTCGCGGATGGACCAGCCGTGGGCGTTGGCCAGTTCGCGCCACTCGCGGGCGGTGGCCAGCGGGTCGCGGTACATGCGCACCTGGGCGCGGCCCTTGGCGACGGTGTGCTCGCCGAGGTCCGGGTCGATGTCGGGGAGCGGACCGTCGGGGTCGTAGGCGGACAGGTCCCGGTTCCAGACGAACTCCAGGTGCTTGATGGCCGTGGCGCCGCTGACCTGCCGTCGGCGGACCTCGCGGGCGATCTCCTCCGCCTCGGCGTCGCTGTCGCCGAGGACGAAGCTCGCGGCGGGCAGGATCAGCAACTGGTCGGGGCGGCGGCCGTACTTCGAGAGGCGTCCCTTGACGTCCGTGTAGAAGGCCTGGCCGGCGTCGAGGGTGGCGTACCGGCTGAAGATCGCGTCGGCGGTCGAGGCGGCGAACTCGCGGCCCTCCTCGGAGTCGCCGGCCTGGAAGATCACCGGGCGGCCCTGCGGGGAGCGCGGGACGTTGAACCTGCCCTCGATGTCGAAGTGCTGCCCGTGGTGGGCGAAGGCGCCGGCCGCGGCGTCGCGCAGGAAAGTGCCGGAGGCCTGGTCGGCGAGGATCTCGTCACCGTCCCAGGAGTCGAAGAGCTCGCCCGTGGTGGCGAGGAACTCCTTGGCGCGGGAGTAGCGCTCCTCCTGTGGCAGGAAGCCGCCGCGGCGGAAGTTCTCGCCGGTGAAGGCGTCCCAGGACGTGACGACGTTCCAGGCGGAGCGGCCGCCGGAGAGGTGGTCGAGGCTGGCGAACTGGCGGGCCACCTCGTAGGGCTCGTTGAAGGTGGAGTTGATGGTGCCGGTCAGGCCGAGGCGGTCGGTGACGGCGGCGAGTGCGGCGAGGACGGTGAAGGTGTCCGGTCGCCCCACCACGTCCAAGTCGTATATCTGGCCGCCCTGTTCGCGCAGCCGCAGGCCCTCGGCGAGGAACAGGAAGTCGAACTTGGCGCGTTCGGCGGTCTGCGCGAAGTGCGCGAAGGAGCTGAACTCGATGTGGCTGCCGGCCTTCGGGTCGCTCCACACGGTGGTGTTGTTGACACCGGGGAAGTGGGCGGCCAGGTGGATCTGCTTCAGGGGCTTGGTCATCGTCGGTCTCCCTCCCGCTCAGACGGCGGCGTATCGGTTGGCGGGACGGGTCAGGCCGAGCAGTCCGCGCAGGGTGTCGGCCTCATAGGCGTGGCGGAAGGCGTCGCGGCGCTGCAGTTCGGGGACGAGACCCCGGGTGATCGCGGGGAGGTCGTGGCCGACGACGGCGGGCCGCAGCCGGAATCCGCTCAGACCGGCCGCCTGGAACTCCTGCAGCAGGTCGGCCAGTTGGGCCGGGGTGCCGGTGAAGACGCGGGCGTCGCTGGTGTACTCCTCGCCCGCGAGGGTGTCGAGGCGGTCGCGGCGGGCGGCGGCCTCGGCCGGGTCGTCGTCGAGGAAGACCACCAGGTCGCCGAAGACGTGCAGCGGCTCGGCAGCCCGTCCGGCGGTCCGTTGCTCGGCGCGGATCTCGGCGACGATCGCGCGGGCCTGGGCGGCGTCGTGCGGGGTGACGTGACCGACGTCGGTGGCGCGGGCGACCAGGCGGTAGGGGACCGTGTCGTGGGCGAGTGCGGTGACCAGGGGCTGGCCCTGCGGCGGACGCGGGGTGATGGACGGGCCCTTGACGCTGAAGTGGCGGCCCTCGAAGTCGATGTAGTGGAGCTTGTCGCGGTCGATGAAGCGGCCGGTGGTCACGTCCCGGATCTCCGCGTCGTCCTCCCAGCTGTCCCAGAGGCGGCGCACGGCCTCGACGTAGTCGGCGGCCTCGTCGAAGAGGTCGGTCACCACGTCCCGGGTGGCCGGGGCGTCGTAGGCCTCGATCCTGGGGATCGTGCGGCGGCCGAAGTGCGCGGCCTCGTGGGGCCGGGCGGTGATCTGGACGCGCAGGCCCGCCCGGCCGGTGCTGACGTAGTCGAGCGTGGCGATCGCCTTGGAGAGGTGGAACGGCTCCGTGTGCGTCACCACCGCGGTCGGGACCAGGCCGATGTGGCGGGTGAGGGGGGCGACGCGGGAGGCGACGAGTACGGCGTCGAGGCGGCCGCGGACCTGGTCGGTACGGTCGTCCGGGTCGAGGAAGTGCGAGGACTGCGGGCCCAGACCGTCCTCGATGGTGACGAAGTCGAGCAGTCCGCGCTCGGCCTCGGCGACCAGGTCGGCCCAGTATCCGGCGGTGAACAGCTCACGGGGGCGGGCGACCGGCTCACGCCAGGAGGCGGGGTGCCAGCCGGTGCCGTCGAGGGCGACGGCGAGGTGCAGAGAGGAGGGTGCGGAGGGTGTGGGCGTAGCGGAGGGAGTCGAGGACACAAGGGTGCCTTCCTGGAGATCCGTACGAGAGAGCCGGCCTCACACGACGGGGAGGGCCAGGCGGGGAACGGGTCAGGAGCAACAGAGCGCGCCGGCCACGCGCTGGAGGTCGATGTGCTGCCGGGAGTGGAGGTGCACGGAGCGCGGTGCGCGGGTCACGTCCGTCCCTCCCTCGTCAGGGCGCGCCGACGCGCGCGGTACGACTCGTTCTCGCTCACAACGCCTCGACCTCACCGGGTGTTCCCGGTGCGCGCACCGACATGATGGCCGAGCGGCGCCGGAGGGCGAAGCCGAGGGACTCGTAGAGGCGGATCGCCGGGGTGTTGTCGGCGGCGGCGTGCAGGAACGGGGTGTCGCCCCGCTCACGGATGCCGGCGGCGACCGCGCGGATCAGCCGGGTGCCGAGGCCCCGGCCGCGGTGCTCCGGGTCGGTGCAGACCGCGCTGATCTCGGTCCAGCCGGACAGCCGCAGCCGTTCGCCCGCCATGGCGATCAGGCGCCCCTGGTGCCGGATGCCGAGGTAGGTGCCGAGGGCGACGGTCCGCTTCAGGAACGGGCCCGGGCGGGTGCGGGCGACGAGGTCCAGGATCTCCGGCACGTCGGCGGAGCCGAGCTGTACCGCCTCCGGGGCGGATGCGGTGCACAGCGCGTCGGTGGCGACGAACTGGACACCCACTCCCCCGCCGACGGTCTCCCAGCCGGCCGGAACCCGGTCGACCGGCTTGACGTGTACGGCGGTTCCGGCACCGACGAGGGTGCGCAGGTCGTCCCAGGCGGCCGGGTCCGCGGGGTCGGCGAGGGCGGCGAAGGCGTAGACGTCGGCCGGGTAGCGGGCGGCGAGCCCGACCCGTTCGGCGAGGTGGGCGTGGGGACCGGTGAGGGCGGCCCATACGGCGTTGTCGAGCGGGTGCGGGTGGGGCGGGCGGGCCACGGAGGCGGAGTCCTTCCTCGACTGACGTGACTGGACCGACGTAACTGGACCGACGTAACTGGACCGACGTGACCGCCGACGCGGTCTGCGGGGCCGCGGGTCGTCCGGCGCCCGGTCAGGAGTCGGTCAGCGGCAGCCCGGGCGGGTTGACCTCGGACTTGGCGACGGCCTCGTTGGAGAGGTTCCAGGCGGCCAGCCACTTGGCGTACTGGCCGTGCTCGATCAGGTGGTTGATGGCGTCGGCCAGGGGCTCGGCGAGGCCGCTGTCCTTCTTGGCCGTCGCCGCGATCAGCCCCTGAAGGGAGGCGCCCGCGCCGGAGTACGTGCCGGCGTTGGCGGTCGGGGTGTTCGTGCTCGCCGTCTGGGTGACGTGGTAGGCGACGCTCGGGTTGGGGGCGAAGTAGGCGTCGATCTTGCCGCTGTCGAGCGCCAGGTAGGTGCTGTTGGCGTCCTGGAAGTACTTGACGGTGAGCTTCTTGCCCTCGCTCTCCAGCTTCTTCTTCCACGCGATCAGGATGCGTTCCTGGTTGGTGCCCGCGCCGACCGAGACGGTCTTGCCCGCGAGGTTCCTGTAGTCGCCGTCGAACTTCCAGTCGGCGGACTTCAGCGTCTCGAAGGCGAGATTGTCCTGACGGTAGGAGGCGAACTCGTACTTCTTCTTGCGCTCCTCGGTGTCGGTGACGTTGGTGAAGGCGACGTCCACCTTTCCGCTGTCGATGCCGACGAAGAGATTCTCCCAGGTGAACCTCTTGACCTCCGGCTTCAGGCCGAGGACGGCGGCGACCAGGCGGCCGAGGTCGGGCTCGGAGCCGGTGAGGGTCTTCTGGTCGCCGCCGACATAGCCCAGCGGGGCCGAGCCGGAGGGCAGGGTGCCGCTGCCGATCACCAGCTTGCCGCTCTTCCTGACGGCGGCGGGCAGTTCGGCGCTGATGGACTTGACCTCGGACACCCCGAGAGTGGTCTGTTCGGCGGCTCCGTTGGAGACCCGGCCGACGGTCACGCTGCCCGAGGCGGCGCTGTCGGTCGCGGTGGCGGCGTCGCTCTCACCGCCGCAGGCGGCGAGGCCGGTGGCGAGGGTGGTCGCGGCGGTCGCCGCGGTGATGCCGCGCAGCAGGCCGCGTCGGGTGAAGTGTGTGGGCATGGCCGTCCTTTGTCACTGAGGAGAGAGGGTGATGGTGAAGATGGCGCCGAGGGAGGTCGCGGGAGGGGAAGTCGCGGTGCGTGATACCCGGTGGGGTCAGAGCACCTTGCTGAGGAAGTCCCGCGTCCGCTCGTGCCGGGGCGTGTCGAGAACCTCGCTGGGCGGTCCCTGTTCGACGATCCTTCCGCCGTCGATGAAGACGACCCGGTCGGCGACCTCCCGGGCGAAGCCGACCTCGTGCGTGACGATCACCAGCGTGGTGCCGCTGGTCGCCAGGTCCTTGATGACGGCGAGGACCTCACCGACGAGCTCGGGGTCGAGCGCGGAGGTGGGCTCGTCGAAGAGGATCACGCCGGGGCGCAGAGCCAGGGCGCGGGCGATGGCCACGCGCTGCTGCTGGCCGCCGGACAGCTGCCGCGGGTAGGCGCCGGCCTTGTCGGCCAGACCGACCCGGCCGAGCAGTTCGCGGGCCAGCTCCCGGGCGGCCGGCTTGCCCAGCCTCCCGGTCGCCACCGGGGCGGCGGCGACGTTGTCCAGCACGGTCAGGTGCGGGAAGAGGTTGAAGTTCTGGAAGACGAAACCGATACGGCCGCGCTGGGCCAGGATGGCCCGCTCGCTCAGCTCGCGCAGCCGGCCGCCGTGCCGGCGGACGCCGATCGGCTCGCCGTTCACACTGACGTGGCCGATCTCCGGCTTCTCCAGGTGGTTGATGACCCGCAACAGGGTGGACTTGCCCGAGCCGGACGGACCGAGGATCACGGTGACCTCGCCGGGCCGCACGGTCAGGTCGACGCCGTCGAGCACCCGGTGGGTGCCGTACCACTTGTGCACGTCGTGCACCTCGACGGCGGCGGGCGCTGCCTCGGCGGTGATGAGCGTCTCGGTGGTCATACGGCGGTCTCCCTGCGCGCACGGTCACGAAGGTCCCGCAGGCCGGTGCGCAGCCGCCCCAGCGGGGTCGGCGGCAGGGAGCGCGTGGCGCCCCGGGCGTAGTACCGCTCGACGTAGAACTGGACGACGGACACGAGGCTCGTGAGGATCAGGTACCAGACGGTGACGACCAAAAGCAGCGGCACGATGTCACCGGGGTAGGTGGAGCCCATGCTCTGTGCCGAGCCGAACAGGTCGAGCAGCGAGACGTAGAAGACCAGCGAGGTGCTCTTGATCAGGCCGATCAGCTGGTTGACGTAGTTCGGGGTGATGGAGCGCAGCGCCTGCGGGAAGACGATCTTGCGGAACTGGTAGCCCTTCGGCAGACCGAGCGCCGCGGCGGCCTCGTGCTGGCCCTGGTCGACGGAGAGGATGCCGCCGCGGACCACCTCGGCGGCGTAGGCCGCCTCGTTCAGACTGAGCCCGATGACGGCGACCACCATGTCGGTGGCCAGCCGGGACTCGTCGAAGGAGAAGAAGGCGGGGCCGAAGGGGACGCCGACGCTCAACGTCTTGTACAGGGCGCTGAAGTTGTACAGGAAGAGCAGCACCACGATGAGCGGGATGGAGCGCAGCGCCCAGACGTAGGTCCAGCCGGCCGCGCGCAGGACGGGGCTCTTCGAGAGCCGGGCGAGGGCCAGCAGGATCCCGCCGAGCAGGCCCAGCACCGCGCTGTAGGCGGCCACTTCGAGGGTGATCAGCAGTCCGTCGAGGATCGCCGGCCGCAGGAACCAGTAGCCGAAGCGGTCCCACTGGTAGAAGGGGTTGGACACCAGGCCGTGGACGAACTGGGCGATCAGGACCAGGGCGACCGCGGTCGCGATCCAGCGGCCTGGTCTGCGCAGTGGCAGAACTCGCTGCGGCGTGAACTGTTCTGACGGGGTGTCGGAGGCGGGTGCGGCGGCAAGGGTGACGACGCCTGGGGGTTCACTCATGAGGGGCTCCGGCGGGAGTCGGACACCCCGGTTCACGGTGACTGCGGCCGGTACGACACTCCAACGGGGCGGTCGGGACCACACCGGGAGAGGCGTACGCGGGCACGGCGCACGAGTACGTGCGAGGAACCGGGGCGAGGCGGACAACGGCACACCGCTCGGGCGGTGTTCGTCGGGAACGCGGAGTCGGGGGTGTGCGGTGTCAGCCCCGACAGCGGGCACGGCCCGGTGCGGTACACAGTGCGCTGTTCACGCGGAGCAGGTCGACGGCCCGGTCGGCGACGAGCGGGTTCGCGTACGGCCGTACGCAGCCCTGGGAGCGGCGGGTGGCCGTCCTGGGAGCTGCGTACATGTCCGTCACCGTCACTCTTCCGGCCCGTGGGGCCTCGCGCTTACCGAAACGTCATCCGGTCCGGTCGTCACCTGGGGCACCCCACCGCGATGCGAGGGTTGCCGGCCAGCGAGCCAGGGCTTGTCGCTGACACTCATGACCGATCTGGTCCGTAAGTTAAGTCAGCCGTCCGAACGTCTGTCAACGCCCGTCCACTTGATGGAACGCCTCACGGCCTGTCGACCTGCGGCCGGAACGCCCGGAGGTCCGCCGCGTGGGCGGCCCAGTCCAGGATCTGGACGGCCGATCCGGCGGCCTCCAGGCCCCGGCAGTGGGCGTGGTGGCGGCGGGCGACGCCGTCGAGGTCGAGGTGGCCGCCGAAGGCGGGGTGGGCGGACAGCCGCCGGGCGTAGGCCCACAGGGCCGGGTGGCCGACGACGCGGTGCACGGCGGTGGCATCCAGGTGGTGGCGGTGCACGGTGTCGAGCTTGACCAGGGTGACCCACAACTCCACGTCGGCGCCGGTGAGTTCGTCGCCGATGAGCCAGGTGCGGCCGGAGAGACGGCGGTCGAGCGAACCGAGCGTGCCCAGCAGGCGGTCGAGGGCGGCCGCCCGCTCGGCCTCCCCGGTGTCGGCCTGCCCGGCGCGCTGTGCCGCCGCGTCGACCCCGGTCGCGCACAGCCGCTCGACGGCCTCGATCTCCGCCTCGGTGCCGCACGGGTACAGCGCGGGACGACCGCCGCCGAAGCCGCGCGCCAGGTCGCGTGTGATGTCGGGGGCGTGGGTGCTGACGATCCGCCCCGACCAGCTGTCGCTGAGCACCGGCGCGAGAGCCGGTCCGGTGTGATGGTGGGCGCTCGCCTCGTACAGCGGGCGCAGCGCGGCGTGCCCTCCGTCGGGACAGTCGGGGACCGCCGGCAGTCGGGTCACGGGACAGGCCTGGTCGAGACCGAGCAGGCTGTGGGTGACGGCGATGCGCAGGCCGTCGGGACAGGCGGTGGTCAGATGGAGCCGGTAGCGCAGCGGCACGGCGTAGTGCCCGCTGCGCGCGTCGCGGCCGATGCGGCCCCGGAAGGCGCGGGCGGATCGGGCGGACGGCACGGCGGCCGGAGGCGTGACGGACATGTCTCTCCCCTGGAGCGGGCGCGCGGGACGTACGCGCGGCGGATGCGACGTCGGACGGGGAAGGGGAACGCGGTGCTCACCGGTGCCGACGCGGGCCTTTTCGGCCGGGCGCCGTGGGCACGGGTGGTGGCCGGGCTCAGGCCGGGGAGCTGATCGCGCTGCACACCCGTTGCAGATCGATGTGACGGCGGGAGGTCAGCAGAGGCGAACGGCTCACGCGTACGGTGACCGGTCCGAGGCGCCTCATGTTTCCCTACCTGTTCACTAGGATTCCCTCTGGAGTGTCGATCCGCCCGGAGCCGTCGTCAAGGGGGCGTCCACCAGGTGAGTACGAGTCCGACCCCGTCGGCGGCGGAGGGGGCTGCGAGGGCACTGTCCCGTGCCGGGCTGCGCACCGAACCCGCCGGGTTCGCGGGGGACTTGCCGGGCAGAGAGAGGGCGGGAGCCGCCGCCTCGCCCGGACGGCCCAGCTCGACTCGGCTCGGCTGCTCCAGCAGAGGGGCCCCTCGTCCGGCGGGTGTTCAGCTGTCGTAGTCGACCGTCAGACTCTCCGAGACCGGGTACGACTGACAGGTCAGGACGTAACCCGCGTCGACCTCGGCGGCCTCCAGGGCGAAGTTGCGGCGCATGTCCGCCTCGCCCTCGGTGACCAGCGCACGGCAGGTGCCGCACACCCCGCCCTTGCAGGCGAAGGGAAGGTCGGGGCGGGTGCGCTGGGCGCCGTCGAGGACGGTCCGCTCACGGGAGAGGGCGGAGGTCGTGGAGCGGCCGTCGAGGGTGATGGTGACCTGGCTGACCGGGCCGGACTCGGTGGCGTCCTCGTGGTGGCGCACCTCGCGCACCGGCTCGTCGTCGGCGTAGAACAGCTCCTGGTGGACGCGGTCGCCGGGCACTCCGAGACCGGCCAGCACCTGCTGGGCGTCGCGGACCATGCCGTGCGGGCCGCACAGCCACCAGTGGTCGGCGCTCGGCACGTCGACGAGGGCGCCGACCAGGGCGGCGAGCCGCTCGGCGTCGAGCCGGCCGGACAGCACCTCGGCCTCGCGGGGCTCACGGGAGAGCACGTGGGCGAGCTGGAAGCGGGTCGGGTACAGATCCTTGAGGTCCGCCAGTTCGTCGGCGAACATCACCGTGTCGGTGCGCCGGTTGCCGTAGAAGAGGGTGACCCGCGAGCGGGAGTCGGCGGCCAGGACCGACTCGGCGATGGACACCATGGGCGTGATGCCCGAACCGGCGGCGACCAGGACGTGGTGACCGGGCTCGGTGAGGTCGGGGGTGAACGCGCCCGTGGGAGCCATCACCTCGACCGTGTCACCGGGACGCACCTCGCCGACCAGCCAGGCGGAGAACAGGCCGCCGGGCACCACACGCACGCCGATGCGCGGCACCGATCCGGCCGGGGAGCAGATCGAGTACGAGCGGCGCTCGTCCCGCCCGTCGATCTCGCGCCGCAGGGTCAGCGACTGGCCGGGCGCGAAGTCGAACTCGTCGGCCAGTTCGTCGGGGATCTCGAAACTGACGGCGGCGGCGTCCGCGCACAACGGCTGGACGGCGGCGACCCGCAGGGCGTGGAAGGCCGGGCGGCGGCGGGTACGCGGGCGTACGGCCGAGGCGGGGGCGGTCGGGGCCATCAGATCTCCTTGACGTACTCGAACGGCTCGCGGCAGGCGAGGCAGCGCCACAGCGCCTTGCAGGACGTGGCGGAGAACCGGGAGGTCTCCTCGGTGTCCGCCGCACCGCAGCGGGGGCAGGGCACCGCCGTGCGCCGGGTGGCGGACAGCACCAGGGGCACGGGGCCGGCGGCGCGCCGGGGTGCCGCGCCGGGCGGGGCGATGCCGTGCTCGGCGAGCCTGCGGCGCCCTTCGGGGGTGATCCAGTCGGTCGTCCAGGGCGGGTCGAGGACGGTACGGATCTCCACGCGCGGGTAGCCCGCGGCGCGCAGCCGGGCCGCCACGTCCGCGCGCATCTCGGCCATGGCCGGGCAGCCCGAGTAGGTCGGCGTCAGGCTGGCGACCACGGTCCCGTCCGGGCTCACCTCGACGTCCCGCAGCACACCGAGGTCGGCCAGGGTCAGCATGGGCAGCTCGGGGTCCGGGACCTGCGCGGCGATCCGCCGGGCCCGCCGGGCGTCGGTGAGCACGGCGGGCCCGGTCACCATGTCGCCCCCGGGTACGCGCGTGCCACACTCTGCAACTCGGCCAGCAGGGGCGCGAGATGCTCGGTGCGGTCGCCGTCGCGGCCGGCCCCGGACAGCGGCAGGACCTCGGGCAGGGGGAGCCCGGCCGCGTCGAGCACCTGGCCGAGCACCGCCGTCACCTCGTCCCGTACGTCCGTCGCGTCGATGCCGAACCAGGGTGCCGCGGCGAGGAGTTCGTCCAGGTGAGGGAGGACCTCGGCCAGGGCGGCGCGCATCCTGCGGTGCGACTCGTCCGTGCCGTCGCCGAGGCGCACGGCCCAGTCGGCGGCGTACTGCCGGTGGTACGTCAGCTCCTTGACGCCCTTCGCCGCGATCGCCGCGAGCACCGGGTCGGGTGCCGTGGCGAGCCGCTCGAACAGGGCGAGGCGCCAGGCGGACAGCACCAGGAGCCGCACGATCGAGAACGCGAAGTCACCGTTGGGCAGTTCGGCCAGGCGTACGTTGCGAAAGGCGTCGGCGTCACGGAAGTAGGCGTAAGCGTCCTCGCCGCGCCCGCTGCCGTCGACCTGGCCGCAGCGCGCGTACAGCAGGCGGGTCTGGCCGAGCAGGTCGAGGCCGATGTTGGCCAGCGCCACCTCCTCCTCCAGTTCGGGGGCGCGGGTGGTCCACTCGGCGAGCCGCTGGGCGGACACCAGGGCGTCGTCGCCGAGCGCCAGGGCGCACGCGGCCAGTTCGGCGACGTCCACGCCGTCGGGGACGGCGGTGTCCACGCCGTGCAGCGGGTCCTCGAACCCGGTGCCGAACGCCCAGCGGGCGTCGTCCCCGTGGTCCTCGGCGAGGGTCAGGTAGACGTGGTCGTCGCTCATGCCCTGCTCCTCAGATGTGCGGGACGTCGTCGGGGATGTCGTAGAAGGTCGGATGGCGGTAGACCTTGTCCGCGCTGGGGGCGAAGAACGGGTCCTTCTCGTCGCGGCTCGACGCGGCGATGTGCTCCGAGCGCACCACCCAGATGCTCACGCCTTCGTTGCGCCGGGTGTAGAGGTCGCGGGCGTGAGTGAGGGCCATCTCGTCGTCGGCCGCGTGCAGCGAGCCGACGTGCACGTGGTTGAGGCCGCGCTTGCCGCGTACGAACACCTCGTACAAAGGCCAGTCCTGCTGTGTCATGCCACCGCGCCTTCCTGTGCCCGCTCGCTCCGCCTGGCCGCGTGGGCGGTGGCCGCCTCGCGCACCCAGGCACCCTCGTCGTGTGCGTCCCGGCGGCGCGCGACGCGCTCGGCGTTGCACGGGCCGTCGCCCTTGATCACGCGCATCAGCTCGTCCCAGTCCGGGGTGCCGAAGTCGTGGCGGCCACGCTCCTCGTTCCAGCGCAGCTCGGGGTCGGGCAGGCTCACGCCGAGCTTGGCGGCCTGCGGGACGGTCATGTCGACGAACCGCTGACGCAGCTCGTCATTGCTGTGCCGCTTGATCTTCCAGGCCATGGACTGCGCCGAGTTGGGCGAGGCGTCGTCGGGCGGACCGAACATCATCAGGGACGGCCACCACCAGCGGTTCACCGCGTCCTGGACCAGCTCACGCTGGGCCTCGGTGCCGCGCATCATGGTCAGCAGCAACTCGTAGCCCTGCCGCTGGTGGAAGGACTCCTCCTTGCAGATCCGCACCATCGCGCGCGCGTACGGTCCGTACGAGCTGCGGCACAGCGGTACCTGGTTGCAGATCGCCGCGCCGTCCACGAACCAGCCGATCACGCCGACGTCGGCGAAGCTCAGCGTCGGGTAGTTGAAGATCGACGAGTACTTCTGCCGGCCCTCGATCAGCTTCCGGGTCAGGTCCGCACGGTCGGCGCCCAGGGTCTCCGCGGCCGAGTACAGGTACAGCCCGTGGCCGGCCTCGTCCTGGACCTTGGCGAACAGGATGGCCTTGCGGCGCAGCGACGGCGCCCGCGTGATCCACTCCCCCTCCGGCTGCATGCCGATGATCTCGGAGTGCGCGTGCTGCGCGATCTGCCGGATCAGCGTCCGGCGGTAGCCGTCCGGCATCCAGTCCCGGGGCTCGATCCGCTGGTCGTGCGCGATCGTCGCGTCGAAGTGCTCCTCGAGGCCCGGGGGGGCGGGCGTGGACTCTGTCGTGGTCATCGATACCAGCTTCCCAACCGACCATTCGTTCGGTTCCAGTGTGCCGGGTCATCCCCGGCCGGGCAAGACCTTGACAGCCGATGCCGGTGCTGGATTACTTTGGCGGAGCGCACGCTAACCGAATGTTCGGTCGGTTCACAAGGCGGTGAGAACGTGACGCAGGCCCGTGACACGGCCCCCGGTCCGACGCGGGAGATGTTCGCCGCGGACGAGGCCGCCCGGCAGCTGGGCATCGAGCTCGTCGAGCACGGCGCCGGGACCGCCGTCCTGCGGATGACGGTGACCCCGGCGATGGTCAACGGGCACCGGATCGCCCACGGCGGCTGTGTGTTCCTGCTCGCCGACACGGCCTTCGCCTGTGCCTGCAACAGCCACGGCCCCGTGACCGTCGCGGCCGGGGCCGACATCGACTTCGTCGCCCCCGCGTACGAGGGTGACGTCCCCGTGGCGACGGCGACGGAACGCACCCGGTTCGGCCGCAGCGGCCTCTACGACGTGAGTGTGCTGCGCGGTGACGAGGTGATCGCGGAGTTCCGCGGGCGCAGCCGCACGGTGGGCGGGGCGCGGACGGTGCACGACGGTGCGCGGGCGGCTCGAAGCGATGCGCGGGCGGTTCGGAACAGCACGACGAGGGAGTCGTAATGAGCAGCGGAAGCGGACTGACGGCCCCCGCGGCCACCGGCGGCGGACGACTGGGGGAACCGCTCCCCCGGGAGCTGCTGGACGACGGCGAGCGCCTGACCCGCGAGGAGCTGCGAGAACGCCAGCTCGACCGGCTGCGCGCGACGCTGCGGCACGCCTACGACAACGTGGAGCTGTACCGCGGGAAGTTCGACGCGGCGGGTCTCAAGCCCGACGACTGCCGCACCCTGGAGGACCTGTCCCGGTTCCCCTTCACCACCAAGGCCGATCTGCGGGACACGTACCCGTTCGGCATGTTCGCCGTGCCCATGGCGGACGTACGGCGCGTGCACGCCTCCAGCGGCACCACCGGACGCCCCACGGTCGTCGGCTACACGGAGAACGACATCTCCCTGTGGGCGGACGTCGTCGCCCGCTCGATCCGCGCCGCGGGCGGCCGCCCCGGCCACAAGGTCCATGTCTCCTACGGCTACGGCCTGTTCACGGGCGGCCTCGGCGCGCACTACGGCGCCGAACGCGCCGGCTGCACGGTGATCCCCGCCTCCGGCGGCATGACCGCGCGCCAGGTGCAGATCATCCAGGACTTCAGGCCCGAGATCATCATGGTCACGCCGTCGTACATGCTGACCCTGCTCGACGAGTTCGAGCGGCAGGGCATCGACCCGCGCACCAGCTCGCTGAAGGTGGGCATCTTCGGCGCCGAGCCGTGGACCGAGGAGATGCGCCGCGAGATCGAGGAGCGGCTCGACATCCACGCCGTGGACATCTACGGGCTGTCCGAGGTGATCGGTCCGGGGGTGGCGCAGGAGTGCGTCGAGACCAAGGACGGGCTGCACGTCTGGGAGGACCACTTCTACCCCGAGGTCGTCGACCCGATCACGGACGAGGTCATGGCCGAGGGCGACAGCGGCGAGCTCGTCCTCACCTCCCTCACCAAGGAGGCGCTGCCGATCATCCGCTACCGCACCCGCGACCTGACCCGTCTGCTGCCCGGCACCGCCCGGCCCGCCTTCCGCCGGATCGAGAAGATCACCGGCCGCTGCGACGACATGATCATCCTGCGCGGGGTGAACGTCTTCCCCAGCCAGATCGAGGAGATCGTGCTCCGCACCCCGGGCGTGGCCCCGCACTTCCAGGTGCAGCTGACGCGGCGCGGCCGGATGGACCACATGGACATACGGGTCGAGGCCCGCCCCGGCACCGGCACCGAACTGCGTGAGGCGGCCGCCCGTACGATCGCCCGGGGGGTGAAGGACGGGGTCGGGGTCAGCGTCGAGGTGACGGTCGTCGAACCGGAGACCCTGGAACGCTCCCTCGGCAAACTCCGGCGGGTGAAGGACCTGCGCGGGCAGTAGCACCGCACCGCGGTCGGCTGGGCGACGGTGTGCCCCGCCTCGGACGACGAGGCGGGCCGTCTACAAGGCCCCGCACGACGAGGCGGCCGTCCACGAGGCCCCGGACGACGAGAAAGGCCCCCGCGGACTTCCGTCCGCGGGGGCCTGCGCACCGTCGGGACGACAGGATTTGAACCTGCGACCCCTTGACCCCCAGTCAAGTGCGCTACCAAGCTGCGCCACGTCCCGGTGCGCCTCTCGCGGTGAACCGCGTGATCGCGCAGGTCAACACTACCGTACGCGCACAGGTGCTTGCGCCGGGGCGCCGGCCGCGCGAGCCGGTCCGAGGGTTCCCGCGGTGCGCCGGACCGGGACCAGCAGGGCGGCCAGGGCCGCGCCGAGGCAGAGCAGCGCCAGCAGGGCGAAGGCGTGGGTGTAGCCGGAGCCGTAGGGCAGGCCCGAGGGCTGGAGCCGGCCGGTCACCAGGACACCGGTGAGCGCGGCGCCGATGGAGCCGCCGATGGTGCGGATGTTGGCGTTCATGCCGGTCGCGGCACCGGTCTGCTCGGGCGGGACGCTGCCGACGATGAGGTTCGCCATCGAGGCGAACGCGAGTCCGATACCGAGGCCGAACACGCCCGCGACCAGGCCGATCTGCCACTGCAGGTCGTGCCAGAGGGTGAGGATGCCGAGCGCGAGCGCGCCGAGCCCGGCGCCCGCGGTGAGCAGCGCCTTGGCGCCGACGCGGGGTTCCAGCCTGCCGCCGACCACGCCCGAGAGGAACATCGCGACCAGCATCGGCAGCATGAGGAGCCCGGACGCGGTGACGCTCGCTCCGAAGCCGTAGCCCGCGGAGCGCGGGGTCTGGACGAAGCCGGGCAGGAACGACCAGATCGCGTACATCCCGGCGCCGAACAGCAGCGCCGCGAGGTTGGTCGTCCACACGGCGGGCAGCCGCATGACGCGCAGGTCGATCAGCGGGCTGGCGGAGCGGGCCTCGGTCCGCAGCCACAGCGCGCACAGCACCGCGGCGAGGACGAACAGCCCGATCACCCGGGTCGAGCCCCAGCCCCAGTTGGTCGCCTGGCTGAGCGGCAGCAGCAGCGCCACCAGCCAGCCGGACAGCAGCACGGCACCGGTCCAGTTGACCTGCCCGGCGGCCCTGCTGCGCGATTCGGGAACGTAGCGCAGGGCGATGAGCGCGGCGGCGGCGACCACGGCGACCGGGATCCAGAACAGCCACCGGTAGTCGAGCGCCGAGACGATGGGTCCGGCGGCCACCATGCCGACGCCACCGCCGGCCGCGATCACGGCGGAGAGGTTGCTGATACTGCCGCTGACCTCGGACGCGGCGAACTCGTCCCGGATGATGCCGAAGGACAGCGGGAACAGCGCGCCGCCGATGCCCTGCACGACCCGGGCGAGGATCAGTACGCCGATGTTCGGCGCGAGCGCGGCGAGCAGACAGCCCGCGAGCACGGCCACCAGGACGGCGACGAGGGTGCGCTTCTTGCCTATCAGGTCGCCGACGCGGCCGAGGATCGGGGTGAAGACCGAGGCGGACAGCAGATACGCGGTCATCACCCAGGTCACGGTGGACTGTGAGGTGTGCAGCGCGTGCTGGACGGTCGGCAGGGCCGGCGCGATCAGCGACTGCAACATGGAGAACACGCCGGCACCGGTCGCGAGGACCGCGAAGGTGAGGCGGGTGGACTTGCGGGGCATGGAGAGCCTCTCCGAATCCGAGCAGGGGTGCGGGCCGGGTGCGTCCGGCCGCGGCCGTACGGGCCGGCGCGCCGCGGGGAAGCGTCGGGCACGCCGACGGCCGCGGGGGACGGTCACACGGGAGGGTGGGGTGGAACGTGAGGTGGGCTGCGGTGGAGCGTGAGGTGCGGTGGCACGGGAAGTGCGATGGTGCGGGCCGCGGGACGCAGGATGGATCGTGGTGCGTGACAGGGGGGTGCGACGGAAGGACGAGTGGCGGGTGCGATGAGACGCGCCGCGACAGGAACAGCCCCGCACTGGTAAAGTGGAGGCACTCCTCCACTGTAGCGGAGGTCAACCTCCGTTTCAACCGAGCCCGCCCGGGAGGCAGCAGTGACGGCCGAGCCCTTCCCCGTCAGCGAGATCGTCGCGACCCAGCGTCCGCACCGTAAGGACGCGGCCCGCAACTACGACGCCCTGCTGGCCGCCGCGCGCGAGGCGTTCGCCGAGCACGGCGCGGAGGCGTCCCTGGAGGACATCGCCCGGCGCGCGGGCGTCGGAATCGCCACGCTCTACCGCAACTTCCCCACCCGCCGGGCCCTCTTCGAGAGCGTCTACGCCGGCGAGGTGAACGAGCTGTGCCGGGTGGCGCTGGAGGTGGCCGAGCAGGAGCCGTGGCAGGCGCTCACGGCCTGGCTGAGCCGGTTCGCCGGCTACCTGGTCACCAAGCGGGCCGTGCGCGAGGCGCTGGAGGACGAGTCGGGGATCTTCCTGGCCTGCCGGGACTCGATGTACGCGGCGGGCGGTCCGCTGTTCGAGCGGGCGCAGCGGGCCGGGGCGGCCCGCACGGACATGGACTTCGGCGACCTGCTGCGCCTGATCGCCGGAGTCACCGCGACCACCTTCGTGGACGACGCGCAGCGCGACCGCGTCCTGGCCATCGCCCTGGACGGCGTACGGACCTACCGCGACGCGACCTGAGCGACCCTCGGGCATCGGCGGCCGCGCGAACGACGGCGGACGGGACGGGCACCCGCGCCCGTCCCGTCCGCCGTCAGGCCACTGCCAGGCCACCGTCGGGCCACCATCGGGCAGCGGGCGGACCGCCCTCGGACCGCCTTCGGGCCACCCCGTAAGGCCGGCTACTCCGTCGCCGTGTACGCGGCCGTGGTCCGCCGCGCCGACTCCCGCGCCCGAGTCTCGTCCTCGCCACCCGCGATGTCCGCCGCGCACCAGGCCTCGCTGCTGGCCGTGACGAAGCGGCGCCCCTCCTCGGAGCCGAACCAGGTCATGGCCGCCGCGGGGTCGACCGCGGCACCGGTGGACAGATGGCGGGCCAGCCCCGTCAGTGCCATGTCCCAGCCGACGCCGACGGCGCCGGGGCCGAACTCGGCCCACTTCTCGTCGTCGACGTGGGCGATGTGCTCCAGTTCGAAGCGGGTCGAGCCGTCGCCCTCCGCCGTCAGGCGCAGCTCGATCCAGCTGACCTCGCCGCCGAACTCCCAGGTCGCGGAGAAGCCTTCGGGCGGGTCGCAGCGTTCGACCGTGCCCCCGGCGTTGCCCTTCAGCTGGTAGCGGCCGCCGACGCGCAGCTCGCCCTCGACGGGGAGGAACCAGCGCGGAATCCGCTCGGGGTTGGTGCAGGCGTCCCAGACGTCGTCCAGCGGGGCGTCGTACGTCTGGCTCACGGTCACCACGCGGGCCTCGCCCGCCTTGAGGACACGCCTGCCGACCTGTCGGCTCACGGCGTTGATCTGATGGGTCACGTCGATCAAGGGGTGCTCCTCGGGGGTTCGTCGGCGCCGCGCAGCCGGCGCTCGCGCTTGCCGCGGGCCAGTTCCGTGGCCAGCGCGTCCAGGTGTGGGGTCCAGAAGCGGCGGAACCGGTCGAGCCAGGCGTCGATGTCCCGCAGCGGCTCGGAGTTCACCGCGTACAGGCGACGGGTGCCCTCGGGGCGTACCGTCGCGAAGCCGTTCTCCCGCAGCACCTTGAGGTGCTGTGAGACGCCTGGCTGCGATATCCCGAACTCCTCGCGGACGATCTCGCCGACCGCGCCGGAGGTCATCTCGCCGTCGGCCAGCAGCTCGAGGATCCGTCGGCGCACCGGGTCACCGAGGACGTCGAAGGCGTGCATGGCGCACACTGTATCACTCGACGCTTATATAAGCGTCGAGTGAATGATGCGGGCGGCGGGGCACGGCGGTTCCCGACGAAGTGCCGTGGCCGCATGCCTTCAACTCTTCGGCGGATACGGCTACACCCGTGTGAGGGTCGTCGTCGGCGAGTCCCGGGGATGGTGAGGCGTGAGCGCGGAGGACTTCTCCGGCCGGGCGGGAACCGCGTTCGTGGCGGGCGGCACCGGCGCGATCGGCGCGGCGGTCGTCCGGCTGCTGGCGGAGCGCGGGACCGACGTGACGTTCACCTACCGGGCCGCCGGGACGGCGGCGCGGGCTCTGGTGGACGACGTGAAGGCGTGCGGTCGCCGGGTCCGCGCCGTACGGCTGGACCTGGGCGACGAGCGGGCCACGGCCGCGGCGGTCTCCGGCGCCGCGGAGACGTTCGGCGGACTGCACACGGTGGTGTACGCCGCCGGGCCGCATGTGCCGATGCGGCATCTGAGCCGGGTGACGCCGGGCGAGTACCGGGCCCAACTCGAAGGCGACGCGGTGGCGTTCTTCAACCTGGCGCACCCGTGCCTGCCGCTGCTGCGGGAGAGCCGGGGCGGCCTAGTCGCCGTCACCACGGTCGCCACCCGCCGCTTCCCCGTCCGCGACGGGCTGTCGTCGGGGACGAAAGGCGCGGTCGAGGCGGTGGCGCGGGCCCTGGCCGCCGAGGAGGGACGGTACGGCGTCCGCGTGAACTGCGTCGCGCCCGGCATGCTCACCGACGGCATCGCGGCCCGGCTGATCGACTCCGGTGAACTCGACGAACAGGCCCTCGCCGTCACCCGGCGCGCCATCCCGCTGCGCCGGTTCGGCGAGGCGCGGGACATCGCGGAGGCGGTCGCGTTCCTCGCCTCGGACCGGGCCGGGTTCATCACGGGGCAGGCGCTGGGGGTGGACGGTGGGTACAGCGTGTGATCCGCGGGCTCATCGCTGCACGTCCCGGTGGGCCTCGTCGCACTGCCGCCCACGGCCTGGACGTAGGACCGAACCGACGCCCGGGGAACGGGACTTCACCGACACCGGTCGTCGGAGAGCGGGACTCGACCGACACCGGTGGTCGGAGAACGGGACTCACAGTGGCACTAGTACGCCCGGCCGGGGCCCGCGTCGGGTCGGCCGGATCTCGTCGCCGGCGCTCGCACGTCGGCGGTGCCGGCGGCGGCACGCACGTCTCCCCCGGCGGACGATCCGGAGCCCCCGGTGACGCCCCGCTGTCCGCCGTCGGGGTCGGGAACCGGCGCCGCCTCAGCCCACGGTGTACACCGCGACCTCGACATCGTCGCCGACCGCGCTCGACACGTACCGCGCGTCGCCGCGGACGTGGGCGAGGAACTCCGGGCTGCGGTCCGCGTTGTCGGCCACCACCAGGGCGCCCGGGGCGAGCCGCGGCTCCAGCAGGCGCAGCACGTCGAGGTAGACGTCCTTGGCTCCGTCGAGCAGCACGAGGTCGACCGGTCCCGGAAGGTCATGGGCGAGGGATTCGAGGGCGTCGCCCTCGCGCACCTCGACCAGGTCGGCGAGGCCCGCGTCGGCCAGGTTGCGGCGGGCCGCCTCCGCCTTGGTCGGCTCGTACTCGCTGCCGACGAGCGTGCCGCCCCCGTTGTCCCGGAGCGCGGCGGCGAGGCAGAGCGTCGAGACGCCGAAGGAGGTCCCGAACTCCACGACGCGGCGGGCCCCCCGGGAACGGGCCAGGACGTAGAGCAGCCGGGCGGTGTCGCGGGAGACCGCGAGGTGCGTGTCCTTGGCGGCGGCGTAGAACGCGCGGGAGTCCACGCTCCCCCGGGCGTCACGTCCCTCGGCCGGGGTGCGCGCCATGCGCGCGCGGAAGGCCTCCCCGGTCCGGACGGCGTCCGCGAAGAGCCGCTCCAGCACGTCGGCAGCCGGCGAGGTGGTGAGAGTCGTCATAGGCACAAGCCTTTCCCGGTCACTCCAAGATCGACACATGGAATTTCCCTCGAGCCGTCTGACGAAGGGAAAGTGCGCCTCGATTCGGACATGCCACACCAACAGAACTCGTTCATTCACTCAGCCGTGTTTCGGCCATGTGTGAAGAGAGTGAACGGCACGGCACCAGAAAGGAATTGATGCGGTTTCCGACGTCCGTTCCACGGCCCGTGATTGACCGGATCGGTGCGCCCGCATACTGCCCCGCTGGTTCAACATTGACCAGTCAGTAATAACGGGACTACCTTTCGACGCGTTTCGAGCAGGCGCTTTATTCGGTGTTCCCGGCTGCCCCATGTCCCGCCGGAATCCGATTCGCCGCCTTTGTTGTTGTCGTCCCGCACCCCCCACCGTGCAGTCTCAGCTTGATTCGGAGAATCATGACGTCTGCTGTGCGTTCCGAGGACATGATCATCGGCATCACCCCGTTCGGCGAACCCGACGCCGGGCTCGCCTCGGCGATCGGCCGGGCCGGCGGGCTCGGCGTGCTCGATCTGGGCGACGGCGACCGAAGATCCCGCGACGCGCTGGCGCGGCTGCGCCGCCTGGCCCCGGGCCGGTTCGGTGTCCGGATCGGCGCCCGCTGCCGACTGACCCCCGCCGACCTCGCGTCGGACCCGGGCGACGCCGACGGTCCGGACACGGTCGTCCTCGCCACGGACGCGCCGTGGCGGCCCGGCGAGGTCGTCACGCTGTACCGCGTGCTGGTGGAGGTCACCAGTCTCGACGCGGCACGGGAGGCCGTCCGCGCCGGGGCCCACGGGCTGATCGCCCGCGGCGCAGAGTGCGGCGGCCGGATCGGGGAGTTGGGCACGTTCGTCCTGCTCCAGCAACTGCTCGCGGCACCCGACGTGACGCTCCCGGTCTGGGCCTGCGGCGGCATCGGCCCCCGGACGGCCGCCGCGGCGGTGGCCGGCGGGGCGGCCGGAGTCGTCCTGGACGGCCAGCTCGCGCTGTTGGCCGAATCCGCGCTGCCGGAGGCGACCGCTGCGGCGCTGCGTTCCCTGGACGGCTCGGAGACCGTCGTGCTGGCCGGTCACCGCGTGCTGCTGCGCCGTGGCCCGGACACCCGGCGCGTCGACGGGACCGACCCGGCGGCCGTGGCGGCGGCGCTGGGCGCCCAGGACCCTCGTACCCAGTTGCTGCCGGTGGGTCAGGACGGCTTCCTCGCCGCCCGGTTCGCCGAGCGCTGGGGTGACGTGGGACGGACCGTGCGCGCGCTCACGGACGCGGTGTGCGACGCCGTACGCGACGACGTGCCCGCCGGGGCGCTGGGCACGGACTCCGCGATGAGCCGGGCGCTCGGCACCCGGCTGCCCGTCGCGCAGGGGCCGATGACCCGGGTCAGCGACCGGGCGGCCTTCGCGGCGGCGATCGCCCGGGACGGCGCGCTGCCGTTCCTCGCGCTGGCGCTGGCGAACGGCGAACAGACGCGGGCCGTGCTGACGGAGACCCGGGCCGCCGTCGCCGGGCGGCCCTGGGGCGTCGGCGTGCTCGGCTTCGCGCCGGAGGACGTGCGCGCCGCCCAGCTGGCGGCCGTACGGGAACTGCGGCCGACGCACGCGGTCATCGCGGGCGGACGGCCGTCCCAGGCGCAGGCGCTGGAGCGGGACGGGATCCGCACCTTCCTGCATGTGCCCTCACCGGGGCTGCTGGGGCAGTTCCTGCGCGCCGGGGCGCGCCGGTTCGTGTTCGAGGGCTCCGAGTGCGGCGGGCACGTCGGGCCGCGCGGCAGCTTCCCGCTGTGGGAGGCGCAACTGGCGGTCCTGGAGGACTTCCTGGACGCGGCCGACGAGAGCGCGGCGCCCGAGCTGGAGGTGTTCTTCGCGGGCGGCGTGCACGACGAGCGGTCGGCCGCGATGGTGGCCGCGCTGGCCGCCCCGCTGACCGCGCGCGGAGCCGCCGTCGGCGTCCTCATGGGCACCGCGTACCTGTTCACGGCGGAGGCGGTGACGGGCGAGGCGATCCAGCCGCTGTTCCAGCGCCAGGTGCTGGCGGCGGAGCGGACCACGCTCCTGGAGACCGCGCCCGGCCACGCCACCCGTTGTGTGCCCAGCCCGTTCACCGCCGACTACCGCGCGCACGAGAGGCGACTGCGGTCCGAGGGCGTGGCCGACCGGCGGGTCTGGGAGGAGCTGGAGCGGCTCAACGTCGGGCGGCTGCGCGTCGCGAGCAAGGGCGTGGACCGGGACACCGACGGCGCGCTCACTTCCGTCGGCGAGGAACGCCAGCTCGCCGACGGCATGTTCATGGCCGGGGAGGTGGCCGTGCTGCGCTCGGCGACCACCACCGTCGCGGCGCTGCACCGCTCGGTGACCACCGGGGCCGCCGACTTCCTCGCCGGGCGGGCGGCGGAACTCCGCGACCGGCTCGGCGTGGCCGGGACCCGGGAGCCTGAGGCGCTCGCGCCCGCGCCGCTCGACATCGCGGTCATCGGGATGGCCTGCATGTTCCCGCAGGCACCCGACCTCCCCTCGTTCTGGGCGAACGTCGTCGGCGGCCGGGACGCGGTCGGCGAGGTCCCGCCCGAGCGCTGGGACCCGGCCGTGCACTACGCGCCGGAGGGCGACGGCGGCCCCACCCCCTCCAAGTGGGGCGGCTTCCTGCCCCGCATCCCCTTCGACCCACTGCGCTACGGCATCCCGCCGGCGTCCCTCGGCAGCATCGAGCCGGTCCAGCTGCTGTCCCTCGAGGCCGCCCGGCGCGCCCTGGAGAACGCCGGATACGGCGACGGGGGCCGGGAGTTCGACCGCTCCCGGACCTCGGTGGTGTTCGGCGCCGAGGCGGGCAGCGACCTGTCCAACGCGGCCACCCTGCGCTCCGTGCTCCCGTCGTACTACGGCAAGGTCCCCGGCGCTCTCGACGACCAGCTGCCCCGGCTCACCGAGGACTCCTTCCCCGGCATGCTCGCCAACGTCATCTCCGGCCGGATCGCCAACCGGCTGGACCTCGGCGGCACCAACTTCACCGTCGACGCGGCCTGCGCCTCCTCGCTCGCCGCGGTCGACGTCGCGTGCAAGGAACTCGTCGGCGGCACCAGCGACGTGGTGCTGTGCGGCGGCGCCGACCTGCACAACGGCATCAACGACTACGCCCTCTTCTCCTCCGTGCACGCCCTGTCCCCCACCGGCCGCTCCCGGGCCTTCGACGGTTCGGCGGACGGCATCGCGCTGGGCGAGGGCGTCGCCTGCGTCGTCCTGAAGCGGCTCGCGGACGCCCAGCGGGACGGCGACCGGATCTACGGTGTGATCAAGGGGCTCGGCAGCTCCAGCGACGGCCGCTCCCTCGGCCTGACCGCGCCGCGCCCCGAGGGACAGCGCGCGGCGCTGGAACGGGCCTACCGCAACGCGGGCGTCTCACCGGCCGACGTCGGGCTCGTCGAGGCGCACGGCACCGGAACCGTGGTCGGCGACCGTACCGAACTCTCCGTACTCAGCAAGGTGTTCGACGCCGCCGGGGCCAAACCAGGGGCGTGTGTGCTCGGTTCGGTGAAGTCGCAGATCGGGCACACCAAGTGTGCCGCCGGGCTCGCCGGGCTGATCAAGGCCGCCCTGTCGCTGTACACCGGGGTGCGGCCGCCCACCCTGCACATGGAACGGCCCAACCCGGCCTGGGACGAGGAGAAGAGCCCGTTCGTCTTCCACACGCGGGCCCGCCCCTGGGCGGCGCCGGCCGGACGACGCGTCGCGGGGGTCAGCGCGTTCGGCTTCGGCGGGACCAACTTCCATGTGGTGCTGGGCGCTCACGCGGGCGGCGTGGCGCCGGTGCAGGGGCTGGACGCCTGGCCGGCCGAGCTGTTCGTCTTCCGCGGCCGGGACACGGCGGCCGCGCACCGGGCGATCCAGGAGCTGCTGACGGCCGCCGAGGCCGACGGCCGGCCGTGGCGGCTGCGCGACCTCGCGCTGAGCGCGGCCCGCCGTGCCGACGTCAGCGGGGACCCGGCGCGGGTGGCGGTGGTGGCGACGGACGTGGACGACCTGATCGACCGGCTGCGGCGGGCACTTGCCGGGGAACACGATCCGGGCCGCGGGATCCATGTCGCCAGGGGCGTCGAACCGGTCCCCGGAACCCACCTCGCCGGGAAACCTGATCCGGCACACGGCACCCAGGTCGCCGAGCAACACGCACCGGCCCACGGCACCCACCTCGCCGGGGACCGTGCGGAGGGGGCGGTCGCCTTCCTCTTCCCCGGTCAGGGCAGTCAGCGCACCGGCATGTTCGCCGAGCTGTTCATCGCGTTCCCCGAGCTGCGCCACTACCTGGAGCTCGGCGGCGACCACGCCGACCTGCTGTATCCGCCGGCCGCCTTCGACGACACCGCGCGCGACCGGCAGCGGGCGGCACTCACCGACACCAGGGTCGCGCAGCCCGCCCTCGGCATCGCCGGACTCGCCGCCCACGCCCTGCTGACCACGGCCGGAGTACGGCCGGACATGGCCGCCGGGCACAGTTACGGCGAACTGGTCGCCCTGTGCGCGGCCGGTGCCCTCGACGCCGGGACCCTCCTCGCGCTCAGTTCCGAACGGGCGGCGGCGATCCTCGCGGCGGCCGGCGCCGACCGAGGGGCGGACCCCGGGACCATGGCCGCGGTCTCGGCCGGCGCCGAGGACGTCGCAACCGCCCTGCGCGCGGCGGGGGCACCGGCCTCGGTCGTCGTCGCCAATCGCAACGCGCCCGGGCAGACGGTGATCTCCGGCCCGGTCGAGGACGTCACGAACGCCGTACGCCTGCTGCGCGCGGCCGGGTACGGAGCTCAGCGCATCCCGGTGGCCTGTGCCTTCCACAGCCCGCTGGTGGCGGGCGCCGCCGACCGGTTCGCCGAGGCGCTCGCGGCCCGGCCGGTGCGCGCGCCCGAGTTCCCGGTCTGGGCCAACCGCACGGCCGCGCCGTACGCCGCCGACGCGGACGCGGTACGGGCCGAGCTCGCCGCGCAGATCGGCGCCCCGGTCGGGTTCGTCGAGCAGATCGAGGCGATGTACGCGGCGGGCGCGCGGATCTTCGTCGAGGCCGGTCCCGGGTCCGTGCTGACCCGGCTGGTCGAGCAGATCCTCGGCGACCGGCCGCACCGGGCGGTGGCGTGCGAGCCACGGCCGGACAGCGGCCTGCGCGGCTGGCTGGACGCGCTGGCCCGACTGTCCGTGGCGGGGCTGCCGGTGCGCACCGGCTGGCTGCTGCGCGGCCGCGACGCCGTCGACGCGCTGCGTACGCCGGTGCCGAAGCGGCCCGGCTGGACGGTGGACGGGCAGCTGGTCCGCACCGCCGCCGGAGGACTCCTTCCCGGTGCGCTCGCGCCGGCCCGACGAGTCGTGGAGAGCGTGGAGACGACTGTGACGACGAACCCCCCGCACGGCGTCCCGTCCGGCCGGGAAGGCCGGGAAAGCCAGGTCGGCCAGGACGGCCAGGACGGCCAGGACGCGCTGATCGCCGAGTTCCTGCGCACCAGCCGCGAGATGGTCGCGGCCCAGCGCGACGTCCTGATGACCTACTTCGGGGCATCGGCCGGAGAGCGGACCGTCGCACCGCCCGCGCCCGCAGCCGTTCCCGTGCCGCACGTCGCCGCGCCCGCACAGCCGTTGCCCGAGCACGCGGCCGAGACCCCCTCCGAACCGGCCCGGGGCGGTACGGACGTCCAACAGGTCGTCCTGGAGATCATCAGCGAGCGCACCGGCTACCCGGTCGACATGATCGAGCCCGACCTCGACCTGGAGGCCGACCTCAGCATCGACTCCATCAAGCGGGCCGAGATCGCCGGTGAACTGGCCAGGCGCCTCGGCGTCGGAGACGGCGTGGACCTCGCGGGTCTGGACGACGCGGAGTTGGAGGAACTGGCGAAGGCACGGACGGCCGCCGCGGTGACCGACTGGCTGACCGCCCGGCTGACGGTCACCGCCGAGCCGGCCGAGGCCGCCCCGGAACTGGTGGATCCGGAAACGGTGGATCCGAATACGGCGACCGCGAAACCTGCGCGGGCGGCCGCGGCGGCGACGGCCGAACCGGCGGAAGCGGCTGGATCGGTGCACGCGGCCAAGGCGGCGGAGGTGCCGGACGGATCGGTGACCGGCGAGGCACCCAAGCGGTATCTGCTGCGGCCGGTGCCCCTCGAACCGGCGGCCGGCCCGCGGGATCCGGCGTCCGTACTGTCCGGGACGCGGTGGGTGGTCCTCGGCGACGGAGCCGGGATCGGCGCCCGGCTCGGGTCGTACGGCGCCGATGTCGTCGTGTTCGACGGCGAGCACCTGCTCACGGAGGCCGACGGCCGGGTGGACGGCGTGCTGTATCCCGTGCCGGGCGGCACACAGGTGCTGCCCGACGCGTTCCCCGTCCTCAAGGCCGCCCTGGCCCGCGGACCGCGCCGGCTGCTGGCCGTGCGGACCACCGACGGCGGGGTGCCGGACACCGGGACGGCCGGGCTGCACGGCTTCTTCCGCACGGTGGCGCGCGAGTACCCGGAGACGGTCGCGCGGATCGTCGACGTGTCCGCCCCCTCGGCCGTCGCGGACGCGCCGGGGAAGGACGTACCGGCGGGGGACGCGCCGGTGACGGATGGGACGGTGGAGAACCCGACCGCGGGAGGCGCGACCGCGGGAGGCGCGTCGGTCGAGGACGTGCTGGTCGAGGAGATCTGTGCCTGCGACCGCACCCCGGTCGTCCTGCGCGGGCCCGGCGGCCGGTTCGGCCTGGAGCTCGTCGAGACGGCGCTCGGCACACTCGGCACCACGGGCGCGGGTCCGGCCGGTGACGGGGCCGCCGAGGCTGCCGCGCTGGGGCTGGACCGGGACTCGGTTGTCCTGCTGGCCGGTGGGGCCCGGGGCATCACCGCGCAGTGCGCCGTGGCGCTCGCCGCCGCCTCCCGGTGCCGACTGGAGCTGCTGGGCCGGACACCCCCGCCGGACGGCCAGGAGGCCGCGGACACGGCCGCCGCCCGTACCCCGGCCGAGCTGCGCGCGGCGCTCGCCGCCCGTGGCGGACTGCGGCCCACCGAGATCAACCGCGCCGCCGAACTCCTGCTGGCCCAGCGGGAGATCACCGCGACCCTGGCGGAACTCACCGCGCTCGGCAGCCGGGTCCGCTACCGCTCCGTCGACTTCCGGGAGCCGGACGCGGTGCTCCAGGCGGTCAAGGAGATCCACACCGAGCACGGCCGGCTCGACGGCGTGGTCTACGCGGCCGGGGTCATCGAGGACCGGCTCATCGCCGAGAAGACCGCCGAGTCCTTCCAGCGGGTGTTCGGCACGAAGGCGACCGGCGCCGACGCCCTGCTCACGGCGCTGGAGGAGTTGCCCGAAGGACCTGCGTTCACCGTGCTGTTCGGCAGCGTCTCGGCCGTCCTGGGCAACCGGGGCCAGGTGGACTACGCCGCCGCAAACGACGCCCTCCAGACCCTCGGCGCCGCCTGGGCCACCCGTACCGGGCACCGGGCACTGACGGTGCACTGGGGGCCGTGGGCGCCCGCCGCCGGGCACGGCGGCATGGTCGGACCGGAGCTGGCCCGCGAGTACGGCCGGCGCGGCATCGGTCTGATCGACCCCGAGGAGGGAACCGCGGCACTGCTGCGGGAGCTCGCCTGGGGCGACACGTCGACCACCGCCGTCGTCTACACCTCCTCGGGCTGGTGACGGCCCCCGTGACGCGTCGTCACGTCCCGGTCGCCATAGTCGGGATGTCGGTGCTGCTGCCCGGGGCCCCCGGCCTCGACGCGTACTGGCGCAACCTGCGCGACGGCGTGGACGCGATCGACGACGTACCCGAGGGCCGGTGGGACGCCGGCCACTACCGGCCCGGGACCGCGTCCGGCCCGGCCGTCGCGGACCAGGTGTACTGCCGACGCGGCGGGTTCGTGGACACCCTGGCCGAGGTGGAGGTCACCCGGTTCGGCATCATGCCGAACTCGGTGGCCGGCACCGAGCCCGACCAGCTGATCGCGCTGCACGTGGCGGCGGCGGCCCTCGCCGACGCGGGCGGCACGGACCGGCTGCCCGACCGGCGGCGCGTCGGCGTGGTCCTCGGCCGGGGCGGCTACCTCACCCCCGGCCTGGTCCGGCTCGACCAGCGGGTGCGCACCGCGAGCCAGCTGGTCCGCACGCTGGGCGAACTGCTGCCCGACCTGACCGCCGGGCAACTCGACCGGGTGCGGGCCGCGTTCACCGAGCGGCTGGGGCCCGACAGTCCCGAGTCCGCGATCGGCCTGGTGCCCAACCTGGCCGCCTCCCGAGTGGCCAACCGGCTCGATCTGCGCGGCCCCGCCTACACCGTGGACGCCGCCTGCGCCTCGTCGCTGGTCGCCGTCGACCAGGCGGTGGGCGAACTCGCCACCGGACGCTGCGACCTGATGCTCGCCGGGGGCGTCCACCACTGCCACGACATCACCCTGTGGAGCGTCTTCTCCCAGCTGCGCGCCCTCTCCCCCAGCGAGCGCGTCCGCCCCTTCCACCGGGAAGCCGACGGCATCCTCATCGGCGAGGGCACCGGGGTCGTGGTGCTCAAGCGGCTGGCCGACGCCCACCGCGACGGCGACCGGGTCTACGCCGTGATCCGGGGCACCGGGGTGGCGAGCGACGGCCGGGCCGCGGGCCTGGTCAACCCCGATCCCGGCGGCCAGGCCCGGGCCGTGCGACAGGCGTGGCAGGCCGCCGGGCTCGACCCGGCCGCACCCGGCTCGATCGGCCTGCTGGAGGCGCACGGCACGGCGACCCCGGCCGGGGACGGCGCCGAACTGGCCACTCTCGCCGCGGTGTTCGGCCCGGCCGAGGCATCGGGCGAGCAGCGTGCGGTGATCGGCTCGGTGAAATCGATGATCGGGCACACCATGCCCGCCGCCGGGGTGGCCGGTCTCGTCAAGGCCGCCCTCGCGGTGCACCACGGGACACTTCTGCCGACCCTGCACTGCGACGATCCGCACCCGGCGCTGGCCGGAACCCGGTTCCGTACGCTGGAGAAGGCCGTCCCCTGGGAGACCTCGCCCGACCGCCCGGTGCGCCGGGCCGCCGTGAACGCCTTCGGGTTCGGCGGGATCAACGCGCACGTGGTGCTGGAGGAGGCCCCGGGACCGGCCGCGATGCCGTACGCGCCCGACACCGTCCCCACGCTCGCCAAGACCGCCGACCGCCCGGTCGCCCTACTCTCCGACCGCCCGGTCATCGGGGTCGCGGAGACCAACGGGCACCCGGTGGCCGAGGTCGCCGCGACCACGACGTTCACCGGCCGCCCGGTCACGAAGCCCCCCACCCCGCCAGGCACCGAGGCCACCGACCGCCCGCTCCACGTGGTCGCCGACCGACAGGCCGGGGAAGCCACCGACCGCCCGCTCCACGAGATCCCCGACCGCCAAGCCGGGGAAGCCACCGACCGCCCGCTCCACGAGATCCCCGACCGCCAAGCCGGGCAAGCCACCGACCGCCCGCTCCACGAGATCCCCGACCGCCAAGCCGGGCAAGCCACCGACCGCCCGCTCCGCGAGGTCACGGATCGCCGGGCCGTGGAAGGCACCGTCCGCCCGGTCCCGGAGCCCACCGACCGCCCGGTCACGGTCCTCGCCGACCACCCGATCGCGGCGGCCGCCGAGGTCGCCGAGGTGGCCGAAGCCACCGAAACCGCCAGGCGCACGGCGGTGCAGCTCACCGAGCCCGAGCGCGTGCTCCTGCTCGCCGCCGACAGCCCCGAACGTCTCGCCGCCCTCCTGGACGGCGCCGACGACGCGGTACGCCGGGCCGGGCTCGACGCCGCCCGCCCGCATCCGGACGCGGGCCCGGCCCGGCTCGGCATCGTCGACCCGACCGCGAAGCGGCTGGCCCTGGCCCGCCGCGCGGTCGCCAAGGGCCGTGGCTGGCACGGCCGCGGCGACGTCTGGTTCCGGCCCAGGCCCCTGCTCGGTCCCGGCCGCGGCGGACTCGCCTTCGTCTTCCCGGGCCTGGAGGGCGAGTTCACCCCTCGGGTCGACGACGTGGCCGCGCACTTCGGGCTGCCCGGCCCGGCCCCCGAGGGGGACCGCGTCGGCGACGTGGGCCGGCACGGCCTCGGGGTCGTCGCCGTCGGGCGGCTGCTCGACGCCGCGCTGCGCCGCTCGGGTGTCGTACCGGACGCGGTCGCCGGGCACAGCGTCGGCGAGTGGACGGCGATGACGGTGGCCGGGCTGTACTCGGGAGCCGAGGTCGACGCCTTCATGGCGACGTTCGACCCGGACACGGTGACGGTCCCGGGCCTCGCCTTCGGCGCGATCGGCGCGCCCGCGGACCGGGTGCTGGCCGCCCTGGGACAGGAGTGGGCGGGGTCCGGCCTGGTGCTCTCCCACGACAACGCGCCCGGCCAGTCGATGGTGTGCGGACCGGACGGCGCGGTCGGGGAGTTCGTCCGGGCGTTCCGCGCGCAGGGGGTGCTCAGCCAGGTGCTGCCGTTCCGGTCCGGTTTCCACACCCCGATGCTGGAGCCCTACCTCGGGCCGATCAGGGAGGCCGCGCACCGCTTCCGGCTGTACCCGGCGACCGTCCCCGTGTGGTCCGGGACGACCGCGGCGCCGTTCCCCGAGGGGGCGGCTGAGGTGCGTGAGCTGTTCGTCCGGCACCTGCTGGAACCCGTACGCTTCCGGCAGTTGACGCAGGCCCTGTACGCGGCGGGGCACCGGGTGTTCGTGCAGGTCGGCCCCGGTCAGCTCGGGTCGCTCATCGGCGACACCCTCGGCGGGCGCGACCACCTGGCCGTACCCGCCAACTCCCCGCACCGCACGGGTCTCGCCCAGCTCCGCCGGGTGGCGACCGCGCTGTGGACGGCCGGGGCCGCGGTGGCCGCCGCCCTGCCGGCCGCGGCCAGGTCGGCCGCCGGCGTGGTGCGGGCCGGACGGCCGCCGGTGCGGCTCGATCTGGGCGGGGCGCTGGTCTCGCTCGACGGGCGGGCCCTGGCGGGCCTGCGCGCCGAGTTACGTACGGCTCGCGCGGCTCCCGGCTCCGCCGGTCCCGTTTCCGACTCGACCGGTCCCGTTTCCGGCGTACGGTCCCCGCTGGACGCGCTCGCCGAGCGGTTCCCCGTCGCCGCCGAGCTGGACGCCCTGCTGCGCGACACCGCGGACACGGCGGCCGCGCTGATCAACGCGCGGGCCGCGACCCGGCCCCCGACGCCCGTCCCGACGACCACCGCCGCAGAGGCCTCCGTACAAGCCCCCGCCGCCGTGCCCGGCCCCGTCGCCACCCCGGTCTCCCCCGCTCGCCTGCCGGGCTCAGCCCTGCCGTCCACGGTCGTGCGGGTCTCGCCGGAGACCATGCCGTACCTCCTCGACCACTGCTTCTTCCCCCAGCGCGCCGGCTGGCCGGACGTGGCCGACCGCTGGCCGGTCGTCCCGGCGACCACGATCGTGCAGCACATCATGGACGCGGCCGGGCGGGCGGCGCCGGGTACGCTGCCGGTCGCGGTGCGCGGGGCACGGTTCGAGGAGTGGCTGACGGCCACACCGGCCGTCGACGTACAGGTCACGGCGGAACCCGCGGGGGCGGACCGCCTCGCCGTGTCCTTCGGCCCCCGGGCCCGGGCCACCGTGGAACTCGCCCCCGCCTACCCGGCCGAGCCGCCCGCCCGCTGGCGGCCGGACACCACCGCCGAACGGCCGCCCGGCCACACCGCGGCACAGCTCTACGCCGAACGCTGGATGTTCCACGGCCCGGCCTTCCAGGGGGTCACCGAACTCACCGCGCTCGGCGACCGGCACATCCGCGGTGTCATCACCACCCCGTCCGCGCCCGGCGCCCTGCTGGACAACGTCGGCCAGATCCTCGGCTACTGGATCATGTCGACCCACACCGAACGGACCGTCGTGTTCCCCGTCGGCGTGCGGGAGATGTGCTTCTACGGCCCCCATCCGCGCCCGGGGACCGAGGTGGAGTGCCTGGTGCGGATCACCTCGCTCACCGACACCGTCCTGGAGGCAGAGGTGCAGCTGTCGGTCGCGGGCGTGGTGTGGGCGCAACTGCACGGCTGGCAGGACCGGCGCTTCGACAACGACCCGACGACCCGGCCGGTGGAACGCTTCCCCGACCGCAACACGCTGTCCGAGGCACGGCCCGGGGGCTGGTCGCTGGTGCACGAACGGTGGCCGGACCTGGCGTCCCGCGAGCTGATCATGCGCAACTCGCTGGGCGGGGAGGAACGTGCGGAGTACGCGAAGCACGCGCCGCGCGGTCGCCGGCAGTGGCTGCTGGGCCGGATCGCGGTCAAGGACGCCGTACGGCGGTGGCTGTGGGACCACGGCGAGGGCCCGGTCTTCCCGGCGGAGCTGCGGGTGCACAACGACGACGTGGGCCGCCCGTACGTCACCGGGGTGCACGGCCGGGAACTGCCCCCGCTGGACGTCTCGCTGGCCCACCGCGCGGAGGCGGGCGTGGCCATCGTCCGCCCGCACACGCCGGGTCCCGGACCCGGTATCGACATCGAGGAGGTCACGGCCCGCGACCCGCAGGCCATGGCGGCCGTGCTCGGCACGGACGAACTGGCCCTGCTGCGCGGCCTGTGCGCCGCCACCGACGCCCCGCAGGCGTTGTGGTTCACCCGGTTCTGGGCCGCCAAGGAGGCGGTCGCCAAGGCGGAGGGCACCGGCTTCGGCGGCCGGCCGCGCGACTTCGCCGTGCTCGAGGCGGCACCGGCCGGGGACGAGCTGATCGTCTCGGGCCGCCTGGAGCGCGCCTACGCGGTGCGATGCGGGCCGGCCGCGAACCCGCCGCGACTGCCCGACCGCGCCTATGTCGTGGCCTGGACCACGGGACCGGCCGGACCGACGGGACACCCGCACGAGGAGGAGTACGTCCGATGAACCCGATCACCCCCCACCCGGTCGACGAGGGCGCGGTCCTCGCCGACATCACCGGCATGCTCACCCGGCTCCTCGAGGACGAGTACGGCCTCGACGACATCGAGATCGACATGGCGACCACGTTCAACCGCGACCTGGAACTGGAGAGCATCGACCTGGTGACCCTGGCGGGCCTGCTGGAGGAGCGGTACGGCGGACGGGTCAACTTCGCCGAGTTCCTGGCCGGCATGGAGTTCGACGAGATCATCGAGCTGACCGTCGGCCGGCTCGTCGACCACGTGGTGACCAGCCTGCGGGCCGCGGGGGCGAGCTGACGCATGGCGATGGTCGACACCGGTGAACTCCGGTTGCACGTACAGCGGATCGGGCCCCGGGACGGCCGCCCGGCCGCCGCCACCGTGGTGCTCGTCCACGGACTGCTCACCGACAGCCTGGCCAGCTACTACTTCACCGTGGCACCCGCGTTCGCGGCGGCCGGCATCGACGTCGTCATGTACGACCTGCGGGGCCACGGCCGCAGCGAGCGCCCGCCCGACGGCTACACCCTGGACCACAACATCGACGACCTGGAGGCCCTGCTCGACCGGCTGGCCGTGACCGGGCCCGTGCATCTGGTCGGCAACTCCTACGGCGGTACGGTCGCGTTCGGATACGCGGCGCGCCACCCGGAGCGGACGGCCAGCGTGTCCCTGATCGAGTCCGAACCGGCCACCGCCGCCTGGGCCGTGAAGCTCGGCGGCATCCTCGACCGGGTGGTGACCCAGCTGGCCCACAACGAGCCCGACGCCATCGCCTGGATCACCGCCCACCGCGGCCACAACACCGCGCGTCTGGCGCGGGGCGCGGCCCGGCTCGCCCGGGACACCACCCTCGGCAGGGACATCCCGGCCAGCCGGGTCCTGACGGAGGACCTGATCCGCTCGGTGCGCTGCCCGGTGCTCGGCGTGTACGGCGGTGACTCCGAACTCGCCGAACTCGCGCCGTGGCTGGAGTCGTCACTGCCGGACTGCCGGACCGTGGTGATCCCGGGGCACGAGCACTCCGTGCTGGTGGAGGCGGCGGGCACGGTGGGCGGCCACATCCTGTCCCTGGTCCAGGAGGCCTCGGGGGCCGGGTGGTTCGGGGCCCGGCAGGTCGGGGTCCGGCGGGCGGGGGCCGAGGCGCGGTGAGCGGATTCCTATTCGTCGTACCGCCGTTGGTCGGGCACATCAACCCGACCGTGGGCGTCGCCTCCCGGCTGGCCGCGCACGGGCACCGGGTGGCGTGGGCGTGTGCCGACCCCGGGCTGGTGGGCCGTCTGGCGGGGGCGCGGGCCAGGGTGTTCCCCTGTGCCGGACCGGTTCCGGGTGCGGGCGAGGCGCGGCGGCCGCCCGAGCTGCGGGGGCCGGAGGCGCTCAGGTTCCTGTGGGAGTGGTATCTCGTGCCGTTGGCCGAGGCGATGGCGCCGGGAGTGCGGGCGGCCGTCGAGGAGTTCCGTCCGGACGTGGTCGTCGCCGACCAGCAGGCCTTCGCGGGTGCGCTGGTCGCCGAACGGCTCGGGCTGCCGTGGGCGACCTCGGCGACCACCTCGGCCGAGTTCGCCGATCCCCTGGCCGGTCTGCCCAAGGTGACGGAGTGGCTCGCGGAGCGGATCGCGCACCTGCGCCGGGCCGTCGGGGATCCGTCGGCCGACGCGGATCCCCGGTTCTCGCCGCATCTGGTGCTGGCGTTCAGCACACCGGAGCTCGCGGGTCCCGAGGCCGCCGGGCGCGGTGGCCCGGTCCGCTGGGTCGGGCCGTCGATCGAGGCCCGGCCCACCGCGTCCGGCTTCCCCTGGGAGTGGCTCGACCCCGGCCGGTCCACGGTGCTGGTGACCCTGGGCACGGCGAACGCCGACGCGGGCGCGCGCTTCCTCGCCGCCTGCCGGGAGGCGGCGCGCGAACGGGCCGACCGGATGCAGGCGGTGATCGTCGACCCGGGGGGCGTCCTCGGGGCGGACGGCGACCCGGGCAGCGGTCCCGGCCCGCGCGGCGACGCGGACAGCAGTCCCGGCCCGCTCGGCGACGCGGGCAGCGGACTCGGCCCGCGCGGCGACGCGGGCAGCGGTCTCGGCGCCGAGGGCGCACCGCGGAAGGGTCTCGGCGGGGACGGCGATCCGCAGAGCGGCCTCGGCGCGGACGGCAACCCGACGGACGGCCTCTGCGCGGACAGCAATCCGACGAACGGCCTGGGCGGGAACGGCCACGACAAGGACGTGCTCGTGCTGCCCTCCGTGCCGCAACTCGCCCTCCTCCAGCGGGCGGCCGCGGTGGTCTGCCACGCCGGGCACAACACCGTGTGCGAGGCCCTGTGGCACGGGGTCCCGCTCGTGGTCGCGCCCATCCGCGACGACCAGCCGGTGGTGGCCGGGCAGGTGGTGGACGCCGGGGCGGGCCTCCGGGTCAGGTTCGGCCGGGTCTCCGCCGCACGGCTGGGCGCCGCGCTCGACTCCGTACTGCACGAACCGGGGCACCGTGCCGCCGCCGGACGGATCCGTACGGCGTTCCGCGCCGCCGGCGGCGCGTCCGCGGCGGCGACCCATCTCGACCGACTCGCCAGGGAGTTCCGATGAGTGAGCAGACCGAGCGGCCCGCCGGGGAGCCGAGCCGCGCCGAGCGGATCGCCGCGCTGCGCCCCGGCTACCGGGCGGACCTGGCCGACGGCCCGGACCGCTTCTTCGCACCGCCGCGCACCACGTGCCCCTGGTGCGAGTCCGACCGGCTCACCACCCGACTGCGCACCACCGACCTGCTCCAGCACAAGCCGGGCCGCTTCGTACTCGACCGGTGCGACGCCTGCGGGCACATCTTCCAGAACCCGCAACTCAGCGAAGAGGGGCTGGAGTTCTACTATCGGGACTTCTACGACGGGCTGGGCGAGAAGAAGCTCGGCGACACCTTCGGCGGCCGTACCAGGATGTACCGGGGCCGTGCCGAGTCGATGCTGCCGCACGATCCCACCCCGAAGAGCTGGCTCGATGTCGGCACCGGGCACGGGCACTTCTGCGCGGCGGCGCGTGAGGTGCTGCCCGGTACGACGTTCGACGGACTCGACTTCACGGACGGCGTCGAACTCGCCGAACGCGAGGGCCGGGTGGAGCACGGCTACCGCGGCAGCTTCCCCGCCCTGGCACCGGAACTCGCCGGACGCTACGACGTGGTCAGCATGTTCCACTACCTGGAGCACAGCACCGACCCCGACCGGGAGCTGACGGCCGCGTGGCAGGCGGTACGGCCCGGCGGGCATCTGCTCATCGAGGTCCCGGACCCGGAGAGCCGGTATGCCCGGCTCCTGGGCCGGTGGTGGCTGCCGTGGCTCCAGCCGCAGCACCTGCACTTCGTGCCGGTGGCCAATCTGCGTCGCCGGCTGACGGACCTGGGCTTCACGGTGGTGGCGGAGCAGCACGCCGAGCCGCACGACCCGGTGGACCTGCTCGCCGCCGTGTGGCTGGCGCTGGACCACGCGGCACCGCGCGACGACGCGCCCTGGCTGCCGCAGCCGCCGAACGCGCCGCGCCGGACGGGACGCGCGGCCCTGCTCGTCGCCGGGATCCCGCTCCTGGTCCTGGGCACGCTCCTGGACCGGTTCGCGGTACGGCCGTTGTCGCACCGGCTGGGTGTGTCCAACGCGTACCGTCTGGTGGCCCGCCGGGACTGACCGAGCGCGGTCCGGCGTGGCCTCCCCCGCCGCCGGTCGCCGCGGAACGCCACCCGGCCCGCGGTCCACCAGGAGGGCCGGACGCCGTCCGCACCCGGCACACCCGGCTCTCCCCTTCGCCGGAAGCCGCCGTCCCCGTTCCCGGCCCAACGGCCCCCGGGAGCACGGAAGCCCGCCGATCGGTGCCGAGCCGCTCGCCGGTCTCGGCGGCCGCGCCGTCGGGGTAGAAGCGGCGGTGAGGTGGAAGCGGCGATGGTTGAGATTCATCGACTTGTAGACCCGGTTGTCGAGCCGGGCCTCCTGAGAAGGCCGACGCCGGCCCCCGCGTCTCGCGCGGTGGCCGGCGTCCGTCCTCGCTCCCGACGGGCCGTCGGGCCCGGGTTCAGCGGGCGCCGACCAGTTCCCGCTCCGCGCCGCTGCGGCCCTCGGACTTCCCGCTGCGCAGGGCGGCGATGCCGATGAAGACCATCGAGGAGAGGCCGGCCAGGGCGAAGGCGGTGAAGCCCCAGTCGCCGTGGTTCGCGGCGAGCAGCTGGCCGCCGAGCCACGGGCCGAAGACGGCGCCGAAGCGGCCCATGCCGGAGGTCCAGCCGACGGCGGTGGCGCGGTCGTCCGGGCCGGAGCGGATCGAGACCGTCGCGTAGATCATCGTCTGGGCGCTGTTGAGGAAGACGCCGGTGAGGAAGACGACCACCATGGTCACGCTCATCGGCATGTGGACGCTGAGCAGGAAGACGCCGGCGGCGGTCAGCGCGAACCAGATCGCGGAGATCCGCGGGGCGCCGAAGCGGTCGGCGGCCCGGCCCGCGGCCAGCATGCCCACGATCCCGCCGAGGTTGAAGACCACCACGAAGGACAGGGCCGAGCCGAGCTCGTAGCCCTCGGCGCGCATGAGGGTGGGCAGCCAGGTGGCGACGCCGTAGACCAGCAGCAGGCCGCCGAAGGAGGCCAGCCAGTACAGCAGGGTCTGCGTCCACTCGCCCCCGCGGAAGAGGTTCACCAGCGCGTTCCAGCGGTCGGCCGCGCCCTGCCCGCCCGACGACTTCACGGCGGGCAGCTCGACGTCGTAGCGGTCGGCCAGTTCGCGGGCCTCCTCGGCGCGTCCCTTGGCGACGAGGAAGCTCAGCGACTCGGGCAGCAGCCGGGCCAGTACCGGGGCGAACAGCAGCGGTATCACGCAGACCCAGAAGGCGGCCCGCCGGCCGGCCGGCTCCACGAGCCACTTGGCCACGTAGGCGGAGAGGATGCCGCCCGCGTGGTGGGCGGTCATCAGCACGCCGATGACGATCGCGCCGCGGCCGCGCGGGGCGTAGTCGGAGACCATGCTGATGGCGGTGGGCAGCAGGCCGCCGAGGCCGACGCCGGCCAGGGTCCGGCCGAGGCCGAAGACCGTGAGGCTGTCCGCCATCGCGCACACGCCGGAGGCCAGCGAGAAGACGACCACGCACGACACCATCAGCTTCTTGCGGCCGACCCGGTCGGCGACGGTGCCCGCGGCGAGCGCGCCGACCAGCATGCCGAAGGTGGCGTAGCTGCCGAGGTCGCCGGCCTGGTCCGGAGTGAGGCCGAAGGTCTTCGTCGCCAGCAGGTGCGGCAGCACCGAGCCGTAGATGAACATGTCGAGGCCGTCGAAGAGGACGGCCAGCCAGCACAGACCGACGACCAGGAAGGCCAGTCTGCTGCCGCGAGCGGACAGCGCGGGGGAGGAGGACATCGTTGTTTTCCTCTCGTCCAGGAGGCGTTCCCTGGAGGGGACTCAATAGGCGGGCCGTCGCGGCTCGTGCGGCTGACCCGGTGTGCGCTAGACGCTAAGGATCCGCTTCCAGAGTGTCAACGCTTTTGTCAACAATCTCATCAACGATCCAGGGAGGCTGCTCCGTCGACATGACGGGGGCTCCGTCGAGGCGACCGGACTCGACTGGAGGGGACGGGGCTCCGTCGGGGCACGGCAAGGGGGTGAGCGCGCACGGCAAGGGGGTGGGTCGCGCACGGCGGTGCGCGACCCACCCCCCGGCAGGACCCGTGACGGGCGACGGCTACGCGACCGGCGGCGTGCCGTGCGTGTGGAAGGACTGGATGGTCTTCAGGCCCCAGGCCTGCCCCTTGGCCCGCTCGGTCTCGGTCCAGGTGATCAGCGGCCAGTCCGGGGCCAGCACCAGCCGCGTCAGCGGGTTGCACAGCTCGATCCGGTTGCCGCCCGGCTCGTAGACGTAGAGGAAGAACGTCTGCTGGATGGCGTGCTTGTGCGGGCCGGTCTCGATGAACACACCGCTGTCGATGGCGAGATCGGCGGCCCGCAGGATGTCCTCGCGGGTGTCGGTCGCGAAGGCGATGTGGTGCAGGCGCCCGGCCGAGCCCGTCCAGTCGGAGGTGTAGACGACGTCGTACGACTTGTCGGTGAAGGTCAGCCAGCGCGCCGCGATCTTCCCGGTGTCGAGCCGGATCTGCTCGGTGGGCCGGGCGCCCAGCACGTTCTGCTGGAACTCGGCGTTGGCGAGCACGTCGGCGGCGAGGAAGTTGATGTGGTCCAGGCGCCGCACCCCCACCCCCCGGTTGGGCTTGGCCTGCGGCTGGTTCTTCAGCGTCGGCCTCAGCTCCTCGGGGGCCCGGTAGTACTCGCTCTCCCAGTACAGGGCGTGTTCGTGGCCGTCCGGGTCGGTGGTGACGTACAGCTTGCCGAGCCCCGGCTCGTCCTCGGCCCAGTGGCCGGTGCCGCCCGCCTCCTCGTTCGCCGCGACCCGGCGCCGGAGGGCCTCCTCGCTGGAGGTGCGCAGGGCGAGCCGGCCGAGACCCGGCTGCGCGCGGGCGGTGAGCACCAGGCTGTGGTGCTCGTAGTCGTCGAAGGTCCGCAGGTAGACGGTGTCGCCCTGCTGCCCGTTGACGGTGAGCCCCAGGTAGTCGGTGAAGAAGGCGACGCTGGCGTCCAGGTCCGGGGTGAACAGCCGGGCGTGGCCGATGTGGGCGATGTCGCCGAGCGGCGGAGTCATCGCTGACCTCCTCGGGATGGTGCGGGTGTCGGTGCCGTCTCGGCGGCCCTCGGGAAGACAGTGCCGTCGAAGATCTTGCGGGCCGTACGGACCACGGCCGTACGGCGGGCCGTGGGCAGGCCGTCGGGACCGGTGCCGAGGCTGCTCTCGATGTCGAGGAACCCCGTGGGGTGCTCGATGCGGACGCGGTCTCCCCGGTCGGGGAGCCGGGCCAGTCGCGCGCCCACGCCCCCTTCGATGCGCAGTCCGGCGGCCACGCCGGCCGCGCCGAGCACGCCGATCGAGGTGTGGCAGCGGACCGGGATGAAGGTCCGGGTGGTGACCGCGCCGCCGTCGCGGGGCGGGGCGAGCAGGGTCACCTTGGGCACGGTGGTGTCCGAGACGTCACCCAGGCCCATCAACCGGCCCGCCACCAGGCGCAGTTCGCGCAGCCGGCCGGCGAGGACGAGGTCGTCCTCCAGGTCCTTGGGCTGCTCGTAGCCGGTGACGTCGAGGTCGGAGGCGGCGACGAGCACGGTCGGCATGCCGTTGTCCACGCAGGTCACCGCAACGCCGTCGATCACGTCCAGGACGTTCCCGGTGGGCAGCAACGGGTGGGCGCCCGGCGGGAACTCGATCGTCACGGGGGCGGCCGTGCCGGGCACGCCCGAGATCGCGGCGCCGCCCGTGTAGTCGACCCGGCCGCCCGGCGTCGGGAAGGTCGCCGTGGCGAGGTCGCCGGTGTTGGTCATCCTGATACGTACGGAGGTGCGTTCCTTCCCCGCCGGTACCAGCCCGCGCTCCACGGCGAACGGCCCGATGCCCGCGAGGATGTTCCCGCAGTTCTGACGGTCGCTCACCTCCGGCCGGTCGACGGCGACCTGGAGGAAGAGGTAGTCGACGTCGGCGCGCGGGTCACCGGAGCGTGAGACCACGCCGACCTTGCTGGTGAGCGGGTGCGCCCCGCCCAGGCCGTCGATCTGGCGCGTGTCCGGGCTGCCCATGATGCGCAACAGCAGCTCGTCCCGGGCGGCAGGCTCGGCGGGCAGGTCCTCGGCCAGGAAGTAGGCGCCCTTGGAGGTGCCGCCCCGCATCAGCAGGCAGCGCACTTCCTCGGGGCCGCCCTCGGGGCCGCCCTCGGGGCCGCCCTCGGGGCCGCCCTCGGGGCCGCCCTCGGGGCCGCCCTCGGGGCCGTCCTCGGGGCCGCGGGTCACGATCCCGCTCCCTCGCCGGTGTACTCCTCGTAGGTCCGGTACTCCACGCCGAGACGCTTCAGCGTGTCGCGCAGACCGTAGCGGTCCAGGCCGAGTTGGCCGTCGACGAAGGCGGCGCGGGTGGCGGCCTCCTTGGCCTCGCGGACCTCGGCCGCCTCGGCGGTGGCGCGGGCGCGCTCGCGGGGGACGACCACCACGCCGTCGTCGTCGGCGAGAATCACGTCACCGGGGCGAACCACCTGGCCGTCGATGACGATCGGCACGTTGACCGAGCCGCCGGTGGCCTTCACGGTGCCTTGCGCGCAGACGGCCCGGGCCCAGGCCGCGAAGCCCATGTCCCGCAGCTCCTGAGTGTCCCGGATGCCCGCGTCGGTGACCACGCCCCGCACCCCGCGCCGTTGGAGCGCGGTGGCGAACAGCTCGCCGAACATGCCGTCGGTGGACGGCGAGGTGGTGGTGACGACCAGGATGTCGCCCTCCCCGCACTGCTCGACGGCGGCGTGGATCATGAGGTTGTCGCCGGGCCAGCTGAGCACGGTCACCGCCGTGCCGGCGACGCGTACGCCCTGCTGGACGGGGCGGATCCGCGGGCCGAGCAGGCCGGTGCGGCCCATCGCCTCGCCGACGGTGGCCACGCCGAAGCCGGCCAGCGCGTCGACGTCCTGGGCGTCCGCCTTCGGCGGGTCGGTGACGATCACGCCGCTCATGCCAGCTCCTTCGCGATCTGCGGGTACGGACGCATGTACGCCTCGGCCATGGTCTTGTGCGCCAGGCCCAGGTTGGGGCCCGCGTTGCGCTTGAGCTGGACACCGCGGCGCACGGCGAGGTCGGTGTAGTAGTCCCACAGGTGCTGCTGGGCGCCGAGGCACTCCATGGCCTCGCGCTTGGTGTCCCACACCTCGGTGATGTCGAGCAGCACCTCGGGCCGGAAGCCGCTCATCTCCGGCTGGTGCGGCTCGAAGAAGAAGACCGGCGGGGCGCCGATGATCTCGCCCGGACCGGGGTAGCCGATGGCCTGGGCGAGGACGCGGGCCTCCAGGGCCATGCGGTTGGCGGCCGGGTGGTCACCGTTGTACGGGTCCTCGGCGGGGTGGGTGAGGACGACGTCCGGCTGGGTGTCGCGGTAGACCTCGACGAGCTTGTCGGTCAGCTCGGCGGTGGCGACCAGCGGATAGTCGCCGGCGTCGAAGAAGCGGACTTCGGCACCGAGGGTGGCCGCGGCACGCTCGGCCTCGTCCCGGCGTATCGCCTTGATCTCCTCCAGCTTCCGTCCCTCGCGCCACGCCTTCGCGGACTCCCCGCGCTCGCCGAAGGTCAGGCACGCGATGGTGACCTTCTCGCCCCGGGACGCGGCCAGGGCGACGGCTCCGCCCGCACGCCAGACGAAGTCCCCGGCGTGCGCGGTGATGACGAGTGTCGAGCGTGGAACGGCGGGCGCGTTGCCATGCGTCATTGCAGAAATCTCCTTGATGGACAGGTGGGCGCCCGCCCCGCGTGTGCCGGTCGGCCGCGCGTCAGTCGCGCAACGCCTCGATCACACTGGTGAGGTGGGCGCGGACGGCCGCCTCGGCCGCCTGCGGGTCCCTGGCCCGGATCGCCTCGATCATGGTCAGGTGCTCGTTCAGGGACTGCTGCGGGCGTCCGGGACGAAGCGCCAACTGGAAGCGGTGGCGAACCAGTTGGGCGTTGAGCCGTTCCAGCAGCTCCTGGGCGGTCCGCTGGTCGGAGAACTCCCTGATCCGGACGTGCAGTTCGTGGTTGAGATCGGAGTAGGTCACCGGCTCGCCGCCGGCCACCGACTTGGTCATGGCCGTGCCGAGGTCGGTCAGTTCACTCAGCTGCTCGTCGCTGGCCGCGACAGCGGCCTTCGCCGCGCACAGCCCTTCGAGGACCATGCGGCACTCGGTGATGGCGACCGCTTCGTCCACGGTCACCACCCGCACCCGCGAACCGCGGTTGCGGATCCGCTCGACCAGCCCCTGGGACTCCAGGTCGATGAGTGCCGCCCGGATGCTGGCCCGTGTCACACCGAACTGCTCGGCGAGCTCGTTCTCCACCAACCGCTGCGCCGGTGCCATGTCGCCGTGCAGGATCGCTTGCCGCAGCTGCGTCAACGCATGCTGTTTGGCCTGCTCCCCGGTGCTCGGACGGGCTTCTGTCGGCATGTGCCCTCCCTGAGTGAGTGCCTGTCGAACCTAAATCTAGCCAAACAAGATTGTCAACAATTTTGTCTGCCTTATTGCTCGCACATGTTCGGCGGCGCTACGGTCCCGGGGCGGCGGCACCTGATCCCTCCGCTTCCTTCCGCACCCTTCTGCCGCCCTCCTCTCTTTCTGCGTACTTCCGTGTATTTCGGCGTATTTCCACTTCCGTTCCGGAGGCGACTCCGGTCCGACGATCGAATGGAGACCGCGCATGCCCAGGCTGACCCGATGGTTCCGGTGGGGAAGAGCCGGCTTCATGACCGGCCTCGCCGCCGCCCTCGCACTCGTGACCGGCGCGGGCACGGCCCCCGCCCAGGGCGCCGACGCCGGCGCACCGGCGGCCGCCCCGGTCACCGCCGTGGCCGCCGCGAGCGGCACGTCCGCGGGGATCACACCGGCCCTCCCCTGCGCCGGCGTCGCCGCGCTGGACCTGGCGAGCGCCGTGCCCGGCACCCCGTTCGAGATCACCTCGGCCGCCGAGCTGGCCGCAGGCGGCAACACGCTCGGCGACTGGGCCGCCTGCTACGTGAAGGGCGTCATCGCCCCCCAGATCCACTTCGAGATGCGTCTGCCCCTGACGGGCTGGCAGGCCGACTACCTCCAGGTCGGCTGCGGCGGCCTGTGCGGCAACGTGAACACGGGCGGCGCGCCCGCCTCGGCCGGCTGCGTCCCGCTGACCACCGGCGCCTTCGCCGTCGCCTCCAGCGACGAGGGCCACTACCAGGGCGGCGGTCTGTTCTCGACGGACCCGACGCTGCGCGCCGACTTCGGCTACAAGTCCGACCACGAACTGGCCCAGGTGGCGAAGGCCGTCATCGAGCGGTTCTACGGGCGGCCCGCGTCGCACTCCTACTTCGACGGCTGCTCGCAGGGCGGGCACCAAGCGCTCACCGAGGCCCAGCGCTACCCGACCGACTTCGACGGCATCGTCGCCGGTGCCCCGGCCAACAACTTCACCGCCCTGAACACCTTCTCGCACGCCTGGACCGCGCAGTCCGTCTTCCTGGACGGCGGCACGGCCACCCTCACCACGGCCGACCTCGCGCCGCTGCACGCGGCCGTGCTCCAGGGCTGCGGCGCGCCCGCCGACGGGATCACCGCCGACCCGCTGGCCTGCCACTGGGACCCCGCGAGCATCCGGTGCGCGGCAGGCCACCACCCCACGGCCGCGGACTTCTGTCTGACCGCGGACCAGGTCACCACCCTGCGCCGCATCTACGCGGGCCCGACCGACGAGCACGGCAGACTGCTGTACCCGGGGTACCAGCTGCGCGGCTCCGAGCTGAACTGGGCGGGCGTCATCGTGCCGGCCACCGCCACCGGTTCGACCGGCGACCAGAGCTTCGTCCGGGAGACCATCCGCTACCAGATCTTCGACAGCCCGCGGCCGGCGCTGACGTACGAGGACATCAAGTTCACCGCGGCCTACTACGAGAAGGTCATGCGGCCCAACGAGGGCATGTACGACGCCACCGACCCCGACCTGTCGGCCTTCCGGAAGGCCGGGGGCAAGCTGATCCTCTGGCACGGTCTGGGCGACCAGCACATCCCGGCCGTCGGCACGATGGCGTACTACAAGGCCGTCCAGAAGGCGATGGGCGGCGCCGAGGCGACCAGCGCCTTCGCCCGGCTGTTCCTGCTCCCGGGTGTCGCCCACTGCGGCGGCGGCCAGGGCCCGAACACCTTCGACGCGCTGAGCGCCCTCACCGACTGGGTCACCAAGGGCGTGGCCCCGGCGAGCCTGCTGACCAGCACGGTCGACAGCGCCGGACACGTCACCTCCGCCCGCCCGGCCTACCCCTTCCCGTACGTCGCCAGGAACACCGGGGGCGGCTCGGCCGACGACCCGGCCGGCTACACCGCCGTGAAGTCCACCGCCGAGGCCGGACTCACCCTGGACCGGCTCGGTTTCTTCCGCTCCGGCTACGAGACCGTCGGCGACTGGGTCGGCGGGAAGTGGGTCGTCCGCAAGGGCAAGAACTGACCTGACCGGATGTGGTGGGTCCGCACCGGCGGGGCGCGACACCGACGGCGCCGGTGCGGTCCACGACGGCCGACGTGGACCACGTACGACCGGTGCGGGCCGGCACGACCGGTGCGGGCGAGGCCACCACGACCGGTACGGACCACCATGACCGGTGCGGGCCGGCACGACCAGTGCGGGCGAGGCCACCACGACCGGTACGGACCACCATGACCGGTGCGGGCCAGGCCACCACGACCGGTACGGACCACCACCACGCCGACCGCTCCGGACCGTCACAAGGGCACGCGGCGCCGCTGCTCGATGGGCGCGTTCCGGCCCGTACGCGCGCCCGGTGCTCGCGCCGGTCCGCGCCGCCGCGACGAAGTGTCCTCCCACCTGCGCCGATACCGCACACTCTGTCGGCGGACCGGGGGGCGTCCGCTCGCTAGGGTCGCCGCATGACCCAAAGCCTCGTACTCCATGTCCCCGACGCCGAGCTCGTGCCCGAGCCGCTCGACCCGGCGCAGATCGTCGCCGGAACGCCCGAGGTGACCGGAAAGGTGGTCCGGGAGTCGCGGGACGGCCGGCAGATCCGGGGCGTCTGGCAGATCACCCCCGGCGTGGTGACCGACACGGAGGCCGACGAACTGTTCGTCGTGGTCAGCGGTTCGGCGACGATCGAGGTCGAGGGCGGACCGACACTGCGGGTCGGTCCCGGCGACCTGGCGGTGCTGCGCGAGGGGGACCGTACGACGTGGACGGTCCACGAGACGCTGCGCAAGGTGTACGCGATCAACCTCTGAGGTCCGCCGCAGGCGGTGCCGTCGTGCCGCGGATCTCCAGGGTCGGCACGGCGAGATGGACCCGGCCCGCTCCCCCGGGGGTCTCCAGGCGGTCGAGGAGGCAGCGGGCGGCGCGGCGGCCGACCTCGTGGCCCGCGGCGTCGACGGTGGTGAGCCAGACGTGGCGCAGCCGGGCGATGCTCGTGTTGTCGTAGCCGACCACGGACAGGTCGTGCGGCACACGCAGGCCCAGTTCGGCGGCGGCCGACAGGACACCGACGGAGGCGATGTCGTTGACGGCGAAGACGGCGGTGGGCCGCCCGGGGTGTCCCAGCAGCCGGACGGCGGTGCGGTAGCCGCCCTCCTCGGTCATGTCGCCGGGTTCGACCCGCGCGCCGTCGGCCAGCCCGTGCGCCCGCATCGTCGCCTCGAAGCTGCGCCGGCGCAGCTCGCCCACCGCGCCGTAGCCCGCGATGTGCGCGATCCGGCGGTGGCCGAGGGCGATCAGATGCTCGGTGGCCAGTCGCGCGCCGTGCTCGTCGTCGCCCGCGACGAGGTCCGCGCCGGGCGGCACGGTCTCGCGGGCGCCCGCGACCACGACCGGCACGCGGGCGGCGACCGCGCCGAGCGCGGCCGGGTCGGGCAGCGTGCCGACCACGACCAGACCGTCGGCCTGGAGGTCCAGGAAGGGGCCGGTGAGGTCGTGGCCGGTGCGGCGGTTGAGGCGGGCGTCGGCGAGCAGCATGTGCAGGCCGCCCGCGTGCAGCAGGGAGTTCAGGCCGTCGAGCAGGTCGACGAACCAGGGGTTGCGCAGATCGTTCAGGAGGACGCCTACCGTGCGGGTGCGCTGTTCGCTGAGGCTGCGCGCGGCGGCGTTGGGCCGGTAGCCGAGCTCGCGCGCGGCCCGCAGGACGGCGTCCCGCTTCTCGGGGCGCACCTGGTCGGAGCCGCGCAGCACCAGCGAGACCAGCGACTTGGACACGCCGGCCTGGTCGGCGACGTCACGGATCGTCGGCGGTCTCATGTCATGGACCGTTCCACGGGCCTCGCCGGGTTGTCAAAGGGAACGAAGGGCGGCGGACGGCACCAGAGGCTTCGGAGCTGGGGTTGACACCGGAGTGACGCGCGCCCAGGGTGACCTGGACAGGTAGTTGGACCGGTCCAAAGAGGGGCTGTCATGGTGGTACGTCCGCTCGGTGTCGCCGTCGTCGGGTTCGGCTGGATGGGCCGGGTGCACACCCAGGCGTATCTGCGGGTGCGGCACCACTATCCGCACCTGGCCCTGCGTCCTGAGCTGGTGACGGTCGCCGAGGACGTGCCGGGCCGGGCCGAGGAGGCGGCCGCGCGGTACGGGTTCGCGTCCACCGCCCGCGACTGGCGCGAGGTGGCCGCCGACCCGCGGGTGGCGGCGGTCAGCGTCACCGCCCCGAACTTCCTGCACCGCGAGATCGGCGTCGCGATGGCCGAGGCGGGCAAGCACCTGTGGATCGAGAAGCCGGTGGGCCTGACGGTGGCGGACGCGAGCGCGGTGGCGGACGCGGTCGCCAAGGCCGGTGTGCAGGGCGCGGTCGGCTTCAACTACCGCAACGCGCCCGCCGTGGAGGCCGCCCGCGAGCTGATCGCCTCCGGCGGCATCGGCGGCATCACCCATGTCCGCATCCGGCTGTTCAGCGACTACGCGGCCCATCCCGAGGGAGCTCTGACCTGGCGGTACGAGCGGGAGCGGGGCGGCAGCGGAGTGCTGGGGGACCTCGCCTCGCACGGCGCGGACCTGGCTCGTCATCTGCTCGGCGACATCACGTCCCTGACCGCCGACACGGCCGTCTTCGTGCCGGAGCGGTCCCGCCCGCTCGGCGCCACGGCCGGCCACACGCGGGCCACCGGCGGCGAGCCGGGCCCGGTCGAGAACGAGGACTACGTCAGCTGTCTGCTGCGCTTCGCCTCCGGCGCCCGCGGTGTCCTGGAGGCCTGCCGGGTCTCGGTCGGCGAGCAGAACAACTACGGTTTCGAGGTACACGGCACCGCGGGCGCGGTGTTCTGGGACTTCCGCAGGATGAACGAGCTGGGCGTCAGCCGCGGCACGGCCTACCAGGACCAGCCCGTCAGTACGGTGTACGTCGGTCCGGGCGACGGCGAGTTCGGCGCGTTCCAGCCGGGTGCGGCGAACGCGATGGGCTACGACGACCTGAAGGTGATCGAGGCGTACCGCTTCCTGCGCTCCGTCGCCGAGGACACCCCGTACGGCGCCACCCTCGCCGACGCGGTGCGCAGCGCGGCCGTGCTGGACGCGATGACGCGGTCCGCCGAGAGTGGCGCCTGGGTCAACGTGACGTCGGCGTAGGCAGCGTGTAGGGCGGCATGTTGTACGGGGTGACCACCTGGATCGCCGACGGCAGCACCGGACCGGCGGGCGGCAGGGCGCCGTGGGCGCGCATCAGGACGTGGCAGGCCTCGCGCAGGTCCTGGCGCAGGTCGTGATGGAGCACGGCGGACAGCCGGTGCTCGCCCAGCAGACGGGTGTTGTCGTGGTCGAGGTCGTGGGCGACGAACACCGCGCAGTCACGGCCGAGGTCCGCGAAGGCGCGGAGCGTGGCGATGTTTCCGCCGCCGATCGAGTAAACCGCCCGGATCTCCGGGTCGCGTTCCAGCGCGGCCCGCACCAGGTCGTACTGGGTGGCGTCCAGGCCCTGCCCCTCGGCGATCTCGACCAGGGCGCGCTGCGGACGCAGGGCGCGCATGGCGGCGCGAAAGCCCATCTCGCGCTCCTCCTCGTTGCGGAAGAACCCGCTGCTGAGGCTGGTGAGCACATTGCCGGGCCGGTCGCCGAGCCACTGGCCCATGAGGTACGCGGCGGTGGCACCGGCCGCCCGGTTGTCGATACCGACGTAAGCCTGCCGGGCGCTCGCGGGCAGGTCCGTCACCAGGGTCACCACCGGGATGCCCGCGGCTTCGAGCCGGCCCACGGCCGCGGTCACCTCGGGGACGTCCGGGGCCTTGAGGATCACGCCCTGCGAGCCGCGCCGGGCGATCCGGTCCAGGGTCGCGACCTGCTCCCGCGCGGGGCCCGTCTCGCGGAAGTGGAAGCGGGAGCGGATCACCGCCGGGTGCAGGGCGGGCAACTCGGCCTCCAGCGCGGCGCGTACGGCGGTGCTGAACCGCTCGGGCGTCTGCATCACGATGTCGACCATGAAGGTGCGGCCGACGAGCCGCACCTGGGTGCGCTGCCGGTCCAGGTCGGCGATGGCCCGCCGCACCTCCCGCTCGGTGCTGTCGCGCACCCCGCCCCGCCCGTTCAGGACCCGGTCCACGGTGGCCTCGCTCAGACCTGCCTGACGTGCGATCTCGCGGATCGGGAAGGGGTGGCCCATGGGGAGGACTCCTCAGCTCCTTGAGGGGTTTTTGATGGCTGGCTGCTGGTTGTTCGACGGGTTTGTACTGACAAGAATGACAGCACCGCGTCGCACTCGTGACCGAAGGAAGGACGACGATGTCCCTCACCGCCGCACAGCGCCGGGTCTGGCTGTCCGCCCAGGACTGCGACCTGGCCGCCTTCCGCACCCTGGTCGAACGGACCACCGACCTCGCCGCCTATCCGCACGCCTCCGCCGTGACGGACGGCGTCCTCGTCTACGACAGCGACCGGCTGCGCGGCGCAGGGGACCGCCGGGAGGTGGGGGCCGAGCTGGTCCGCGCGCTCGACGAGGGGCCGGGCGTCGTGGTCCTCCGCGGTGCCTTCCCGGACCCGGCGGTCGTCGACCGGGCCACGGCCGTGTTCGACGCCCTGATCGCCGAGCAGCGTGCCTCGGGCGCGGGCGCCGGGGACCACTTCGCCCGGCCGGGCGCGAACGACCGGGTGTGGAACGCGCTGGAGAAGGCGGCCCGGTACGACCCGGAGGCGTTCGCCGACTACTACGCCAACGACATCCTGGCGCTGGTCTCGTCGGCCTGGCTCGGCCCCGGCTACCAGGTCACCTCCCAGGTCAACGTGGTCAACCCGGGCGGCGCCGCGCAGACCGCGCACCGCGACTACCACCTCGGTTTCCTCACCGACGAGGCCGCGGCCGCCTATCCGGCCCATGTGCACCGCCTCTCCCCCGTGCTCACCCTCCAGGGCGCGGTCGCGCACGGCGACATGCCGGTCGAGTCCGGCCCGACGATGTACCTCCCGTACTCGCAGCGGTACGAGCCGGGCTACCTGGCCTGGCGACGCCCCGAGTTCCAGGCGTACTTCGAGGACCGGCACGTCCAGCTCCCGCTGGCGAAGGGCGACGCCGCCTTCTTCAACCCGGCGCTGTTCCACGCGGCCGGCACCAACCGCACTTCCGACGTCCGGCGCATGGCGAACCTCCTCCAGGTCTCGTCCGCCTTCGGGCGGGCGATGGAGACGGTGGACCGGGAGGCGGTGGTGAACGCGGTCTTCCCGGTGCTGCTGGACCGCGCGGCCGCCGGCGCCGGCCAGGCGTGGCTGGAGAACGTGATCGCCGCGAGCGCCGAGGGCTATCCCTTCCCCACCAACCTCGACGAGGACCCGCCGGTCGGCGGTCTCGCGCCGCCGTCGCAGGCGGACGTCGTACGGCGGGCCGTGCGCGAGGAGTGGACCGCGCAGGCGCTGCGCGAGGAGCTGCGGGCCGCTGCCGGGCGACGTGAGAGCTGAGAGCAGAGAGCTGAGTGGGGAACGTCATGGGACTGCTCGACGACAAGGTCGTCCTGGTCAACGGCGGCAGCCAGGGCGTCGGGGCGGCGATCGCGCGCGCCGCGGTGCGCGAGGGGGCGGCGGTGGTCGTCACCGGGCGGCGCTCCGAGCCCGGTGAGGCGCTCGTGGCCGAGCTGACGGCGGCCGGGGGCAAGGCCGGGTACGTACGCGCGGACCTCGCGGACGCGGCCCAGGCGAAGGCTTCCGTCGCGGAGGTGGTGGCCGCCCACGGTCGTGTCGACTGCCTGGTCAACTCGGCGGGGCTGACCTCCCGCGGCACCCTGCTGGACACCACGCCCGAGCTGTTCGACGCGCACATCGCGATCAACCTCAAGGGGCCGTTCTTCGCGATGCAGGCGGCGGTCGCCGACATGGTGCAGCGCGGGGCGCCCGGCACGATCGTCAACATCATCACCTCCTCGCAGCACGGCGGACAGCCGTTCCTGGCGCCGTACGTGGCCGCCAAGGCCGGACTCGCCGGACTCACCCGCAACGCCGCGCACGCCCACCGCTGGGACCGGATCCGGATCAACGGCCTGAACATCGGCTGGACCGCGACCGAGGGCGAGGACGCGACCCAGCGCGCCTTCCACGGTGCGGGCGACGACTGGCGCGAACAGGCGGCGGCCCGGCTGCCGATGGGCAGGCTGGGGCAGCCGGACGAGATCGCCGACTTCGTGGTGCTGCTGCTGTCCGACCGGTCCGGTGTGGTCACCGGTTCGGTGATCGACTGGGACCAGAACGTCCTCGGCGGCCTCGACTAGCCGGCCTCCCTCACCTCACACGCGACCCGCACCACCGGCACTACCCGCACCACCCGCACTACCCGCACTACCCGCACTACCCGCACTACCCGCACCACCGGCACTACCCGCACCGCCCGCACCGCCCGCACCGCCCGCACCCAAGGAGCACTCACCCTCATGCGCATCGGAATCCTCGGCCTCGGCCGCATCGGCGCCTTCCACGCCGAGACCCTCTCCGGACTCGACGCCGTCGAGTCGCTCGTCGTCGCCGACCCGTTCACCCAGGCCGCCAAGGCGGCGGGCGAGCGGTTCGGCGCCGAGGTCGCGGACTCGCCCGAGGCGGTGCTGGCCGCCGGGGTGGACGGCATCGTGGTGGCGGCAGCCACCGACGCCCACCCCGCCCTGATCACGGCCGCCGTGGCGGCCGGCGTCCCCGTCTTCTGCGAGAAGCCCGTCGCGCGCACCATGCGCGAGGGCGTCGAGGTGCTGAAGGCGGTCGAGGGCAGTGACGTCCCGATCCAGATCGGCTTCAACCGCCGCTTCGACACGGGCTTCGTCGCCGCCCGCGCGGCCGTGGCGGCCGGTGAGCTCGGCAAGCTGCACACGGTCCGGTCGACGACGCTGGACCCGGCGCCGCCGCCGGCCGCGTACGTCGCCGCCTCCGGAGGCATCTTCCGCGACTGTTCCGTGCACGACTTCGACATCATCCGGTGGGTGACGGGCCGTGAGGTGACCGAGGTGTACGCGGTCGGCGGCAACCGCGGTGCCGACTACATCAGGGAGGCGGGCGACGCCGACACCACCGGCGCGGTCCTCACCCTGGACGACGGCACGATCGCCGTGGTCTCCAACAGCCGCCACAACGCCCGCGGTTACGACGTGCGCATGGAGCTGCACGGGTTCGCGGACTCGATCGCGGTCGGGCTGGACGACAAGCTGCCGCTGCGGTCCGTGGAGCCGGGCGTGACCTTCCCGGCCGGCGTCCCGCACGACTTCTTCATGGACCGGTTCACCGACGCCTACCGCGCCGAACTGACCGCGTTCACCGAGGTCGTCGCCGGCGGCCGGCCGTCGCCGTGCACGGTCGCGGACGCCCTGGAGGCGGGCTGGGTCGCCGAGGCGTGCACGCTGTCGCTGCACGAGCACCGGCCGGTACGGATCGACGAGGTGCGCGCGCTCTGACGGCGACGGCGTCCGTCCGCGGGGACGGTGCCCTCGGGTCCCGTCCCCGCGGTGCGGCCGCGTCGGCTCACAGGCAGTACCGGACCAGCCACTCGTCCGGGTCGTAGGCGGTGCGCGCCGGGTCCGGCGCGATGGCCGGCCGCTCCTCCACCGTGTCCTGCGGACGGATCCGCTCCGGCAGGGCGCCGAACCTCGACCGCCGCAGGGCCTCGGCGGTGTCCGGTGCCGTTCCCTCGTGCTCCGCGTGCGCCATGTCGTCCTCCCCGCTCCGATGTGCGCCTCCGCGACCGTGCACGGAGGGCCCCTCCCTCACCTAACGCGTTTCACCTCGCCGCTGGTTCCGCCGGCAGGTCGAAGACATGGTCCGGAGAGACGATCTTCGTGATCGCGTCGCCGAGGAGGGTGCTGGGCTCCGTGCCCTTGTGGTCGATGTCGGTGTTCAGCAGCACGACCAGCGTCGTCTGCGCCGACGGCAGGTAGACGGTCAGGGACTCGTAGCCCGGCAGTGAGCCGTTGTGGCCGATCCAGCCGTCGACGTTGAAGATGCCCAGGCCGTAGCCCGCGCCCGGGATCGTGGTCGGGGCCGTGGTGAGCCGCTGCTTCTGGGTGAAGGGGCTGATCAGGGTGTTGCCGTCGGGCAGGACACCGGTGGCGACCGTGCGCGCCCAGATCCGCAGGTCGTCCAGGGTCGAGATCATCGCGCCCGCGGCCCAGGCCCAGGACGGGTTCCAGTCGGCCGTGTCCTCGACCTTCCCGTCCGCCGTCTGGTTCGAGTAGCCCTGCGCGTGCGGGTCGGGGTACTCCGCGCCCACCGGGAAGAGACTGTGGTCCATTCCGGCCGGCAGCAGGACGTGGTCGCGGATGTAGTCCTGGAGCTTCTTCCCGGACAGCTTCTCGACGACCAGGCCGAGCAGGACCAGGTTGGTGTTGCTGTAGGAGAACTTGTCACCCGGCGGGAACAGCACGGGGTGCCTGAACGCGAAGTCGAGCAGTTGCCGCGGGGTGTACGACCGCTGCGGATCGGTCGTCAGCGCCTTGAAGAAGTCGTCGTCCTCGGTGTAGTTGAACAGGCCGCTGCGCATCCCGGCCAACTGGCGCAGGGTGATCTCGTCGCCGTTGGGCACCCCGTCGACGTACCGGTCGATCGTGTCGTCGAGGCCTGCCTCGCCCTGGTCCACCAGCTCCAGCAGCGCGGTGACGGTGAACGTCTTGGTCTCGCTGCCGATCCGCGTGTAGAGGTCGTTCGTCATCTTCCGGCCTTCGCTCCTGTCGGCGACGCCGAAGGACCTCACGTACTCGCCCTCGTCGGGCGTCCACAGCCCGACGGTCACCCCGGGGATGTCCGCCTCGTCCATCACCCGACGTACGACGGCGTCCAACTGGCGCCGCACGGCGGGGGTCAGCTCGCGGACGGCGTCCTCGGAGGCGGACGGGGAGGGCGGGTCGGCGGCGGGTGCGTCCGTGGCGGTCGGCGGTGCGGCGAGGGCCGTCCCGCCCGCGACCGGGACCATGAGCATCGCCACCGCGGTGGCGAGAACGGCCCCCCTGCGCAGTCGTGTGCACGCGTGCGTCATGGGCTGCTCCCACGTGTGGGGACATGAGGACGGACCCGCCCAGTCGTCGCACCGTGGACGGAGGCCGGACGGCCCCGCACCCACCAGGATAGAAGCGCCCGCACGCCACCGCCTGTCGACGGCACGCGGCGCCGAGCACCTGCCGGGGATCGTCGGGGAACCACACGCCCCAGGAGTCGGGGGCCGGGCCGACCCGGATCCGGTCGAGGGTGGGGACCTGCCCTCTCAGGAGGTCCCTTCGGGCGGGGCGGGCGCGGCCGACCCGGTGAGGTCCTCCGCTTCGGGGAGCCCCTCGACGTCGACTCCGCGGACCTGTGCCAACTCGTGCTTGAGCGCAGCGAGTTCGGCGCCGCCCGCCATGTGGTTGGTGAGATCCTCGAGGCTGACCTCGCTGCGGTCGGCGCTGAGTTCGAGGGTGCCCAGCCGCAGCACGCTGAAGTGGTCGCCGACCATGTAGGCGTGGTGCGGGTTGTGGGTGATGAAGATGACGCCGAGGCCGCGGTCGCGGGCGGCGGCGATGTACTTCAGGACCACGCCGGACTGCTTGACGCCGAGGGCGGCCGTCGGCTCGTCCAGGATCAGCACGCGGGCACCGAAGTAGACGGCGCGGGCGATGGCCACGCACTGGCGCTGGCCGCCGGAGAGGGTGCCGATGGGCTGGTCAAGGTCGTCGAGGACGATGCCCATGTTGCGCAGTTCCTCGTCGGCGGTCCGCTTCATCCGCTCGATGTCGAGGCGGCGCACGGGCCAGGGGCCCTTGGTCATCTCGGAGCCCAGGAAGAAGTTCCGCCACACCGGCATCAGCGGGACCGTCGCCAGGTCCTGGTAGACGGTGGCGATGCCCTTGTCGAGGGCCTCGCGCGGGGTGCCGAAGCGCACCGGTGTGCCGTCGACGAGGAACTCGCCCTCGGTGTGCTGGTGCAGCCCTGAGACGATCTTGATGAGGGTGGACTTGCCGGCGCCGTTGTCGCCCAGGACGCAGGTCACCCGGCCGGCGTGGACCGTGAGGTCGACTCCGTGCAGGGCGCGGATGTTGCCGTAGGACTTGCCCGCGTCCCGGAGTTCGACGACGGGTGCGCCCCGGTCGGGGGCGGTGTCCTTGAGGACGGCTCCGTGCGGACCGGTTCCGTTGGTAGTCATGTTCACCTCCGGGTCGCCGTGCGGCGGACCCACAGATTGACGAGGGCGGCGACCAGGAGCATGACGCCGAGGAACGCCTTGAACCAGTCGGGGTTCCAGTTGGCGTAGACGATGCCCTGGTTGACCATGCCGAAGATGAAGGCGCCGATGACCGGGCCGACCGCGGAGCCGTAGCCGCCGGTGAGCAGGCAGCCGCCGATGACCGCGGCGATGATGTACAGGAACTCGTTGCCGACGCCCTCACCGGACTGCACCGTGTTGAACGAGAACAGCAGGTGCATGCCGACCAGCCAGGCACCGGCGCCCACGCCCATGAACAGGGCGATCTTGGTGAAACTGACCGGCACGCCGACCGCGCGGGCACTGTCCTTGTTGCCGCCGACCGCGAAGATCCAGTTGCCGAACCTGGTGCGCAGCAGCAGCCAGGTGGCGGCCGCGGCGAGCACCAGCCAGTAGACGATCGTGATCTTGAAGTCCACTCCCCCGACGCTGAACTCGGAGGCGAAGATCTTCTTGGCCTGGGCGAAGCCGTCCATGTCCGCGATCGAGTCGCTGGCGACATTGCCCGTGAAGATCTTGGTGACGGCGAGGTTGGCGCCCTGGAGGATCAGGAACGAGCCCAGGGTGACCAGGAAGCTGGGCAGTCCGGTCTTGATCAGCAGCCAGCCGTTGAAGGCGCCGACGGCCAGGGCGGCGATCAGGGCCACGATCACGCCGGTCCACACGTTCACCGTGAACTGGAAGCTCAGGATGGCAGCGGTCAGCGCCGAGGTGGTGACGGCGACACCGGCGGACAGGTCGAACTCGCCACCGATCATCAGCAGGGCCACCGGCAGCGTCATGATGCCCATGACGGACGCCTGGTAGAGGACGGTGGAAAGGGCGCCTGCGTCGCGGAAGGAGGGGGCCACCGCGAAGAAGAAGACGTACACGCCGATCGCGGCGATCAGCGCGCCCACCTCCGGGCGGGCGAGCAGCCTGCGCCACAGGGCGCGCTGGGCGGTGCGCCCGTCCTTGTGGCCGGCCGGCGAGGCCGGCGACGAGGAACTCGCCGCCGGTGCCGTTGCTTGGGTCATCTCAGATCACCGGGTGCCCTTCGCGGCGAACGCGGCGACCCGCTCGACGTTGGACTTGTCCACGAAGGCCGGCCCGGTCAGCACCGGCTGCTCCCCGCCGCCGCTGTAGTTGCCGTTGTTCTTGTAGAGCCACAGCGAGTCCACCGCCAGGTAGCCCTGGAGATAGGGCTGCTGGTCGACCGCGAACTGGATGTCGCCCTGGGAGATGGCGGTGGTGAGGTCCTTGTTGAGGTCGAAGGTGGCGATCTTCGCCTTGCTGCCCGCGTCCCCGACCGACTGCACCGCGGTCAGCGCGTACGGCGCGCCGAGGGCGACGACGTAGTCGATGGCGCCGTCCTGCTTCAGCTTGGCGGTGATGGTGGACTTCACGGACGGCATGTCGGTGCCGTTGACGTAGAGGATCTCGGTGGTGCCCTGGAAGGTCTTCTTCACCCCGGCGCAGCGCTGAGTGAGGCCGACGTTGCCCTGTTCCTGGATCACGCAGACGGTCTTCTTGGCGCCGACCTCGTTCAGCTTCTTGCCGAACGCCTCGCCGGCCACGCTCTCGTCCTGTCCGAAGAACGACATCAGGCCCAGGTTCTTCCAGTCGCTCAGGCCGGAGTTGAGGCCGACCACGGGTATCCCGGCCTGCTCCGCCTTGCTCGCGACGTCCTTCATCGCGTCCGGCTTGGCCAGGGTGATGGCGATGCCGTCGACCTTCTGGTCGATCGCGTTCTGCACCAGGTTGGCCTGGTTGCCGGCGTTCGGGTCGGCGGAGTAGACGAGCTTGATGTTGTCCTTGTCGGCGGCGGCCTGCGCGCCCTTGCGGACGATGTCCCAGAAGGTGTCGCCGGGGGCCTGGTGGGTGACGAGCGCGACCGTCATGCGGGGTGTGGTGGCCTTGCCCGCGGCAGCGTTGTCCCCGCCTTCCTCGGCCTTCTTGCCGCCTGAGCTGCTGGAGCAGCCCGCCAGGGTCAGAACTGCCGCGGCGGCCACGGCCATCACGGGGACCAGCCTGCGGGAGCGGACGCGAGAGGAACGATCCATCTTTCCTGCACCTCACTGTGCGACGGGGGAACGACGGGAAAGGGGGAGGGATCCGGGAAGATCCGGGGGCCCTGGTCGGGCCGTGGGTACGGCTGTTGCGCTGGGACGGGATCCAATCCCCTGCCGCCACCTACTGTCAATACTTTGTTAAGACATCATTTCAGAACAAGGTCAGGATGTAAGTACAAACCATTGACATCGACAGCCGCCGGGACCTACACCTGAAGACGTCCCGATCACGGCTCCGCGTCGGGATCGATCTACCCGCTGCGGTCGGGTGTACCCCTGGACGAAGACCGAGGCGAAAGAGCGATGGGAGGCAACCGGTGCTCGACTCCGTGCACTTCGACCTGGACCGCATCAGCCCGGTCCCGCTCTACTACCAGCTCGCACGGCAGTTGGAGGCGGTGATCGACCAAGGGGCCCTCGTCCCGGGCGACCTGCTGGGCAACGAGATCGACCTCTCCGTACGCCTCGGACTGTCCCGGCCCACGGTCCGCCAGGCCATCCAGTTGCTGGTCGACAAGGGGCTGCTGGTGCGCCGCCGCGGGGTGGGCACCCAGGTGGTGCACCGTCAGGTCAAGCGCCCACTGGAGCTCAGCAGCCTCTACGACGACCTGGAGGCGGCCGGCCAGGGCCCCACGACCGAGGTGCTGCGCCACGAGGCCGTCCCGGCGGGCGCCGGCGTGGCCGCCGCCCTCGGGGTCACGGAAGGCGCCGAGGTCACGGTCCTGGAGCGGCTGCGCCGCACGCACGGCAGGCCGGTGGCCTCCCTGTGCAACTACCTTCCGGCAGGCCTCCTCCAACTCGACCGCACAAGGCTGGAGTCGAGCGGTCTGTACCGGTTGATGCGCTCCGCCGGAATCACCCTGCACAGCGCCCGCCAGACCATCGGCGCCCGCTCCGCGACCGCCGAGGAGGCCGCCCGCCTCGACGAGCGCCCCGGGGCAGCGCTGCTGACCATGACACGCACGGCATACGACGACACCGGACGGGCCGTCGAGTTCGGCACGCACATCTACCGCGCGTCCCGGTACGCCTTCGACTTCCAGTTGCTGGTCAGACCGTAGCGGTTCCAGTTGCTGGTCAGACCGTAGCGGTCGAGGGGCCAAGTCGCAGGCGTCCGCGTCGATTACGTTTCGGGCAAGAGGGACGGGAGCTCTTGACTGCGCCAGTACATGCGACTGTCATTACGCCCACGATGTTTGGTCGAGTTGGTTTCTGATCGGTTTCGAAGACCTTTCGGGCGCCAGCTCTCCCCTTGACCGAACCCTGTCACTCAGGAGCCGCCATGCGCCTGTCCTCTTCCGGTCTCTCCGTGCCGGGGCCCAGCCGACGTTCACTGCTGCGTGGAGTCGGCGGCGCAGCCGTCCTCGCCGGTGCCGGGATACCCCTGCTTTCCGCCTGCGGCGGCAGCGGCACCGCCTCGGACCCGAAGACCGTCACCCTCGGCTCCAACGGCTCGGACGCCGTGCCGAAGAAGGCCTACGCGGAGATCTACGCGACCTTCAAGAAGCAGTCCGGCATCACCGTCGATGTCAACACGAAGGACCACAACACCTTCCAGGAGCAGATCAACTCCTACCTTCAGGGCACGCCGGACGACGTCTTCAACTGGTTCGCCGGGTACCGCATGCAGTTCTTCGCGAAGAAGGGCCTGGCGACCCCGCTCGACGAGGTGTGGGACAAGATCGGGGACAACTTCCCCGACGCGATGAAGAAGCTCAGCAAGGGCGAGGACGGCAAGTACTACTTCGTGCCGCTGGACACGTACCCGTGGGCGATCTTCTACCGCAAGAGCGTCTTCAAGGCGCACGGCTACACGGTCCCCACCACCTGGGACCAGCTCGTGGCCCTGTGCAAGCAGATGAAGAAGGACAACCTGGTCCCGATCGCCTTCGGCGACAAGGACGCCTGGCCCGCGCTCGGCACCTTCGACCAGATCAACTTCCGCACCAACGGCTACGACTTCCACGTCGAGTTGATGGCGGGCAAGGCGTCCTGGACCGACGCCAAGGTGCGCACCGTCTTCGACCACTGGGCCGAGCTGCTGCCCTACCACCAGGACGGCGCCGTGGGCCGCACCTGGCAGGACGCCGCGCAGACGCTGGTGTCGAAGAAGGCCGGCATGTACCTGCTGGGCACCTTCGTCGCGCAGCAGTTCACCGACCCGGCCGACCTCGAGGACCTCGACTTCTTCGCCTTCCCGGAGATCGACCCCACGTACGGCCAGGACACCGTCGAGGCCCCCACCGACGGGTACATGCTCAGCAAGTCCCCGAAGAACAAGGCCGGCGCCCTCAAGCTGCTGGAGTTCCTGGGCACCCCGGAGGCCGAGGCGCTCTACCTCAAGGCGGACCCGAGCGTCGTCGCCGCCTCGTCCAAGGCCGACACCGCCTCGTACTCCGCGCTGCAGAAGAAGGCGTACGACATGATCAGCGGGGCGAAGAGCCTCACGCAGTTCATGGACCGCGACAGCCGTCCGGACTTCACCTCCACGGTGATGCAGCCCGCGCTCCAGAAGTTCGTCCGCGACCCCAAGGGCGTCGACAGCATGCTCTCCTCGATCGAGCGCCAGAAGAAGACGATCTTCGCATCCGCATGAGCACCGAGACGACCACGAAGTCCCCGGAGGCGGCCGCCGTGCCGCCTCCGGGCACCGCGCTTTCCAAGAAGCGGGCAGCGCAGGGCCACGGGCGCCTGCTCACCCGCCGCGACCGCATCACGCTCGCCCTCATGGCGGGCGTGCCCACGGTCCTGCACGTCGCCCTCGTGTGGCTCACGGCCTTCGCCTCGATCGCGCTGGCCTTCACCACCTGGGACGGCATCGGCTTCGACTCCATCAAGTGGGTCGGACTGGACAACTTCAGGGAGCTGTTCACCAACAACCCGCAGTTCTGGCCCGCGGTCCAGCACAACATCATCTGGTTCGTCGCGCTCATCCTGATCCCGACCCCGTTCGGGCTCTTCCTGGCCGTGCAGCTGGACAAGCAGATCCGGTTCAGCCGGGTCTACCAGACCGCGTTCTTCCTCCCCGTCGTGGTGTCGCTGGCGGTCACCGGATTCGTCTGGCAGCTCGTCTACAACCCCGACACGGGCCTCATCAACAGCCTCATCGGGGCCAACGAGCCGGGCCACTACATCGACTGGATCGGCGACCCGGACCTCAACCTGTGGGCCGTTCTGATCGCCGCCTCCTGGCGCCACACCGGCTACATGATGATCCTCTACCTGGCCGGTCTCAAGGGCGTCGACCCGTCGCTGCGGGAGGCCTCCGCGCTGGACGGCGCGAACGAGTGGCAGACGTTCAAGAACGTCATCTTCCCGACGCTGCGGCCCACCAACACCGTCGTCCTGGTCGTCACCATCATCGAGGCCCTGCGCGCCTTCGACCTGGTGTTCGTCTTCAACAAGGGCGCCCAGGGCACCGAGTTGCTGTCGATCCTGGTCACCAACAACATCATCGGCGAGTCCAGCCGCATCGGGTACGGGTCGGCCATCGCCGTCGTCCTGCTGGTGATCTCGCTCGCCGTGATCATCCCGTACCTGGTGGCCACCTTCCGGAAGGAGCGGCGCGCATGAGCACCCCCACCGCCGCGCTCGGCAAGCAGCGCACCCCGGTCCGCCCGGCCCGGGTCCTGCTGCACGTGTTCCTCGTCGTCACCTCGCTGGTCTGGCTCGCCCCGCTGCTGTGGGCGCTGCTCGCGGCCCTGCGGCCGTACTCGGAGACGAGCGACAAGGGCTACGTCTCCTGGCCGGACAAGCTGAGCCTCGACAACTTCACCAACGCGTTCGAGCAGTCGGACATGACGCACTACTTCGTCAACACGCTGCTCATCGCGGTGCCGGCCGTGCTGCTGACGCTGCTGCTGTCGTCGATGGTCGCCTTCTACGTCAGCCGCTTCGACTTCCGGCTCAACCTGTTCCTGCTGCTGGTCTTCACGGCCGGCAACCTGCTGCCGCAGCAGGTCATCATCACCCCGCTGTACCGCCTGTACCTCCTGGTGGACCTGCCCGGCATCACTGTCAGCGGCAAGCTGTACGACTCCGCGCTCGGCCTGGTGCTCATCCATGTGGCGTTCCAGTCCGGGTTCTGCGCGTTCGTGCTGAGCAACTACATGCGCATGCTGCCGCACGAGCTGACCGAGGCCGCGCTCGTCGACGGGGCGTCGGTGTGGCGGATGTACTGGCAGATCGTGCTGCCGCTGTGCAAGCCCGCCATGGCGGCCCTGGCGACGCTGCTGTCCATCTGGATCTACAACGACTTCTTCTGGGCCATCGTCCTGATCTCCACCGGCGAGAACATGCCGATCACCTCGGCCCTGAACAACCTCTCCGGGCAGTACTTCACCGACCCCAACCTGGTCGCCGCCGGCGCCCTGCTCACGGCGATCCCGACGCTGATCGTGTACTTCGCGCTCCAGCGGCAGTTCGTCAGCGGTCTCACCCTCGGCGCCAACAAGGGCTGACCCGGCTCCATCCGAAAGAGAACCACCGTGCCCCACTTCTCCCCCGTCGGCTCCGTCCTCGTGGATCCGCGCACCGCCCGGGTCCACGAGGAAGGCTGGCAGTCCTGGAGCCCCAGCGGCGCCTACGCCCTCGGCACCGCCCCGTACCGGCCGGCCGACGACAACTGGGCGACCGTCTGCTACCGGCCCGGCCGCACCGTCCCCGCCGGCACCTTCCAGGGCGAGGGGCTGCTGGCGCTCGACCCCGGCGACGGCTCCCCGGTCCGGCTGTGGGCGGCGGCCGACCCGATCCACGAGGTGCCCTCCGTCCGGCTGACCGTGCGCGACGGGAACATCGCCGAGATCGGCGCCGACGGACCGGTGAAGGAGTGGTCGGGGCCGGACCTCCAGTCGGCGCTGGCCCACTGGGCCGACGCCCTCGGGCTGCCGGCCCCGCGCAGGGCACCGACGGTCTGGTGTTCCTGGTACGAGTACTTCACGGCCGTCACCGAGGACGACATCCACGAGAACCTCCGCGCGATGGACACCCTCGACCTGCCGATCGACGTCGTCCAGATCGACGACGGCTACCAGCGCGCCCTCGGCGACTGGCTCGCCCTCTCCGGCCGCTTCCGCTCCCGCGGCGGCATCGCCGACGCCATCCGGGCGCGGGGCCGGCGCGCGGGCATCTGGACGGCGCCCTTCCTGGTCGACCCGCGCAGCGAGACGGCGGCCGAACACCCCGACTGGCTGGTCCGGGACACGGACGGCGCGCCCTTGCACGCCGGCCGTAACTGGGGCCACGACCTGTACGCCCTGGACACCACCCACCCCGGCGCGGCGGCCTACCTCACCGAGGTCTACGCCACCCTGCGCGCCGAGGGCTACGACTACTTCAAGACCGACTTCCTCTACGCGGGCGCCCTGGACGGCGTGCGCCACACCGCCACCGACGCCCTGACGGCGTACCGCGCGGGCGTCGCGCTGATCCGCGAGGCGATCGGCGCCGACGCCTACCTGCTCGGCTGCGGCGCCCCGATCCTGCCCTCCATCGGCCTGTTCGACGCCATGCGGGTCAGCCCCGACACGGCCCCGCACCGCCGCCCGGAGGCCGACGACCACAGCCAACCCGGCCAGGACCCGGCCGAGTTCACCGGCACCGCCCGCCAGTGGCAGCACGGGCGGCTGTGGGTCAACGATCCCGACTGTCTGATGGCCCGCCCCACCGTGGAGACCCGGGAACGCTGGGCCGCACACGTGGAGGCCACCGGCGGACTGATGGCCTCCAGCGACCGTCTGCTGTCGCTCGACCAGTGGGGCGTGGACACCACGCGCCGCCTCCTGACGGGAGCCGCCCGATGAACCGCACCCTCTCCGTCCCCGGCATCGTCTACGGCGGCGACTACAACCCAGAGCAGTGGCCCGAGGAGGTCTGGGCCGAGGACATGCGTCTGATGCGCGAGGCCGGGGTCACCATGGTCAGCGTCGGCATCTTCTCCTGGGCGCTGCTCGAACCCTCCGAGGGCGCCTACGACTTCTCGCGCCTGGACCGGATCCTCGGCCTGCTGCACGAGAACGGCATCGCCGCCGACCTCGCCACGCCCACCGCGGCCCCGCCCGCCTGGTTCTTCCGCGCCCACCCCGAGTCGCTCCCGGTGGACCGGGACGGCCGCACCCTGTCGTACGGCAGCCGCCAGACGTTCTGCCCGAGCAGCCCCGCGTACCGCACCGCCGCCCTGCGCGTCGCGGGCGCGCTGGCCGAGCGGTACGCCGGTCACCCGGCCGTCGCCATGTGGCACGTGCACAACGAGTACGGCTGCCACAACGCGGCCTGCTACTGCGACACCAGCGCGCAGGCGTTCCGCCGCTGGCTGCGGGCGCGCTACGGCGACGACCTGGCGGTCCTCAACCACGCCTGGGGCACGACGTTCTGGAGCCAGTGGTACTACGACTGGGCCGAGATCCTGCCGCCGCGCGCCACCGGTGCCGTGCCCAACCCGAGCCAGCAGCTGGACTGGCGCCGGTTCTGCTCGGACGAACTGCTGTCGCTGTACACGGCGGAACGGGACGTCCTGCGCGCGGCCGCGCCGGACACCCCGGCCACCACCAACTTCATGGTGATGGAGAGCTTCGACGCCCTCGACTACTGGCGCTGGGCCCCGGAGCTGGACCTCGTCTCCAACGACCACTACCTCCAGTCCGCCGACCCCGAGTCCGAGATCGACATCGCGCTCTGCGGCGACCTGACGCGCTCCCTCGCGGGCGGCCCCTGGCTGCTGATGGAGCACTCCACCGGTGCCGTGAACTGGCAGCCGGTCAACCGCGCGAAGGGGCCCGGCGAGCTGCGCCGCAACGCCCTCGCCCATGTGGCGCACGGCGCGGACGGCATCGCGTACTTCCAGTGGCGGGCGGCGAAGGCGGGTGCCGAGCAGTGGCACTCGGCGATGCTGCCGCACGCGGGCACCGACAGCCGGATCTGGCAGGACGTGGTCCGCCTGGGCGCGGACCTCAAGGCCCTGGCAGAGGTGCGCGGCAGCACCGGCACGGCCGAGGTCGCGATCGTCTGGGACTGGAACGCCCGCTGGGCCCTGGAGCTGCCCTCGCAGCCGAGCGGCGAACTGCGCTACCTGGACCTGGTGCGCTCCTGGTACGCGCCGCTGTGGCGGGCCGGGGTCGCGGTCGACTTCGTCCGGCCGGACGCGGACCTCCGCGCGTACCGTCTGGTCCTGGCGCCGAGCCTGTACCTGGTCGACGACGCGGGCGCGGCGAACCTCACCGGGTACGCCGAGCGTGGCGGCACGCTGGCCGTCGGTTTCCACAGCGGGACGGTGGACGACAACTGCCATGTGCGGCTGGGCGGTTACCCCGGGGCGTTCCGGGAGGCGCTGGGCGTGCGCACGGACGAGCTGTTCCCGCTGCTGCCCGGCGAGACGGTGGGCCTGAGCGGCGGCGGCACGGCCTCGCTGTGGTCGGAGCGGGTGCGCCCGGCGGGTGCCGAGACGGTCACCTCGTACACGGACGGCCCGCTGAGCGGCGTGCCGGCGGTGACCCGGCACGCGTACGGCACGGGCAGCGCCTGGTATCTGGCCACACGGCCCGACCCGGACACGCTCGCCGCGCTCCTCGACCGGATCCGCGCCGAGGCGGGCGTCGCACCGGTCCGTACGGCGCCGCCCGGCGTCGAGGTGGTCCGGCGCCGGGGCGCCGACGCGGACTACCTGTTCCTGATCGACCACTCCGGAAAGGGCGCGGAGGTCACCGTCGCGGACGGCGCGGTGGAGCTCCTCACCGGCAAGGACCTCACCGCCTCGGTGACGGTCCCGCCGGGCGAGGTCGCCGTCGTACGGGAGCCGCGGGACCGGTGAGCCCGGCCCCGGACGGGCCGCGGACCGGACACCGGTTCCGGCACGGCTCGTCCGGGGCGCGGTGCCCATCGCGGACGGTCTACGGACTGCCCGTCGCGCGGGGTCCGCGGACTGCCCGTCCCGCGCCGATCCACGGGCTGCCCGCCCGTCGCGGGTCCGCGGGCTGCCCGTCCAGCGCGGGTCCGCGGACTGCCCGCCCGTCGCGGGTCCGCGGACTGCCCGCCCGTCGCGGGTCCGTGTGCTGCCCGCCCGTCGCGGGTGTGCGGGCTGCCCGTCCCGCGCCGATCCACGGGCTGCCCGTCCAGCGCGGGTCCGCCGACTGTCCGTCCCGCGCGGGTCCGCGGGCTGCCCGCCCATCGCGGGTCCGCGGACTGCCCGTCCCGCGCGGGTCCGTGTGCTGCCCGTCCCGCGCCGATCCACGGGCTGCCCGCCCAGCGCGGGTCCGCGGACTGTCCGTCCCGCGCGGGTCCGCGGGCTGCCCGCCCATCGCGGGTCCGCGGACTGCCCGCCCGTCGCGGGTGTGCGGGCTGCCCGCCCCGCGCCGATCCACGGGCTGCCCGCCCAGCGCGGGTCCGCGGACTGCCCGTCCCGCGCCGATCCGCGGACTGCCCGCCCCGCGCCGGTCCCCTAGCGGACGACCAGCCGGTGCGGCTGCGCCGGCACCAGTTCCCCGATGACCGGAGCGCCCGGCACCTCCCCGGCGACGAGCAGGCCCCCGGAGGTCTGGGCGTCGGCGAGGAGCAGCCGGGTCAGCTCGTCGGTGCCGCCGAAGTCCGTGTGCGGGGCGACCCATTCGAGGTTGCGGCGGGTTCCGCCGCTGATGTGCCCGGCGCGGGCGGCCTCCCAGGCGCCGTCGAGGTAGGGGACCGCGGCGGAGTCGACGACGGCGGTCACCCCCGAAGCCCGGGCCAGCTTGAACAGGTGCCCCAGCAGGCCGAATCCGGTGACGTCGGTGGCGCAGACCGCGCCCGCCGTCAGCGCGGCCCGCGCCGCGTCGCGGTTGAGCGCGACCATCGTCCGAACGGCCTGCGGGAAGACCTCGCCGGTCGTCTTGTGCCGGTTGTTGAGCACGCCCAGGCCCAGCGGCTTGGTCAGCGACAGCGGCATCCCCGGCCGCCCCGCGTCGTTGCGCAGCAGCCGGTCCGGATCGACCGTTCCGGTCACCGCCATGCCGTACTTGGGTTCCGGGTCGTCCACGGTGTGACCGCCCGCCACCACGCAGCCCGCCGACGCGGCGACGTCCAGTCCGCCCCGCAGCACCTCCCTCGCCAGATCGAACGGCAGCACGTCGCGGGGCCAGCACAGGAGGTTGACCGCGACGAGCGGGGTCCCGCCCATGGCGTAGACGTCGGAGAGCGCGTTGGCGGCGGCGATACGGCCCCAGTCGTACGGGTCGTCGACCACGGGCGTGAAGAAGTCGGCGGTGGCGACGGCGGCGAGCGCGCCGGGTCCGCCCGGCAGCCGGACGACCGCCGCGTCGTCACCGTGGTCGAGGCCCACGAGCAGATCACCGGCGAGCGCGCCGCCCCCTCCCGGGGTCGTCAGACCGGCCACGATCTCCTCGAGTTCGCCGGGGGGAATCTTGCAGGCGCAGCCGCCACCGTGGGCGTAGTGCGTGAGCCGCACCGATTCCCGCTGGTCTGCCTGCTGGACGCCGGTCCGGATAGCCGTCATGGCGGTATCAGTCCTTACAAGTGGGGGGAGCGCCGTGTGGCGCGTTGACTCGTACGGGAGGCGAGGGTTCGATGGCGCGCAGGTCCGGGCCGTCGGCATCGACGGCCCGCGGGGAGACGTAAAGGTGCCTGGTGGCCCTCCCGGTCTTCAAAACCGAGGTGTCCGAGCAACTCGGGCAGGCGGGTTCGATTCCCGTCCGTCTCCGCCGAGCGGCGCGGCGCGTCATCGCGCGTCCAGGTCGGCGGTGCGGCAGCGGCGCAGAACGCCGTCCACGCGGACGGTGCGGCCGTGCCGGTCCAGATACTCCAGCAGCGGGATGACGACCCGGCGCGTGGTGTCCAGCGCACGGCGCGCCTGGCTCGCCGTGAACGGCTGCTCCAGCCGCGCGAGGACCGCCGCGGCCTGCGCGTCCGCCCCCGGCAGCAGCACGATGCCCTTGTCGATCCGCAGCAGGGCTCCCGCGGCCTCGGCGGCCGCCAACAGCTTCGGGGAGAGGCCGAGTTCGTGCAGCCGCTCGGCCTCCGGCGCGCGGAACGGCTCACGGGCGAGATCCGCGCGTACGGCCTCGACGGCGGCCTCCGCCCGCGGCGGGAGCGTGGGACGGGCGTGGCTGCCGTAGAGGCGGCCCTCGTTGTGCCGCAGCCCGGGCGACTGCGCCCTCAGCGCGTCGACCAGGCCGCGCTCCGGCAGTCCGAGCGCCTGGCGGGCCGCCTCCAGGGGCAGGCCGGGCTCCAGGGGGTTGCGGGCGGCGTGCTCCTCGACCGCGTCGCTCAGGCGCTCGCGCAGGGCCGCCCAGTGGGCCGGGTCCGCCAGCCAGTCCCCGGCGACCGGCTCGGCCGGCGGCCGTACGCCCATGGCGAGCAGCTCCGAGCGGCGGATCAGACCGCGCCGGCGCAGTTCCTCGGCCCCGTCGGCGGGTCCCGGCGTCGTCCGCAGCTCCCGGTCCCGGGCCGCCGCCGCGCCGCGCCGGACCAGCCGGGGCGGACGGACGTCGAGCACGGTGATCCCCGCCGGGACGCGGTGCCGGCCGGGGTCGCGCAGCAGCGCGCCGTCGCCGACGCGCAGCGGGAGCGGCGCGGCCAGCCGCAGGCGCGCGGTGTCCTCGCCGAGGGGACGGACCGTCACCGGCACCGCCGCGGAGCCCGCGTGCAGCGTGAGCTCACGCGGCAGATCACCGGCCGCGTCGCCGCGCAGCCGTACGTCCACGGTGTCGGTGGTCAGCCACCGGTCCGGGGTGAGCAACGCGTCACCGCGGGTCAGGCCCCCGGCGCCCGGTCCGGTCACGTTGACCGCCACCCGGGAGACCGCGCCGGCCTCCTGCCGTGGCTCCTTGAGGCACTCCAGCCCGCGTACCCGCAGCATCGCGCCGTCACGCGAGAGCCGCAGCCGGTCGCCGACGCGCAGGGTGCCCGCGCCGAGGGTGCCGGTGACGACCGTGCCGTGGCCGCGCACCGTGAACGCGCGGTCCACCCACAGCCGTACGTCGGCGGCGCGGTCGGCGGCGGGCAGTGCGCCGGTCAGCCGGACCAGGGCCGCGCGCAGCGCGTCGAGACCGACGCCGGTCACCGCGCTGACGGCCACGCTCGGCAGCTCCCCGAGCGAGGTCCCGGCGATGCGGCGGCGCGCCTGTGCGCGGGCCTCATCCGGCTCGGCGAGGTCGCAGCGGGTGACGGCGAGCACGCCGTGCCGCACCCCGAGCGCGTCCAGGACGGACAGGTGCTCCTCGGACTGCGGTTGCCAGCCCTGGTCGGCGGCGACGACGAAGAGGACGGCGGGCACCGGGCCGACCCCGGCCAGCATGTTGCCCACGAGGCGTTCGTGCCCCGGTACGTCCACGAAGGCCAGGTCACCCGCCCCGGGCAGCCGCGTCCACACGAAGCCCAGGTCCAGCGTCATGCCCCGGCGCCGCTCCTGCTCCCAGCGGTCGGGCTCCATGCCCGTCAGGGCGCGCAGCAGCGCGGACTTGCCGTGGTCCACGTGCCCCGCCGTGGCGATGACGTGCACGGTCAGCTCCCCGTTCCCGGCCCGGCCGCCTCCCGCCGGAAGCCCGCCCGGCGGACCGCCCGCGCCAGTGCCGGGTCGGCGTCCGCCGGCACCGCCCGCAGGTCGAGCAGGCAGCGGCCGTCCTCGACGCGGGCCATCACCGCGGGTTCCGCGGCACGCAGCAGGGGCGCGTACCCGGCGGGCAGCGAGACCGCGGCGCTCGGCAGCGTCACCCCCGGCGCGCCGCCGCCGCCGACCACCGCCTCGGTGTCGACGGCACGGCTGTCGTGCCCGTCCGCGCGCAGCTTCCCGGCGAGCCGCTCGGCGCGCCGCCGTAGCTCGGCCGGGTCGGCGCGCAGCGCGGTCACCGTCGGCGGGACGGGGCCGCGCACCGTCGCCTCCAGGGCGGCGAGGGTCAGCTTGTCCACGCGCAGGGCGCGCGCCAGCGGATGCCGGGCCAGCCGCCGCACCAGCTCGGCGCTGCCCAGCACGAGCCCGCACTGCGGTCCGCCGAGCAGCTTGTCGCCGCTCGCGGTGACCAGGGACGCCCCGGCGCGCAGCCAGGTCGTCGCGTCGGGCTCCGCGGGCAGCGCGGGCTCCGGGGTGAGCAGGCCCGAGCCGATGTCCGCCACCACGGGCACGCCGAGCGCGGCCAGTTCGGCGACCGATGCCTCCCGGGTGAAGCCGGTGACACGGAAGTTGGAGGGATGGACCTTCAGGACGAACCCGGTGTCCGGGCCCACGGCCGCCGCGTAGTCGGCGGGAGTGGTGCGGTTGGTGGTGCCTACCTCGCGCAGTCGGGCACCGGTCGAGACCAGCAGGTCGGGCAGGCGGAAACCGTCCCCGATCTCCACCATCTCGCCGCGGCTGACGATGATCTCCCGCCTCTGGGCGAGCGCGGTGGCGGCCAGCACGAGCGCCGCCGCGCCGTTGTTGACCACGTGGGCGGCCTCGGCGGCCGGTACGGCGCGCAACAGGGCGTCGAGCGCGGACCGGCCCCGCCGGGAACGCGCTCCGGTGCTGAGGTCCAGCTCCACGTCCGTGGTGCCGGAGGCGGCCAGCACGGCGTCGCGGGCCGCCGCCGAGAGCGCGGCCCGGCCCAGGTTGGTGTGGAGCAGGACACCGGTGGCGTTGATCACCGGGCGAAGGGCGGACGCGGTGGCCGGCAGCGCGGCGACGGCACGGTCGGTGATCTCTCCGACGGCCACCTCGCCCGTCCGTGCCTGTGCCTGCACCTCGGCGACCACGTCCTTGACCAGCGCGCGTCCCAGCCGGCGGGCCGCCGCGTCGAGCCGGGGATCGGCCAGCAGCACATCGGTACGTGGCAGCAGCCGCCGCTCGTCGACGGGCGGGGCGGCGTCCGCGGCGGAGAGGTGGTCGCGGTCCATCTCGGGCACCCTCGTTCTGGCCTGGCCGGCTGAAACCCCTGTCAGGCTACGGCGGCCCCGGCCGCCCGGCATCCGCGCCACACCGCGGGCGCCGGCGAGGTCAGCCGGGCGGCCGCCGGAACGAGGTCACTGCCCGTCGAGCCCCTCTCCCCGCTCCCTTTCCGGCCCCGCTCCGTGCGTCTTGTCCTGCGTCTTGTCCTGCGTCTTGTCCTGCGTCTTTTCCCGTGTCTCCTGCTGCTCCAGCTGCTCCTGCTGCTCTCTGCGGCGGGCGTCGAGGCGTTCGCGCTGTGGCTTCACCACGTAGATCGGGTCCTTCGTGGACGCCACGCCCGCCTCGAAGGTCCCGAACCGCTGGAACGCGCTGCCCGCGAGCAGGGCCAGGCCGCCGAGCACGGCGACGGCGCGGCTGCGCCGGGCGAAGGTGAGTGCGGCGACCGCGCCGCCGAGAGTGAGGTACTCCGAGGCCTTGCGCATCCTGTGCGCGGTGCCCTGGGTGAACGTCGAGGTCTCGAACTTCGGTTTGTGGTCGATGCGGTGGGCCGCCACGATCTCGACGGTGGCGCCGATGAGAGCCAGCCGGCGGGCCGGGCCCGCCTCCTCGACCGGCGCGCAGATCATCGCCAGGCCGGCGCCGCTGGCGGCGGCGGAACCCGTGAAGACGAACGGCAGTTCCTCGTGAGCCTCGTGCCAGGCGGGCACCGCGGTCTGGGAGAGCAGGACGGCCGTGTAGGAGGCCAGCGCGGGGGCGACCACGGCCGCGGAGAGGCCGCTCAGCCGGGCCACCCACTTCAGGGCGGTGTCGACGGTGCCCGGGGTGCGCCAGGACCGCGGCAGGAGTTCGACCAGGCCGGCCAGGGAGCTGCCGGGTCCGTAGGAGAGCAGGATCCAGGTCCCCATGGACATCGGGGAGGTCGGCTTGGCCACCCGCATCATGTGGTGGAAGCGCAGCGGTCGGCCGAGGTCCCCGATGAGCAGGTAGCTGCTGGCGAGCAGCGCCCCGAATCCGCCGACGCGGCAGGAGCGGCACAGGTTCGGCCGCCCGGTCAGGTCGGCGCCCGCCGCGAGCAGGGCGGCGCCCGCGGAGAGTCCGCCGGTGAGGAGGTAGGCGGGAACCATCCACTCCCAGACCGGCGGCTTGAGCACGGGGCGCCCGTAGTACGACTGGAACTCCGCGCGGGGGACCATCGACTCCTCGCCCCCGCCGCCCTTGCCGCCCTTGCCGCTCCTGCCGCCCTTGTGGCCGGTTGCGTCCTCGCCGCCGGTGCCGGTCGCGGCGCCGGTATCACTCGTGCCGCCGGTGCCGCTCGCGGAGAACGTGGCCTCGGAGTCGGCGGCGCCCGCGGCGCCCTGCGGCTCGCGGCGCGTGCCGTCGTCCTCGGTCATCGAGATCCTCCCTTGACGAACACGGCGGCGGAAGCGGCCAGCATGGCCCCCGCGGCCACCGCCGCGTGCTTCCACATGGAGCTCAGATCCCGGGTGGTGACGATCGGGTCCGGCGGCAGTCCGTAGACCTCCGGCTCGTCGAGGAGCAGGAAGAAGGCGCCGTCGCCGCCGACTCCGTCGTCGGGGTCGCGGCCGTAGAGCTGGGCCTCGGTCACCCCCGCCGCGTGGAGCTGTTCGAGGCGGCGGTCCGCCCGCTCCCGCAGTTCGTCGAGCACACCGAACTGGATGGAGTCGGTCGGGCAGGCCTTCGCGCAGGCCGGCTCCATACCGCCCTTGAGCCGGTCGTAGCACAGGGTGCACTTCCAGGCCCGGCCGTCGTCGGGGCGCCGGTCGATGACGCCGTAGGGGCAGCCGGAGACGCAGTAGCCGCAGCCGTTGCAGATGTCGGGCTGGACCACGACGCTGCCGAACTCGGTGCGGAACAGCGCGCCGGTGGGGCAGACGTCGAGGCAGCCGGCGTGGGTGCAGTGCTTGCACACGTCGGAGGACATCAGCCAGCGGAAGTCCGTGCGGCTCTCCTCGCCGCTCGTCGCGCCGGGCAGATCGAAGCTGGGGAAGCCCAGGTCGACCGGCTCGGTGCCCAGTTCACCACCGGCCCGGTGGCCCACCTCGCGCAGCGCCTCCGACACCACCTCGGTCGTCGTCCCGGTGCCGGACGGCCCGGTGGGCAGCCCGGTCAGGCCGGAGTCCTGGTCGCCCAGTTGCCGGTCCTGCTCGATGAAGGCGACGTGCCGCCAGGTGCTGGCGCCGAGCGAGCCGGTGTTGTCGTAGGACATGCCCAGCAGGTCGATGCCGTCCGTCGGCACACCGTTCCACTCCTTGCAGGCGACCTCGCACGCTTTGCAGCCGATGCAGACGGAGGTGTCGGTGAAGAAGCCGACCCTGGGCGGGTGGTCCTCGGGGTGGCCGGCGTCCGCGGCCGGGTCCGCCAGCGGGCCGAAGAGGCTGTTCTCGTGCTCGGTCATGAGGAGTCCTCCGACCCGTCTGTGGTGGCCGGGCGGTCGGCGGCGGCCGGGCCGTCCGTCTCGCCCGGCGCCCGGCGGTGGCCGTCGGCCGTGAGCTCGTGGGTGCCGGTGTCCAGGGTGATCCCGGCGCGACGCCGGTAGTCCGCGACGTACGCCAGGAGATCGGGACCGCGCGGGCGCCGTCCGGGGCGGATGTCGCAGGTGAGCACCTTGCTCTCCTGGATCAGCACGTTGGCGTCGGCGACCACGCCGATCAGGTCGTTGACCACGTCGCCGGTGGTGAGCCCGGTGCCGCCCCAGTGGTAGGGCATCCAGAGCTGGTGCACCCGGCGGCCTTCGAGGCGCAGCGGGGCCAGCCGGTCGGTGACGACCACCTTGGCCTCCACCGCGGTACGGCTGGTGATCACGTGCGCCCAGTCCATGTGGTGCAGGCCGCGTTCGGCGGCGAGTTCCGGGGACACCTCCACGGTCAGCCCGGGCTGGAGCTCGGAGAGGTAGGGCAGCTGGCGGCTCATCGCGCCCGCCGTGTGGTGCTCGGTGAGCCGGGAGGCGGTGAACACGAACGGGAAGACGTCGCCGTGTTCCTGCGGCGGCGAGGGGTTGTAGGGGTTGTCGTGCCGTGCGTAGATCATCCGGGTCGGGTTGGACTGCTGGACGTAGAGCGGGTTGCGCACGGGGGATTCTTCGGGCTCGTAGTGCGTCGGCAGGGGCCCGTCGACCAGGCCGGTCGGCGAGTACAGCGCCGCCTTGCCGTCGCCCATCATGATGAACGCGTCGTCCCCGGCCAGGGCGTCCGGACCGGTCGCGCCCGGCGGCGGCTGGTAGTGCGGCGGCTTGTGCCGCTGGAAGTCGGGGGCGTCCTCGCCGGTCCACTCGCCGCGTTCCTCGTCCCACCAGACGAGGGCCTTGCGCTCGCTCCACGGCCGTCCGTCGGGGTCGGCGGACGCCCTGTTGTAGAGGACCCTCCGGTTCAGCGGCCACACGAAGCCCCACTGGCCCTCGGCGGCCGGGTGCTCGAAGCGCGAGTTGCGGCGCCGTGCGTGGTTGATCTCGTTCGCGTAGACACCGCTGTAGATCCAGCAGCCGCACGCGGTGCTTCCGTCGGCCTTGAGGTCCTCGTAGCCGCTGACGGTGCGTCCGGTGCGCAGGTCGATGCCGTTGATGTGGCGCAGGACGTCCGCCGCGGAGGGCTCGTCCCCCTCCTCCACCTCGTAGTCCCAGGCCAGTTCGAGGACGGGCCGGTCGCGTTCGTCCTGCGAGCCCTCAAGCTTCTCCCGGACGAGCCGGCCGAGGTGGTAGAAGAACCACAGGTCGGAGCGGCGGTCGCCGATCGGTTCGACGGCCTGGTCGCGCCATTGGATCATGCGCTGGGTCTGGGTGAAGGTGCCGGACTTCTCCACGTGCGAGGAGGCGGGGAAGAAGAACACCTCGGTCTTGCAGGTCTCGGTGGAGATCTCGCCCGTCTCGATCTCCGGCGCGTCCTTCCAGACGGTCGCGCTCTCGATCATCGCGAGATCACGTACGACCAGCCACTCCAGGTTGGCGATGCCGAGCCGTTGCAGCCGTCCGTTCGCGGAGCCCACCGCCGGGTTCTGCCCGACCAGGAAGAAGCCGTGGACGGTGCCGGCGATCATGTCCATCGCGGTGCGGTAGGTGCCGTGGTCGCCGTTGATGCGGGGCAGGTAGTCGTAGCAGAAGTCGTTCTCGGGGGTGGCCGCGTCGCCCCAGTACTCCTTCAGCAGGGAGACCATGTAGGCGTCGGCGTTCCCCCAGTAGCCCTTGCGCATCACATGGCGTACGTCGTCCAGGAACGTGGTCAGGCTGGTGTGGGTGACGTTGGGCATCGGAAGGTAGCCGGGCAGCAGGTTGTACAGGGTCGGGATGTCCGTGGAGCCCTGGATGCTGGCGTGGCCGCGCAGCGCGAAGATGCCGCCGCCGGGCCGCCCGAGGTTTCCCAGCAGCAGCTGGACGATGGAACCGGCCCGGATGTACTGCGCGCCGGTGGAGTGCTGCGTCCAGCCCACGCTGTAGACGAGGGCGGTGGTGCGCTCCCGGTTGGAGTTCTCGGTCCAGGCGCGGCACACGTCCAGGAACTGCCGCTGGGTGATGCCGCAGGTCCGCTCGACCATGTCCGGCGTGTACCGGGAGAAGTGCCGCTTGAGCACCTGGAGCACGCACCGCGGATGCTCCATGGTGGGGTCCGTCGCGATCCGCCCGGCCGTGCCGGGCAGTGCCTCGTGACCGCCGGCCGCCTGCGCGGGGGTCGCGGAGATGAGCGTGCTGCCCTGCCTGCCGTCGCCCTCGTCGACCTGGTAGGCCCAGCTGGTGCTGTCGTACTTGCCGGTCTGCGGGTTGTAGCCGCTGAACAGGCCGTCCAGGTCCTCGGTGTCCTCGAAGTCCTCGTTCACCAGGAACGTGGCGTTGGTGTACGCCCGCACGTACTCCTCGAAGTACAGGTCGTTGGAGAGGATGTGGTTGACGACGCCGCCGAGGAAGGCGATGTCGGTACCCACCCTGATCCGCACGTGCTGGTCGGCATGGGCGCTGGTCCGGGTGAACCGCGGGTCGATGTGGATCACCTTGGCACCGAGCGTCCTGGCCTCGGTGACCCACTGGAACGCGACCGGATGGGCTTCGGCCATGTTCGAGCCCATGATGACGATGCAGTCGGACCTCGTCAGGTTCTCCGGGTAGTCCGTGGCGCCGCCACGTCCGAGCGAGGTTCCCAGACCGGGAACGGTGGCGGAGTGTCAAATACGCGCCTGGTTCTCGATCTGCAGGGCACCGAGGGCGGTGAACAACTTCTTGATCAGGTAGTTCTCCTCGTTGTCCAGCGCCGCGCCGCCCAGGCTCGCGAAGCCCATGGTGCGGCGGAGCGGGTTGCCCTGCTCGTCGGCGTCCTGCCAGCCCTTGCGCCGGGCGTCCAGCACCCGGTCGGCCACCATGTCCATGGCCGTCTCCAGGTCCAGGTCCTGCCACTCGGTGGCGTACGGAGCCCGGTAGCGCACCTTCTGCTCACGCTGCGGCCCGGTGACGAGCTGTTTGCTGGAGGACCCCTTGGGGCACAGCCGGCCGCGGGAGACCGGGCTGTCCGGGTTGCCCTCGATCTGGGTGACCTTCTCGTCCTTGACGTAGACGCGCTGTGCGCAGCCCACGGCGCAGTAGGGGCACACGGAGTGGACGACCCGGTCGGCTTCCGCCGTGCGGGGCTTCAGCGTCCTCGACCTCTTGGACTCGACCGCCTTGCCGCGGCCCAGCGGGTCGGCTCCGGTGATCTGGCGGTACACGGGCCACAGCTCCAGCCAGCGTTCGACGCCCATCCGCCCGCTCCTTCGCGCAAGGGCCCCCACCTCCCTTCCGACGCTACCGGCTGGGGGACCCACCGCAAGTTCAGGACACCGCGGACCAGGACCGGCCCGGCCTCCCGGGGGCGAGTGTCCGCACGGCGTCGACCAGCAGCCCGGCCGCCCGGTCCACGTCCGCCGCGGTCGTCCAGCGGCCCGCCGACAGCCGTACGGCGGCCAGCGCCCGGGCGTCGTCGAAGCCCATCGCGTGGAGCACCGGCGACGGCGTGTGGGATCCGCTGTGGCACGCCGAGCCGGTGGAGGCCGCGAGGCCCGGCACGGCGGCCAGCAGCTCGTGCCCCGTGGTGCCCTCGATGCTGACGTTCAGGGTGCCGGGCAGCCGGCGGTCGCAGCCGTTCAGGCGCACCTGCCCGGGAAGCTCCTCGGTGAGCCGTCGGTGCAGGCGGTCGCGCAGCTCCTCGACGCGCCGTGGGCCACCGTCCGCGAGCTCCGCGGCGGCGAGTTCGGCGGCGGTGCCCAGCGCCACGGCGAGGGCGACGCTTTCGGTGCCGGCGCGCAGGCCGCCCTCCTGGCCGCCGCCGTACACCAGCGGTTCGAGGCGGACGCCCGCACGCACCCACAGCGCGGCGACGCCTTTCGGGGCGTACATCTTGTGACCCACCACGGTCAGCAGGTCCGCGCCGAGCGCATGGGCGTCCACCGGGACCTTCCCGACCGCCTGGGCCGCGTCGCAGTGGAAGAGGGCGCCCTGATCGTGGGCGAGGCGGGCCAGCTCGGCCACGGGTTGCAGCGTGCCGGTCTCGTTGTTGGCGGCCATGACGGAGACCACGGCCGTCCGGTCGTCCAGCGCCGCGGCCAGGTCGGCGGGATCGACCAGGCCCCTGCCGTCGACGGGCAGACAGGTCACCTCCACCCCGTGCAGCCGGTGCAGGGCGCGGCAGGTCTCCAGCACGGCGGGGTGCTCGGTGACCTGTGTGACGATCCGCCGTCTGCCGTCGTCCGCGGCGAGCACGGCGCCGCGCAGCGCGAGGTTGTTCGCCTCCGAGCCGGACCCGGTGAAGACGATCTCCTCCGCGCCCGCGCCGACGAGCTCGGCGACCTGCCGACGGGCCCGGGCCAGCGCGGCCCGCGGCGCCTCGGCGTAGCCGTGTCCACTGGACGGATTGCCGAAGCCGCCGGTCAGGAAGGGCAGCATGGCCTCCACCACCCGGGGGTCGACCGGAGTGGTGGCGTTGTGGTCCAGGTAGACAGGACCGCCGTGATGGTCCGGGCCTGCCGGCATGTTCATGGGGCCCTGCGCCTTTCGTCGTCGACGGGGTGAGGGGGTGAGGGGCCGAGCCCCGGCGCCTACGCGGTCACCGGCAACCCGGCACGGCGCCGCCTCGCGGGGGCGGGCTGCCCTCACATGAAGTTGCGGGTGTGCAGGGCGGAGAGTGCGGCCGCCTCGTCGTCGGGGAAGCCCAGCCGCGACAGGCGGTGGCGGCGTCCCTCGTCCATCTCCTGTTGCAGGCGCCGTACCGCCCCCCAGCCCCGGGCGATCCCGGGCGGCTCCCACGATCCGGCGGCCAGCAGCACCAGGGCGTCGAAGACGTCCCGGTTCAGGCCCGCCGTCCCGATCAGCGCGTCGTGCCGGCGCTCCACCGCGGCCCGCAGCCGGCCGTGCAGCAGCGGGTCTACGCCCGCCCGGTGCTCCAGGTGCCCGAGCCCGAACGCCACGTGCCGCGCCTCGTCCTGGCGGACCAGGTGACTGATCCGGCGGGTGACCGGATCCGGCGCGTGCCGTTCCAGGAACGACAGGAGGTTGAGGAAGCTGCCCTCCCCGAGCACGGACAGCAGGAAGGACGCGATGGAGAAGTCCGGCTCGGTCAGCAGGGTCGCCAGCGACGCCCGGCCGCCCACCGACGACGTGCCCATCGCGCCCTGCCTGAGCAGGGCCCGGCGGGTGAAGACCTCCACGTGCCGGGCCTCGTCGGCGGCCTGCACCGCCAGGAGTTGCAGCACCTCACGGAAGTGCGGGTGCACCTGCGCCAGCAGCCGGCCGGGCACCACCAGCGCGGCCTGCTCGTTCTCCACCAGATACGTCATCACCTGGACGACGGCCGTCTCCACCTCGTCGGGCAGGGTGAAGTCGGCGGCCCAGTCCACCGCGCCCTGCGGGTCCCACTGCGCGGCGGCCGCCTGCCGGTAGAGGCGCGGCGCGAGGTCCGTCCACGCGACGTCCCGGTCGGCCACCGCGAACGGGACCTCGGGTCCGCCCGCCTCCACCAGCGCCCCGCGCGCCGCGAGGCCCCAGTGCAGCGGGGCCCGGCCGGCGATCTGCGTGGCCGAGGGACCACCGGCGCGTTCGGCACCGCGCAGGCGGGCCTTCGCGAGCGGCCCGGCCCGCACCCGCGCGACCACCGGCGTCTCCCGCGGGTCCGCGACCTCCAGCTCGTGACCCTCGTGGCGGCACCAGGCGGCCAGATGCGTCGGGAGCGCGGGATCCGTCCCGAGCACCTCGACCCGGCCGCCGGGCGGAGCCTGCCGCAGGGCGCGGCTCAGCAGCAGATGCGCGCCCTGCTCGAACCCGAGCCCGCCGAGGTCGACCGGCGGCGCGGGCGAGGTCATGGCCGGTAGTCGGCGGCGGTGATCCGGCCGCTCGGGTCGTAGAAGCCCGTGGCGTCGACGGCCGCGGTCAGCTGTCCGAAGCCGCTCTCACGCCCGGGCACCCACCGGGTGAGTCCCTCCAGGTCCAGCAGCCGGCGCACCTCCGGGTCGCTGTACGACATGGACAGCAGGAGCTGCGTGAACCGCTCGCCGAGCCCGGCGTCGAGGGACGGCCCCGCCGCCAGGACGCAGTGGTCGAAGGGGGCGGTGCGCGTCAGCAGCCGCGTGCCGCCGGGCGGCAGGGTGCCCTCCTGCCCGAACAGCAGGTGGTTGGCGTCGATCATGCAGGCCGCCGCCGCCTCGCCCGCCATCAGGGCGCGGGCGGCGTCGCGCTCGCCGCCGATGTGGTCGCCGTGCAGGCCGACTCCGGTGTCGTGGCGGCGGACCTCGAAGTCGGTGCCCGCGACCAGGCCGAGTTCGGCGAGGTGCTGCAACGGGATGAGGGTCGACTGGGGTGAGTCGACCGCGCCGACGGCGACCGTCGTGTCCTTGAGGTCGGCCGGTGAATGGATCGCGCTGTCGGCCCGGACGACGACCACCGAGGTCAGGTCGCGGTCGGTGTCGCGCATGACGAGCGGCCGCACCTCCGTCCCGGCCGCGCCGGCCAGCCTGCGGGTGCGCAGCCAGGCCAGCGGCGAGTGCCAGGCGGCGTCGATCCGCCCGTCGACCAGGTCCCGAGCCTGCCGCTCGTAGTGGGCGTACAGCACGAAGTCGAACGGGAGTTCCTGCGCGCGGAGCCAGGAGCGGAAGCCGGACCAGATGGTCACGACCTTGGGGTCGTAGGCGACGGCTCCGAGGACCAGGTCGTGCATCAGGCCTCCTCGAAGAGCGGCAGGCCCAGCTGCGCGCGACCGCAGAAGTCGTGCAGCGCCTCGGTGGTCGGTGCCATCACACGGGCCGCGAGGGCGTCGCGGAAGCGCCTCTCCACGCCCGTGTCCCGGCGGAAGGCGGCGCCGCCGCACAGCCGCATCGCGCCGTCCGCCACCTCGGCGGCGGTCTCGGCGGCGAGGGCCTTGATCTGCAGAACCCGTACCGTGGCCTCCGGACACCCGTCCTGCATCGCGGTCAGGGTCCCCTCCAGCATCGCGCGCAGCGCGTCGCCGCGCAGCCGCAGCCCGGCGAACTGGTTGCGGGCGACCGGCTGTTGGGCGAGCGTCTGGTCCAGGTGCTCGAGCCTGGTCTCCCGCAGATGCGTGGCGGTGAGGCCGAGCAGCGTTTCGGTCACGCCGAGCGAGAAGGCGGCGCTGAGTACGAGGAAGCACGGCAGCACCACTTCGAGTGCGGTGGCCAGCCCCTCCCCGTCGGTGCCCAGCAGCGCGGCCCGGGGGACGGAGACCGCTTTCGCGGACATGGGGCTGGAGGCGTTGCCGCGCAGCCCGAACCCGTCGTACTCACCGCGCACTTCGAGCCCGGCGCTGCCGCCGGGCACCAGCCACAGCGACATCGCGCCGTCCGCCTGAAGGGGCTTGCTCGACCACACGTAGCTGTCGGCCTCGCCCGCCGAGGTGACCCACGACTTCTTCGCGTCCAGGTGCGCCGTGTCCGGCCCCTCGGGGGTCGCGGTGCCCACCGGCGCCCAGAAGTGGCTGCGGGAGCCGCGCTCGGAGAACGCCAGCGTGCTCAGATGGCGGCCCGCGGCGATCTCGCGCCGGACGTCCTCGGGCGCGTGACGGTCGAGGACGGTCACGGCCGAGTAGTGCATGAGCAGCACCATGGCCGTCGATCCGCACACGCCCGCGAGCCGCTCGATCACCTGGGCGGCCTCGCGCAGTCCCGCGCCCGCGCCTCCGCTGTCGCGCGAGCTGAGCAGGCCCAGCAGTCCGGCCTCGCCCAGCGCCCGGACCCCCTCCCGGGGGAAGCGTCCGGCGCGGTCCACCTCGTCCGCGAGCGGCCCGATGATGTCACGGGCCGCGGCCTCCAACTCGTCGGACAGGAGGTACGGGGGTGCCGTCACGGACGTCTGCACGATTTCGCCCCTTGGTGTGGAGTTGCCCTTGAACATCCCTTGCGGTGCGTCAGTCAAGCACCCCGGTCGGCGTCAGGGTCGGCGCGCACGCCGTTGCGGCAAAGGAGTGATGATCGGGCGAATGGGACGGCACGCGGCAGGCGCGTCACACGCGGCCGGTCGACTCGCCCGCTCGCGGCCACGATCTGACCGGGCGTCAGGCCTGGTCCGACGGCCCGTCAACGGACGGGCGGCCCGCGCCGGGTGAGACGCGCGGCCTCGGCTGCCGCTCGCCGGCCTCGACCCGGCCGGCGTCTACCGGCACGGCGAACAGCGTTACTCCGGCGGCCACCTCACCGCCGTCGGCCTGCCCGTGCGGTGGACCGCCGAGCACGACGCCGGACTCGTCGTGCCGCGGCGCGCCTGACGCCGTCCGCTCCCCGTCCGGGTCGGCCCGACATCACGACGCCGTGGCGCGTAGCCGCGCCACGGCGTCTCGAAGTCTTGCCGAATCGGGCGCCCGACGGTGAGGCAGAACCAGAGTGCGGCCCAGCCCAAACACCAGGTTTGGTTGAAACCCGCCCCCTCGGCGCGGTCGTTGTTGCCGCCGACGCCGGCGTAGCCCACCACCAC